>DAGO01000038.1:8199-15355 GCA_002498185.1 Euryarchaeota archaeon UBA10 | reverse complement strand
ATTGTTCCGTTAGTGATCCACATCTTTGCACCATTCAGTAGGTAATAGTCGCCCATATCCTCTGCCTTGGTTATCATGTCACCTGGGTTTGAGCCGTAATCCGGTTCAGTCAGTCCGAAGCATCCGACCCATTCGCCGGAAGTTAGTTTTGGGAGGTAGTACTGCTTCTGTTCTTCGCTTCCGAAATCCCAGATAGGGTACATTGCAAGTGAACCTTGTACACTTGCAAATGAGCGAAGTCCTGAATCTCCTCGCTCTAACTCTTGACAGATTAATCCATATGCCACATAAGAAAGTCCCGGGCAATCATAGCCCTTCAGCGGAGCGCCTAGAACGCCCATTTCACCAAGAGCAACTCTCCATTCATCAGGGAAAATTCCCTTTTCGCATGCATGCTCGATTTTTGGGATGACTTCCTCGTCTACCCAATCTCTAACCATGTCACGAATCATTATCTCTTCTTCAGTCAGCAACGACTCGATGTCGTAGAAGTCCAGACCCTCAAACGGCTCCATGTTTTTGCTGCGGTAGCAATAGCCTCATGAAGGTTAGGGGGTTATTGCTCATCTTCCTTATTACGACGGAACAAATTTGCATATTTCCGCTGCAACCAAGGACTGTTCCAATAAATCAGACCGATGAAAACTCCGGGAACACACAGCGCCACTAGGATGATGAGTATATTCGGGATTTCTCCACTATCTGCTTCGCTTGCAGGCTCAAAAGAAACAATTCTACCTTGGCTGGTAACCAAGAAACCTGAATACTCCGAGTTTTCCCAGGCTACTGCAAAACCATCGCCGCCAAGCAGTACATCTTCGTCGCTAGCATTCTCATTTGAAAACATCAAGAATGCATTTTGCGAATACTGATTCCATCTAACCATTCCTAGAGGTGCTAGTGCGATGATACTAGAAGAGTCTACAGCAGTACTATCTCCAATTACATCTCCTTCAAGCTGACCTAGAATGATTATTTCACCTAATTGAGATTGAGTTGAATCTAGAATGTCAATCTCTATAGAAGCGGCCTTATGCCCGCTGGCAAATCCTGTACAAGCATTCATGGTTGCATCTTCACATCCAATACCTACCCAAGTATGATAGCGAGAATTAGGCAACCAGGTCACGGTATCTGCCTGATCAATTACGGCAACTCCGTCATTTAATGTGCCAGCAACGCAGATGTTCTTATTTTTCAGGCAGTCGATATCTGTAATTCTCGAAGATGCTTCGTCATTCAAAAGCGTGAAAGTGTCTGCGTAATATCTCCAAATCTGACCTGTATCTGTACCCAAATAAGCAACCGAGGAACCTGCTGTGAAATGAATAGAATTGATGTCTATACCTGCCATTGCCAGAGAGCCTTCTGCTTCTCCAAGAGCATAATTTGTGGAATTGAAACGTAAGATTGTTCCATCATCGCCTACGATTAGCGCACTTTTCCCACCAGGGTGCCATGTTGCATCATTTAGCGCACTTTCTGTCTCCTTTTCGAGCCTGATATCTGTAGCCTCATCATCAGCACTAGTTGCAGATAATAGGCGTGCATAACCGTCTTCGCCGTAAATTAGGACAGTATCTCCATTTGGAGATATTTCTCCTCCTTTGATACCTATGTCAAAATCTGCTAATTTTCTCTCCAAATTGAGGTTAACAGTAATCTCGGGAGATGCACTGACTAGATGCGACATCATCAAAATTGACAACAACACTGCTATTCTGCGCATACCTCGGGGAGTGAGTATTCACCAAAAAGGCCCCGCCTAGAACTACTGTTTCAACGGTAGTCCTTATTTCCCTAATTGTTTTGGGAAAGGCATGGAGCGATTCGAAGTCAAGCGTGGAATCATTAAATCGATGAATGGAAATGCAGGTTTAGCAAAATTAGCAACAGAATTTTTCAATGATGTTGAGGTCAATTCAGATGGCGTATTCACAGCATCTTTTGCTATTCTAACCAGCGTAACTGCAGAATATACTTCAGATGGTAAATTGCAAGTTGATGTCGAACAGATGAAGGGAGAAGACTTGTCTGACTTCCTTTCCCAGGACGGAGGAAGAGAGAAGGCAATGCAATCTAGGTCTCGTTGGTCTAACTTCCTAGACCAAGCAACTGGTTATTCGGCTAAGCAGCGTGGGGACAAAGCTAAGGAACAGGCAAAGAAATTCTCAAAGGCTCGCTCTGCAATCAAGATGGCACACAAATCTATCGAAATGTCTAGTACTGTAACTCAAGAAACCATTGACAAGGCCCACGAGATGATTGCAGAATTGGAAAAGATGATGGAAGAAGGAACTGCTCCTTCTGAAGGCAGAGTCAAGAAATTGAATGACTTACTTTGAGGCGATTAAATGTTGGATAAGGAGAGTCTAATCGAGAGATGCCCCAGAGTGGCTGAACTCGATGATTCTGCTTTAGAGAGACTCAATTTGATGATTGGATATGTCGAAGAGTCTGTAGGAATTGATCACTTAGTCAATTGTTTAGCGGATGGCACCTCAGCTGGCGGCGATGGAGTAATCCGTTGCTATGTTGGTTTCGAGCCGTCAGGAAAAGCACACATTGGCTGGAAGGTAATTTCTCTTCAGATGAAAAGAATGCTAGATGCAGGTGCAAATGTATTGATTTTCCTAGCCGACTGGCATGCATGGGTTAACGACAAGTTCGACGGTGTTATGGAAGATATTCAAACAACTGCAACATACATGGAAGAAACTTTCAGAGCGCTTCTCGGAAACCCACCTGAAGGAGAGGGAGCAGGTGAACTACGATTCCTCTGGGCTTCGAGCATAATGGATTCTGGCGATTATTGGGCAAGGGTTCTAAGGTGTTCAAAAAACATGAGTCTAGCGAGAGTTCGTAGAACATTCTCAATCATGGGGCGAAGTGAAGACTCATCGGATGGAGATTTATCCAGATTTTACTATCCTGCCTTGCAAGCCGCTGATATTTTTGAAATGGACATCGATGTCGCTATTGGAGGCATGGACCAGCGCAAAGCGCACATGTACATGCGAGATGTGGCGGATAGGTGGGGTTGGTACAAGGCTACATGCCTACACACTCCAATCATTTCAGGGCTCAAGTCATCGGGAGCAAGAATGGAATCTTTCGACCACAAAATGAGTAAGTCAGACCCCAGCGGTGCAATTCTTTTACACGATGATGAATCCAAATTGTCAAAGAAAATGCGCAAGGCATATCTTGACCCTGAACAACCTGATTCGCCTGTTTATGAGCTGATTGAGCACATTATTCTCCCGGAATTTGGAGAGGTAAATGTAACTCCAAAGCCAGAATTTGGAGAACCCAGTACTTGGACCGACTTGGATTCATTCAGGTCTGCAGTAGCGGATGGCACACTTCATCCATTCGATGCAAAAATGGGTGTGGCATCCGGCCTGTCACGTGGATTAGCAGCCGTTTCAGAGTATTTCCAAGTAAATCCTGAAACTCTTGAGCGTGTGAATCAACTAACGAAGTAATTAGACAAGGTTCATCAACGGGGTTTTGATGGGGCAACCAACCCCCAAGGGGGTTGGGTGAATTTTATGCCAAACATCGTGGTTTTAGTAAAGCGTGTACCAGACACTAATGCAAGAATAGTTGTTAGCGGCGACCGTGTCGACTTATCTGCAGTAAAGTGGGTAATCAGCCCGTATGATGAATTCGCAATCGAGACCGCACTACAGCACAAAGAGGCAGATGGTGGAACAGTAACTGCTCTTACCTTAGGCCCTGCTGATTCAGACAAAGTTCTCAAAGATGCAAAGGCTATTGGAGTAGATGAAATCGTACGTGTTTGGAATGAATCCTGGAATGAATTGGATTCAAACGCAATCCAATCTGCTCTAGCACAAGCAGTCACTGATTTGGGTGCTGATGTTGTTTACTGTGGAAAAACCGCAGCCGACACAGGCGCAGGATCTACCGGGCCAGGAGTTGCAGAAAGGTTAGGTTGGGCAAGTGTATCCAACATTACTGATGCATCGTTTGCAGGTGGAATAACCGTCACAACACCTGTAGAAGGTGGTTCAGCAAAGGTTTCTGTTCTAGGTAACGCTGTCATTTCCTGTGACAAAGGAAACATGAAAGTAAGAAAGCCAAATGTCAAGGGCATTATGATGGCTAAGAGAGCACAAGTGAATGTTGTTAGTGCAGATGCACCGGCATCTTCTGTTACCATTGTATCACAATCCCCACCTCCTGCAAAGCCGGCAGGAAAGAAGTATGAGGGCGGCTCCTCAGCAGAAGAAGTAGCTAGATTACTAAGAGATGAGGCTAACGTTATTTGAGGTGAAGAAATATGTCAGAGAGTGTAATTATCGCAGAAACAAGCAAAGGTTCAATCGCACCAGTAACCGCTGAATTAGTCAGTGCAGCAATCGCTTTAGGAACTTCACCAACTGTTGTTGTTCCATGCACAGACGCATCAATTGCAGATGGGGCAGGTTACGATGGAGTAAGCAGAACAATAGCCGTGAAAGGCGACTGCTTTGCTAATTATGATGCATCATCTTGGGCAGCTGCTATCGATGCTGCTGCTCCTTCAGGAATCATCATTGCAGCAGCAACACCACAATCAAAGGATGTTGCTGCAAGAGTTGCTGCAAGAAGAGGACTATCTATTGTTCAGGATGTTGTGGCAATCGATGGTATGAACTTGACCAGCCCAATTTACTCCGGTAAGGCGATGCAAACAGTATCCCTGTCTGGTGATGCTGCTGTTTCTGTTAGAGCAAATGTATTCCCAGCGGCGTCTTCCAGTGCTGCTAATGTATCAGTTGTCGACCAATCTGGAGATGTTGCAACCGCTGTACAGGAAGTCATTGCAAGAGCATCCGAAAGACTTGATGTCGCTGAAGCAAACATCATCATTTCAGGGGGAAGAGGAATGGGTAGTCCAGACAATTTCTCACACTTAGAGAAAATTGCTGACGTTTTGGGCGCAGCCGTTGGTGCTTCAAGAGCAGCAGTTGACACATGGGATGATATTCCTCACTCCATGCAAGTTGGCCAAACAGGAAAAACTGTCAATCCAAATCTGTACATTGCAGTTGGTATTTCAGGAGCAATTCAGCATCTAGCAGGAATGCGCTCCTCAAAGTACATTGTCGCAGTGAACAAAGACGCAGACGCACCTATATTCTCCCATGCAGACTACGGAATTGTCGCTACTTGGGAAGAGGCACTTCCGGTTCTTGAATCTGCATTATCTTCGATGATGTCCTGATTACATCCAAGCTCCACGGCCTCTAAATCCGTCGTTAAGGAACGGGTTTGTTCGCTTCTCTTGTCCAATTGTAGTAAGTGGTCCATGTCCAGGATGAACTATCGTGTCCTCATCTAGAGGCCACAGTCTTTCTCTTATCATTCTCAATAACAACTCCAAATCACCACCAGAATTAGGTAGATCTGTGCGACCAATAGAACCCTGAAACAGGGTATCTCCTGCGAATAAGTGGTCAGGACCATCATCCACAATAAGTCGCAAGCAACATCCACCAAGTGTGTGTCCGGGAGTGTGTATTATCTCGAATTGCATGCCTGCGAAAGTATGTATTTCGCCATGTTGCCAAGTATTTTCAGCAACAGCCGGAACTGGTAATGAGAATCCCCACCTGCGACCTGATTCTTGTGCCAAGCTCTGCAAGAAAAAATCGTCTTCATGCAACCACCATTCCAGTGAGTAGTGCTCTTTTAGGTATGGAATGTGGCCACTATGGTCAAAATGTGCGTGAGTATTGATTAGAGCAACAACCTTTCTTTCCCCTTCGAAATAACCTATTTCATCATCCGGGTCACCTATTCCAGAGTCGATCCATTGAATGATTCTTTCAGAATCGCCTCCTCCATCAATAATCACGGTTTCTCCATTGGAGGGATTAGTGATTATGCTGCAACGTTGCTGAAGCGCTGTTACAAAGAAATGTGCAATATTTGGAGAAGCAACCATCTCACTCAATCCTCACATCTATAGAGTCTGAAGCCCAGCGGCCATCTTTATCTTTAATCCGCAATTCAAGGCGATGATTGCCTTTGTTGAGTCTTACCCTGACCGTTGGACTATCTGAGATCTCTTTGCCTGTAGAATCTACCCATGACCAAGATGTTATTCTCTCCTGAGGGTCTTGAGTCCCACTAGCATCCAGAGTCACTATCGCAGTTCCGTCTTCATCCGCTTTGAGGGATTGGTCACCGCCTGCATCAGGGAGAGGTGCAATGATTTCTTCAGCATCAAGAGATAATGCCAACATCAAATCCTCCTCTTGAACCTCGACAGTTTCAAATTCGATTTCATCATTCAATGCATCTAGAAGATTCTCAGAATCGCTTAGAGTAGCCGCTTCAATACCCGCTAATTCTTCAAGAGATGTATCATTTCCATACAACTCTTCTGCATCTATTTCAATCGCTGGCGCTTCGCCCCAGTCATCGATTGCAGTCTCTTCCTCAATCAGTGAAGTTGGTTGAGCAGTCGAGTCGATTAATACAACCGGTTCAGGGTCGGTGTAATCATTTTGGTCACTGCCTGCGATTAAGACAGCGGTTCCATCACTATTTGTTGAGACATGCTCTACCATTCCTTGAGTTTCAACAGCCCACTGCAATCCTTCCTGATTCACACAATGAAGATGAAACCAAGAGCCGGCCAATGCATTTTCTCCTCTGTCTATGATAATGTGAGCAGGATGGCTTAATTCAGCGACCAGCTCTTCATCGTGCATTATTCCGCCCATGTCTAAACCCATCCACGGGCCATCGATTGAAACGACTCGTCGATTAACATCAAATCGCTTAATCAATTGCTGAGATTGCCAATGCTCTATTTCTAATGCCTCTTCATCACCAGGGACTAATCCGTGACCCTCTCGGGCAACTATCAATGTGGAGCCGTTCCATCCAATTGCAGTAATTCTCTCACCAACATCACCTCGCATTGGTCTCTCCCATACTTTTTTGCCATCTAGTGAGTAAGTGCTAACTTTCCCTGATTCTGTAGCAACTGCGACCTGTGGCCCGACTTTTGCAAATAGAACAGAAGCCTCATTCATCGGAGTTATAGTTCCCGTTGCATCAATAATATGAGCTCGACCTAATCCATCGATTGCAACGGCATGGTCGCCTTTACCGGAAATTGATTCGATTCCGG
>DAGO01000038.1:0-7786 GCA_002498185.1 Euryarchaeota archaeon UBA10 | reverse complement strand
GCAAGAAATCGAAGATAGAGAGATTTCTGTCTCACCTATCACTAATCTGCCGTCAACCTGTCCATACGCAAGATTGATTCCGCTTGATACAGCAGTGATTCTAGCCGTTGCATTGAACTTGCTAACCACCGGTACTGTAAGCGCCATGTATCGTCCAGCAAGGCCATCATTCATGATACCCATGCATCCAAGTTTGGCATGCACAGATTCTCACTAGGTCCCCTGATATGCTTGGATAGATCTTGAATTTCTGATTCGGTCCATCCGCAAAGTGGTTCAAGAGTGGACAAAGGCACCGTTTTCACATCTGATTCAGGGCGCTGAATCAAAGATTCGCCTTCTTCTACAGTTATGCCTACAACTCCCCATGGATGTCTTTGCTTGACTTTTCCATGCAAATCCATTATGGCAGTTTTTCTGCCGATAAATGGGTCCCAAGTCCTCAAAATCTCAAGCATCTCTTCATCACTACCTTCGACAGGAATAACTCTTGAACCTCGGCGCATTATCAAAAATGCGGATAAAAGAGATTCTTCGTCAGTAACCCGGCATAGAACATCCCCTTGAACACCAGGAGGCAGCCCTCCTGCTGCCTCTATTCTATCACCAAGTTGCCAAACTTTTCCAGGCTCGAGAATCAATCTAACCCAAAAGTCTGGGTTGGTCAAATCAACGGATAGGCTATGGTCCAACTCACACATGCAACGACCAATTTCACCACTATATTCCTGCGAGCGATAAAGGTCCTTAGGGCCGATTCTTTTCGTTCTGACTCCAAATGTTCTTTTTTGCCCTCGAAGTTCGTCATTTGCAAGTATAGCCCCTGCTACCTTTTCAGGCTCGATGACGTTTGCGATGACTTTTGCAGAGTCAATTGCTACAACTCCCAGAACGTGGCAGAGCAAATTCTCCACATCTTCGGATGATGAATTACTCGTTACTACTTCCATCGATCCGATTCGACCTTGTGTCAAAGAAACCCGGGAATTGATCGCTAAATTTTCCATATTATTCGAAAGAGCCCGTTGAAATTGCCGCCGAACGATTTTGCTCTTTAGACCAAGCTCGCCATAGCGAAGTATCCAAGCTTGCTGCATCTAATCATCTCACTCATCGTTGTGCAAGCCAATTATTTCATCTGAAAGTACATTCACGGTCTTCGCGGAATCGTTTCTTGCCGCCTCAAGTGCATCCAAATATTCCTGAGAAACATTACCTGTAACATATTCACCATTGAAACAACTGGCATCCCAGGACTGGTCTCCGTTGATACTGGTTACTTCTATCAAGTCCTCGAGGGTTTGATAGAATAATTTGTCAGCTCCAATTTCTTCACCAATTTCGTCTACTGTCTTGTCATTGGCAATGAATTCTGTAACCGCTGGCATATCTATACCATACACGTTTGGAAACCTTACTGGAGGTGCTGCTGATGCGAAGTAAACCTTGTTCGCACCAACTTCTCTAGCCATTTCAACAATCTGAGCCGAGGTCGTCCCTCTGACTATTGAATCATCGACTAAAAGCACATTCTTGCCCTTAAACTCGTGAGGTATTGCGTTCAACTTACGCCTAACTGATTTCTTTCTCATCGCTTGTCCCGGCATGATGAAAGTGCGACCAATGTAACGATTTTTGACGAAGCCTTCTCGGTATTCTACGCCTAATGTTCCTGCCATCTGCAGGGCAGCATATCTTCCTGAGTCGGGAACTGGAATAACTGCATCAATATCGTGGTCCGGGAATTGTTCAAGAATTCTTTCTGCTAATCTTTGACCCTGGTTTAGACGCGCTTGATAGACAGAGATTCCGTCGATGATTGAATCAGGTCTAGAGAAATAGACATGCTCGAAAATACATGGTGAGTGATGGGTTTCTTCTGCACACTGCTGAGTATATATCTGCCCGTTTGAGGATAAGAAAATCGCTTCACCAGGCTCAACATCCCGCTCTACTTCAAAACCGAGAGCGTGGATTGCTACAGATTCGCTAGCCACAACCCACTCTTTCTCTCCATCAACTTCTCTGCTACCAAAAATCAATGGACGAATTCCATTTGGGTCACGGAAAGCAAGAATTCCATATCGTGAGATTAATGACACACAGGCATAACCACCTGATATCTGTTTGTGCAATGCTGCTACCGAGGAAAAAATTGTTTTTACATCAACGTGAAATTCTCCATCAATTGTGAGATTATGGGTCCTGGAATGTAATTCCATAGCCAACAAATTGAGCAATAATTCAGAATCAGAGTTGGTGTTGACATGCCTGCGATATTCACCAGTAAGCAATTCTTTGATCTCTTCAGCATTTGTTAAGTTGCCATTGTGGGCCAGTGAAATACCGAATGGATAGTTCACGTAAAATGGCTGAGCCTCAGCTGCTGATGATGAACCTGCAGTAGGGTATCGAACATGACCAATTCCTACTGAACCCAACAGATTTTGCATGTGCCTCTTGTAAAATACATCCTTGACTAATCCGTTAGACTTGCGAAGATGATATCTTCCTTTATTTTCGGTCATCATTCCTGCTGCATCTTGGCCTCGATGCTGCAATACTGTAAGTCCATCGTACAGTAACTGATTGATGTGATAGCCACGCCTTCCAACGAGACCGATAATGCCACACATTTGTCTCGCCCATTCAATTCGAATCGCAGGCGCTTTACAGCCCTTTCTCTAATTCAGAGGATTATTCAGGGGCGGTGTGTCTTCTTGGACCAACCGTATGAACGCATTCTAGAACTTGCGCCATATCCACAAGCTGAGCAGACGCCTTTCTGCTTGTGATAGGAATTTCTACCGCACCTGCGGCAACGAATATGGGTGGTCTTCTGCCTCTTACCCATTGATGGAGTACCCTTGGACATGATATCACCTAACGGCTGGGCCACCGGCCCTCCCTTTATCAAACCGACGGGTAACCAAAATTCTACTCTTCTTCGAAAAGAACCCTTCTTTCCCGACCTGTTATCATTGCGAATGTAACACCTATCGCCAGTAATGATGCTAGAGCCATTGCCGTTCCGCTAACTAGCAAATGCACAACATTGGAAAGCATTTGAGCACGCAATCCGCTGTTAGCTTCAAGCAGTAGGTCGTCGTTTGATATTAACGCCCAAGCGATTAGAATTCCAACAGCCAAAGCAAACATCATGCCAACAAATGGAGCGAAGGGTCGGTGTCTAGAATCTGCATAGAAAAACAAGTTTCCAATCAGAATAATCCCCATAACAACGTATGAGGTTAGAACTGCATTTCCAAATCTCTTGAATGATTCAGGATGGAAATCATTCTTCCAGCCTCCTGTGACATTGATTGCAACCAAAACCAGAACTGGCAACAAAGCCGCGAGAATTAACAATTTCCAAGAGGACTGAGATTGCTTCATTCTTCATCACCTCCAATGTGATTCTTTGCTAAAGCAACTACATGCTCTATCTCGTCCTCTGTTGGCGGAGGCGAATTCTCTGGTAGCGGTAATGAATTTTCATAGGCCCAAATTACGATTGCGAAGGCTGCAATAGCCAGAGAAATCCCAACAATAGTTCCAAAAATATCTGCTGCTGCAAGCCAGAGATAGTCTCTAAATTCAGTGGATGTTGTCAGATATCCATCGAAAATCATAGCTGCGAGTGCGATACCAGCCATCGTTACTGAAAGTATGGCGAGAGTGATGGATTCGTTCAGTCTATTTTCTCCGTAACTAGCCAACGCTACCGCAGAAACCGAACACAATGATGTTGAGAACAGCAAAAATGTCGGCCAGAACACAATCCAGTAAGGATTGATTTCCTCATTTCTCCACAGTGGAGTAAAACTATACCAGTGCATCAAGCAGAAGATTAGCAAGGAGATGAAAATCGCCAAAGAGCCACTCCAACGGGCTGATGAATCTAACCTTCCCACAGGTACATTACCTCCGAAGATCATTCCATGCACGCCGTAAGCTAGAAGCAAAGACGGTGCTACAATGGACAGCAATAGATGACCGCCTGCTGTTGAATCTGAAGATGGAACTGTCCAGGATGAAATCATTACTAGAACCAATCCAATAGCGGCGATTACCTTGCCAGCGGTTTTGGCTTTTCCACTCACTGAGAACCACATGCCAACTGGAACTAAACATAACGGAATCCAAAACCAGATTGCGGCCTCTAGCATCGAATCCATAAGGTGGACGGCGACATTATGATTTATGAACATCACCGGTAATCTTGGCCTCAGTGGGCTGATTCGTGATTTTTGCCAATCCGTCACCACTAAATAGAGGACGCTTGTGGGCCGAATGCTCAAGGTGAGACTATGGTAAAGATGCCACGTCAAGTTAAGCGTTACAGCCCAAGTGCTGGTAAGCATACAATGCATACCGTAGAGCGTGTCAAGAAGAAGCGCGCTAGTGAACTGAAGTGGGGTCAGCGCCGTTTCCGCAGAGTCATGGCTGGATACCGTGGTTTCCCACGTCCTAAGCCTGATGGCCGTGAAAAGCCAACCAAGCGTGTGAACATCCTATTCCGCTGCACTGAAACCGGAAAGGCGCACTATGCTCCTTGCCAACGTGCTAAGAAATTCGAACTTGTAGATAACTGAGGTGAATGAAATGACAGCTAGTTTCCTAAAAGTATCATGCCGTGACTGCGGCAGTGAGGCCATTATTTTCTCTCGTGCTTCAACCACAATCTCCTGCACTGTTTGTGGTGCAACTCTGACAAACCCTGCTGGTGGCAAGGCCCAGTTGGTCGGCTGCAACGTCGTAGAGATCCTTGAGTGAATGGAGGCAAGTCCTCCATGGCCAAAGACCTCCTCGAAAATGGTCCATCTGAAGGAGAACTCGTTGTTGCATTAGTTCGCGAAGTCAAGCAGAACGGTGCGTATGTAGACCTAGAGGAATACGAGGGGATTGAAGGATTCATTTTCATTGGAGAAATCGCAAGTGGATGGGTCAAGAACATCAGAGCGTTTGTTCGTCCTGGACAGAGATTAATCTGTAAGGTTCTTAGAACACGCAATGACAACAAATCCCTAGAATTATCCCTAAAGTCAGTAAGTGAAGAGAGAAAGCGTGACCGACTAGCTCAATGGAAGAATGAAGAAAGAGCAAAACAGCTACTGAAGGTTCTAGCAGAACAGGTAGGTTGGTCAGCAGATGAGCACGCCGAATACCAAGCAGACTTGACTGAATCTTTTGCAACTCTTTACGGGGCTTTCGAAGAAGCCGCAAAGACTCCTGAATCTCTAACTGAAATTGGATATGAAGGAGATTGGATTGCTCCTTTCATCGAGATTGCAGTCAAGAATATCATTCCAGATACTGTCGAAATTAGAGGGCGCTTTACTCTCAACGTAGACCAAGCTGAAGGAATCGAAGTGATCAGAGAAGCACTGATTGCTGCAGAAAATGTCTCAGACAAAGAAGCAGAATTGGTAGTAACCTGCCACTATGATGGAGCACCTTCTTACAGAATTGATCTTAAAGCACCAGATTTCAAAACTGCAGAAGAAGCATGGAAAGATGCGACTAAGGCATGTATCGATGTAGTCGTCGCCGCTGGCGGTTCTGCTGAAGCAGAGAGGGAGTGAAATGGCTCGCCAACAGATGCAAAAATGCAAGGACTGTGGTGCTTTTTCTCTTTCAACAACCTGTCCAACTTGTGGAGGCAAAGCGCAAGCAGCAGCACCTATGAAGTGGTCGCCCGAAGACAAGAGAGCGCATCTACGAAGACAACTCGAAGGAGTTGAGGAAGACGGATGGGCTGAAACACTGCCAACATTGGCTTCTAGTGAAGAAGAATGATGCGAATCATTATACCGCGTCAAAATACGCTGGGCCTTTCATGGGTGTACTCATCGACTGGATTTCGCAGCCCCAAACGGCAGGTGGCTTACTATTAGTCGCCATGCCAGGGGTTGGCGATGTCGGTAAATTAGCGGTTGATGCAGTTAACAGCGAATTAGATGCAGAGCCTATCGCTAGAATCATTCACCCATCATTGCCACCCTTAGCAAAATTGGACGAGAATGGATTGCTTGCTCCACCTCATATCCTGCTTTCTAAATTAGAAATCGATGGTAGAACAATTTTCACACTAACTGGAGACGCACAACCAATGACTCCAGAAGGACAGCATGAGATGGCTGTTACAGTTCTAGAACTGTTTGAGGGTGGTGAAGTATTGGTATTGGCAGGAATGTCTGCCCCTGCGGATAGAAAGGATATCTTCGCAATTACCAGTTCTTCAAGTTACAGAATTGAATTAGAATCAAATGGAGTAGACGTGCGCAGAGACGAGCCTAAGGCTGGGGTTATTGGAATGGCTGCTTTGATTACCGCACTTGGACCTGTAAAGAATGTAAATACATCATGTACGATTGCTACAACTGTTGGTAATTCGGCAGACCCGGTTGCTGCACAATTATTGCTTGAAACAATTCGCAAGTGGTGGTCTCTGCCTCTTCCGGTTCCGATTGATGCCACTGATAGACTCGCGGACAAGCTGAGGGAAATGCATCCAGGAAAAGCAGAAGATTTGGTTTCAGAATTGTCTGAGTCACCAAATTCAATTTACATGTGATCAGCCGCCAGAACTGACGATAGTCAGGTCTAGAGAAACATCTGCATTCAAAACTGTAGTATGTGGTAAAACTACGTTTTCGTGACTAACAATTACTGTAGAAGGATGAATTCCAATCTCTATTAGAGCCTGCTTTACTGTAGAACCTGCCTCCAATTCAATAACATGGTCGTGACCATGACCCTTCAGTGCAATCTTCATCATTCCACCCGAGTGACATCACGCTTATGATGGTCGTGCAGGTGGGCGGCTTGTCAGCCGAGATCGCATAGCCCGGTATTGCGGTGGATTCGAAATCCACTGTCCTTTGGACACGGGAGTTCAAATCTCCCTCTCGGCGCTTCCTCACCTGATGTTTATTGTGGAGGTAAAATGCCACTGTTTTGAGTTCGCTTATGGGCTATTTTACGTTTCAAGTTAACACCGATGGCTACTAGAGAGAACCCTATCGGTAAAAATGCGATATAACTGATCAACATTTGTGTATTGTAAGCATCATACTTGTCTCTAATTTCCTTGCAATCCCAATCGCCAGGCTCATAGTAATCAGCGCCTAGAGAGACGCAAATGAATCGCTCTTCAGCTGTTACTTGATTCATGGTTGCAAGCATATTCGTAAACGCTGAGACGGCGACAAAAAGTATCAGCAAGATTATCCAAAATTTGATTTTCCTATCATATCGACTAAGAATCAAATTATCTTCAACCGCTAGACTATCAGATACAATTTCATCTGGTGTTGTAAAGATTAGATTGCCTCCTCTCATATCTCAAATGTAATTATACATTTAATTAAATAAAACTCCGGATTATTGAAATTAATCATCTGCTCTAGAGATTACGTGGATTGTACTACCTTTCTCTAGGTTAGCTTTCACATCGACAGCCCAAGCATCNNTCAAATCTCCCTCTCGGCGCCTTCATGAAATACCAATCTAGATTTTGAATGTTAACCGAATCACCTGAGTTCTATCTTTTTGATAAATCTTCATTGTAAGGAACTAAATGTGAAACAGAATTCAGGATTCTGTTAATTTCCGCATTGGTATTGTCAAGTTGTTCTTTCGCCAAATCAACTTCTTTTTCTGACAACTTTACCTTCTCATCCAAATCATGAATTAATGTGGTTACATTTTGAATTTCTGATTTAATCTGCTTACGATTATCGATATTTTGTTGCTCCATGTCTCTTTTTGCAATTGCTTGAAT
>DAGO01000104.1 GCA_002498185.1 Euryarchaeota archaeon UBA10 | reverse complement strand
AATTGTTTCGCGAAGGGTTGTGTCTTCCTCTGTACCTATTCCAAGTACAGTGGGAGTAACACTTTCTGATAGTCTATCTTTGAGACGCTCAGGTAGGGCGGCCAGAACCGCGGAGTCGACGACCACGATTCCCACGCCCTTCGTTGTAAGTAAATCCCTGAAAACTTTGGAANNCCTACACGAACCACATCATACATTCCGGCTTCCATTCCAGTCGCTGTTACAACCGGTCCAGAAATTCGGTAAATTACTCCTTCATTGCTCATTTCCTCTTCCTCCTTGGATTTGGTTGGAATCACTTCCAAAGGTCAACTCCTATCGCCTTGCGAATGGTTTCGCGAAGGGTCGTGTCCTCCTCAGTTCCAATTCCTAGAACTGTAGGAGTAACACTTTCTGAGAGTCTGTCACGCAGACGCTCAGGTAGGGCGGACAGAACCGCGGAGTCGACCACCACGATTCCCACACCCTTCGTTGTGAGTAAATCCCTGAAAACTTTGGAAGTTTCTTCCTCGCCTTCTGGGTTATACAAGGTACTAATGCCAGCCAATTGGAATCCGAGTGTGAACTCGGGACTGCCTACTACTGCGATTTCCATTCATGACACCTCAAAGAACGTGTGCCTCCAGCACTTCAGTTGACAATCCAGCCATTCGGCCTCTGACAATGAAACGTAGATCTTCAATTTCCTGAATCTTTGCCGACACATAGTGTATTACAGGCAAAGCGGAGATTGGATGGAGGTAGCTCATACGCTTCATCTGGGCGCTTTCTCGATTTTGCAACCAGGTGATGACAGGGTCCAACGTTCTCTCTTCTTCAGATTGAGAGAGAGTCATTTGGAAACCATCTAAGTCGAACTTATTCGACTGGCGTAGTACTTCAAGAAGCCCATCTCGACCACTAGCGGCTTGAGAGAAGCTTCTTTCCTTGATTAGACGGCCACCGGAGATGAGCGCCTGTGCGATTTCCTCAGAAGTCAAGCCAAATGCTTGCCCTTCGAGTATATTGATTATATTTCGATGATCTATTTCACTAGCCATAAGATTTCGTAAGAGACGAATCTCTGGCGCTCCTCCCTGAAGCATTTTCAGTGAGTTTCTGAAATAGTGTCTGTCAAGTGCATCTTCATACTTCTGCAATCCTTCTTCTTCCCCAATAGCAAGTAGCGCTTTTCCAAACGGGAGTCTGCGCATTTGCTCGACTGCATCACGAATTGTCTTGGACTCTTCAATGATTTTCAGCCAAGGGACGTTGATTTCGCTCTCTTCTGGCAGGATTGAGTGAGCTACCTTCTTCACATCTACTTCGTTAGAAATTGCACGAAGTACTACCTTCGCATTCTGGTAACGGAATCTGCCACTGTATACCTCTACCAATGCACGGGTTCTACCATTGCATAGGTCCATGATATTGGACAATTCCTTCTGTAGATTGTGTGTGAGAGCAGCCTCGACCAGGTCGCCACCTGTGAAATGGCCAGCGTATAGGTCGATTTCAGCCCTGTAACCGTTGTCCGCAACTGCGACGGTCAACTGGTCAGGAGATTGTTGGATTAACTGACGTAGCCTTGTGCGGTCCATTAGACTCGACTTGCGAGACTTGGCACGTGCAGCCACGTATGCAGTGTTGTTTCCGAAGATTGGCATATTACTTGACTCCTTAATTGATTATCATCCGAATAGGGTCTCGTTAACTGCTGCTCTCTGTTCAATCCATGCTGCTTTTAACAAAGTGTCAAAGCGTAGATCAAACGAGAGATTTCCATCCTCGGCTTCCAGTATGAAGCCACCCAGACCATCGACTTCGTCTCCCATTGTGAATCCCTTTGCGGCATCCTGCAAGGCAGCACTATCGATTGCTGTTGGGCGTAAGACCATCTTTCCTTCACCAAGTGAATTTGCTTTCTTTACAAGGCTCTTCAAGAGACTTGCACGTCCAGCAAGACTTGCATCACCTAACATAGAGCAAGCTGTTGCTAATGTAGCATCTAACTCTCCTCTACGGGCGACAAGGATTTCTTTCTGATTGGCTTGGCGAGCGGATGCTACCATTTCGCGAGCGATTTGGTCTGCTTCCTTGTCCGCTTTGCCCGATGCATCACCTTTGATAGATTCTGCACGAGCCTTAGCCTCAGCTAGTATGGTCTTCGCTTCAGCTTCAGCCGCCTTGATGGTGGCTTTAGCTTCCGCTTCTGCTGTAGCGGAAATATCCTTTGCGAGTTGTTCTAGCGTCATTCTTTCACCTCCGGCATCAAACCGAGATTACTCTCGGAGATAGCCAGTATTGCTCATAGGAACAGTGGTAGTGCACCTAGAATCACGATAGATTCTGGCAATGCAGTGAAGATAAGAGCTGGTCCGAACTTGGAACCGTCTTCTGCTAGCATACCAACTGCTGCGCTTCCGATACTACCTTGGGAGTATCCAGCACCAATTGCTGCTAGTCCTAGTGCGATTCCAGATCCCATGTACTTACCCCATCCGTCATATGCTTCAGCTGCTGCTAGTACACCTTGTGCTAGCATAGCGATGCTCATGAGGACGATCAGTGCTCTTAGGCTCATCTTCATACTTCTTGCTTTCATTCTTTTTTCCTCCTATTTTGTCCATTAGGGACTGTGATATTAGTGGCCCTCCACATGTAGAGGACGGCCACCCAATGGTGTGAACTCCTCGCCGGAGCCGTCATGGAACTTACCCATCCACTCGACGAAGTGCAGACGGATAGCGTGGATACTTGGAGACAATAGCCCAAGTGCTAAGGCGAATACTTGTACGCCTATCCACAGGAAGAATAATGCAAATGCGATTATGTAATCGCCTGAAGAGATGGCATCTGCCATACCATGGAAGCCCATCTCATTACCGATTTCAGCAATCTTGACACCCGCTACACCGACTGCCATTATACGCAGGTAGGATAGGGTGTTTGCGAGTAGACCGAATGTCTCAATTGGACCCATAATCATACCACCAAGCCATCCAAAGCCTTCATACACTGCTAGACCAATAATTAGGCACAGTACTCCGACAATCACCATCATAGACCAAATCGAGCCTTCGAATGTTCCATAGCTGTCGTCTGTGATGAATCTCAAGATGTGTGCTGAGCCACCAATTAGGATTAGTAGCCAAGAGCCCTTTTCGAAGAAGGCTGCAACAATTCCGTGAGCCTTGAACACGTTGATGAATCCGATAATGAAACCTAGTAGTAGGTGAGCACACCCAAGGTAAATGGATAGAAGAATGTAATCTTGTAGAGCGCCACCTGCTCTGTGGAACGGCAAGTAAGTGTGAGATAATCCAAACCACTCGATGAATACAGTGTCCTGGAGTGCGTACTTGGTACCACTATACATTGGCTCATACAACCAAACGAAAGCATCCCACTTCTCTATGACGAAACCAAATGCTTCAGCGGTAAGAACTCCAACAATGAATGTTGCAATACCCATGTTCATCAGAATTCGTGATGCAACAGCGCCTGCAGGGTCGTGGCCAATCTTTGACTTTAGGAATAATGCTAGCAACATGATTACAAGACCATACCCTGCATCTCCCAAAATCAATCCGTAGAAGATTGGGAAGGTGAATGCAATGATGCTTGTTGGATCTAGTGTTCCATACTTAGGTCTGCCAACTAGGTTGGTCAGGAGGGAGGCGTGCTTTGTAGCTGCCATGTTGTTATATTCAATAGGCGGATACTCGGTTTCATGGTGGTGATGGTCATCATCGTGCCCGTGTCCGTGGTCATCCACGAATGCCTCGATTGTCAAGTGGGAACTGACCTTAGATAATACACTTCGAGCAGCATCTGCTTCAGATGTAGGTAGCCATGCCTCAAGAGCGAATGCGTGTGCGCTTGTAGCACATAGAGTGTGACCGGTAAGAATCTCAGATTCTCTTTCTAGGTGTTCTTGAACTGCCATCAGCATTCTACCGTTGGAGTTAGCCCAAGATTGCATCTCTGAGTCACAATCTGCAACTGTTCTTTCTAGGATGTCAATGTCCTTTGATGCTTGGTCTAGCAGCTTAGAAGGTGTACCCTTGCCGCTTGGAATCTGAATCGACTTTGCACCAAGTTCGCCCAATGCCATCTGGACTTCTGCGCCATCTTTGCCTTGACATGCAACAGCGATTACATTGCCTGCAACATGCATTTCAACTCTTGAACGCAATTCTCCAAATACTTGAGCCGCCCTACCTGCCTTGGAAGTCTCTCCCAGATAAACGTCAACAGATGCAATTTCTGTCATAAGTTCAACTGGTAGATCTAGTGGTGCAATAGTAGTTAGAATTGCGACTCTCTCAGAGAGTTTGGAAATCTCGCTCTCAGCATCCGATTTCTTAGCAATAGTTTCTGTGATGGAATCAACCTTTTCTGGGAAACTTCCCGAGAGTGCATCCTTTACCTGCTTTGAAGAAACAGGACCTTGCTTGTTTGAGCACTTCAGAGTCGAATTGACTGAGCGTACTTTAGCCAGAAGCGTAGAAACATCATCTGCATCTGGATGTGGAGTTCCTACAGTAATTCCGTCAGTGTCTCCGGAATATGGTTTGATGTGGACATTGCCGAGGTTGGCACACAATCGAAGTACTTCATCGAGATTTTCACTCGACCCCGCCATGGTAAGACGAGACATTTCGACTGTGCTTAGCATTAATTACACCTCAGTTGGACATCAGAGAATCGATCACAAGTTGGACTGCTGCTGCTCGGCGATCGCCTGCTGAAGATTGTATTCCTTCAACGACTTTTGCGCCCTCAGCCTGCACACCTTCTGCTTCCTTGCCGGCTTTGCTTCGTGCCGAGTCAAGTGTCTTTACGGTCGAACTGACTGCTCCATCCTGAGCGTTTTGGATGATTTCAGCTGCTTCTTTTCTAGCATCTGCAATAATTTTAGCCGCTTCTTCTTTTGATGCTGCAATCTTTGCATCTGCTGCATCTTCTGCATCCTTGATGCTCTGAAGTACATTTGCCATACCCATGGAAATCACCCTTGGTAAGTGGCCCGAATCAGAACGGGTTCATAACCCATGTGGTGCGAAAGTCAAAACTTTCCAAGGGGGAAGTCAAGGCATCCCCACCAAACCGTCAAAGCCCAAATCCATGACCGGCAATCATGGCCGACCGCTCCAGCACAGGTGGTTTCGACCCCTCCGGGATCGACGAAGAGGCATGGACTGAATTGGAAAGGCAGTTGGAAGCAACCATTCCTGTCTATGATAAAGTCAACAAAATAATGACCCTTGGTTTCGATAAAGGAATGAGAAAACACGTCCGTAGTCATGCCAAACCCGGAATGAAAGTTCTCGAAGTTGGGTGTGGCCCGGGTTCATTCGCCGTAGATATAGTTGGAATGGATTTGACATGTTTGGACCCTAGCGCAGAGATGCTCAAAGTTTGCAAAAAGAGAGTTGACAAGGTCCGAGAGGAACGTGGTGAAAGCAAAGCTAGTTATGTTGAGGCTATTGCAGAGGAAATACCACTTCCAGACAACACTTTTGACAGAGTATTCTGCTTATTTTCATTCAGAGATTTCAAAGATAAGAAGAA
>DAGO01000032.1:1307-9511 GCA_002498185.1 Euryarchaeota archaeon UBA10 | reverse complement strand
TGCTGCTGGATTAGGTGGAGCAACATTGCATGCAAGCCGTTCAGGAATTGCATGTTTGATTGCTGATGATGAGGAAGAGGCTTGTGCGCTTGCTGCAGACATCCTTGGGTTCCTACCGGACAACAATTTGTCAAGCCCGCCTGTGGAATTAACAGCCGATGACCCGACTAGACTTAACCCTGAACTTACCACCCTAGTTCCTGATAACCCAAATCGACCTTATGACATGGTGAAAGTCATTGAAGAGATTGTTGATGATGGCATATTCATGGAGTTATTCAACTCCTATGCAGAGAACATAATCATTGGATTCGCTAGGCTCGATGGCAAAACCATAGGAGTTGTAGCAAACCAACCTAAGGTCTTAGCAGGATGTTTAGACATAGATGCATCAATCAAAGCTGCTAGATTCATTCGAACCTGTGACGCTTTCAACATACCCCTAGTAACCTTCGAAGACGTTCCTGGTTTCCTACCCGGTGTAGTCCAAGAATGGGGTGGCATTATTCGCCACGGAGCAAAGTTACTCTTTGCTTATGCAGAAGCGACCGTTCCAAAAATGACTTTGGTTACACGCAAGGCATACGGTGGGGCATATCTCGCTATGAGTTGTAAGCACCTCCAATCAGATTACAATATTGCATGGCCAACTGCAGAGCTCGCTGTCATGGGAGCAGAAGGTGCTGTGAATATCATCCACCGAAGAGAAATTGCCGCTGCGGATGATGATAAGAAAGAAGAAACTAGATTGCAATTAGTTGAGGAGTACAAAACTAAGTTTGGCGACCCTTATGTCGCTGCTCGGAATGGTTGGCTTGATGACGTCATTGAACCAGAAGAAAGTAGATTGAGGCTTATTCGCGCACTCAGAATACTTTCATCCAAGAGAGAATGGTCTCCACCAAAGAAACACGGGAACATTCCATTGTGATCAGTTCTTTCTTGAGAGCACCATATATCCAAGAAGTAGCAGGATAACAAGACCTAATCCAATAGGTAAAATCCATTCACCTACCTCAATTTCTGATGCGGCATTATCTTGAGAATTAGATGATGCTACAACCTCAAACTCTTGAGTCACAGTATTGGACCAAACCTCGGCTCCACTATCCCAAACTTTGACTTCGATGGTGTGAAGTCCAACCTCAGGAGTCATTGATGTGGTCAAACAAGTTAGCAGAGATGAACCTGTGCACTCGGTTCCAACCTCAATTGACTGATTGTCTAATTTAACTGAATAAACCAAACCCATCTCTCCATCTTTATCTGAAATAGTCCACAATACTGAAACTGTATTTCCATCAACATCAATCGTTGAAATATCTACTGTAGGCAAGTCGGGTACAGATTTAATTTTGACTTCAAGGGTAGCGGAAATCGTACTGTTTCCATCTGTAACATCAATGTTGTAACTCGCTTGACCAAACAAATCAGGATTGCCTGCTAGTAACAATTCACTTCCTGACAATGAAAATCCAATAATGTCAGACTGCCCTGATATTGAGTATACAAGGTCGTCATTATCAACATTAACTGTGTAATTATTGAGCTCGATAGTTAGCAAACCATCCTCGTCCATCTCTACAGATATAGTATCCGTAGTGAATTCAACAGGGTCATCTACAGCTTCGATATTGATTGGCACAAAGATTTGCAGATGCTCAGTAACTCCGTCAGATACGTGGAACTCGATAAATTCAGCACCGTACCAATGAGTTTGCGGGTCTATCAAAACCGTAGAAAGTGAGGCGTCTATTCGAATTCCGGGATATTCTCTTGCGACATCAATGACAAGAGGCTCTCCCTCAGGGTCACTGACATATTGGTTGAAATCAACCACTATGCTACTCCCATCTTCAATCGATTGTTGCTGAGGGATTGTCTCAATCTGAACCACTGGGTCATTTACAGGCAGGACAGTGACATTCGTAGACAAGTTGACAATTTCATCTGAGGTTGCTATTGTCAATTCGATTTGAACAGTGCCATCCCACTCTTGGTCTGCTACATGAGTAATAGTCATTTCAGAATCTGAGATTTCTACAGCAAGACGACTCTCATTATCATCGATTAAATTCGCCCCCAAGAATGCAATCTGCTCTCCATCTGGGTCAGTAGCAAAAGCGTCTGTTTGCACTGTGACAAATGAATGCTGGTCCAAACTAATCTCAGGAATCGGTGAGGTGAGTTGCATTGGCATTCCGATTCGATTGATAAAAATGTCAAGCCAATCAGAGAATGAATGGTCTTCTACCCTAATTTCGACCAGTGATGGCCCCGGCATCAATGATGAACCGTTAACATCGCATGTTGCAGAGCCAGCAGCCAATAAACCAGCCACAATTTCTCCACTCGCTAAAATACAGGAAACATTTCCTGAAGCAGGACTACCATCACGCATAGTTACATCTGCAGAAACTGTAAACGATTGGTTCAGCATTACTGATAGCAAGGAGGAAGTTATGTTCTCCATCTTATACAATCTAGAGCGGCTTAGATCTTCATCTATGTATGAGTCAGAGTCAGAGGAAACCGACTTATCTTCACGATTGAATGCCACCTGATAAGCGGAATCATCACCCTTGAGAGAAAGATTCAGATAAGGCAAAATGTGTTTCAGGGCATGGCTCTGTTGTCCATCACGACCCATGTTATCATCGCCATCTGCTAACCTTTCAAAGAAGGTGTCACTCTCCTGATAGCCTATATGATTGGCTCCTAAAGGATGCATAATTTGCCATGCACCTGGCCAATCAACTAAGTAGGACATTACATTATCATCAGCGGGTGCAATATCATCGGTTGTGCCTGTTAAGAACAATGCTGATGAAGGCCTAGACAAGATTACATCTCCAGAATGTTGAGTCGAACTACCATCCAGGCCAAGGCCAAATAATCCATCGATTTCGTAGTTACTGCTTTTCACAATTTCAGCAGCAGTGTGTGCCCCAGTACCATGTCCGGAAAGTGCGACATGGTTCAATGCAAACATATTCACGGCATCTGGAACAGATTCCTGAGAACCATTATTCCATCCAATTAGTTGGTATTCAATGGCATCCCAATCGGTATTATCCTCAACTACTAGAGTGATGTATCCCCAATTGGATAAGCCTTCTTGCAACCAAACATATTGGTCAACATCCTCACCATCATCAGCATAGAAAACCACTACTGCAAAGGGACCATTCTGTGCCATGTTTATCTCTTCACCATCACCGACTGCAGGATATGATAAACGATATTCTCCAATCTTTTCATTGGCTTCAATTTGCCAACCTACGAATGCAGAGTTCTGTCTTTGAGGAGGGAAATCTTCAGCTAAAACAGTCGGCAACAAAAGAATTGCAACTAAGATAACTGCCCGTTTCATTCGAGTTGCACCTCCACCGCAACTAGTCTAGTCAATAGCAATGAAAGCGAAGGTAGGTGCTCAGAGTATTTTGGCGCCCATAAATTCGCCCACGAATGTAAGTGTTGTGCGCATAGCAGCCATCTTCCATCAGCGTTCTTCGAAAGATAATCAATTCGAGACTCAAAATCTCCTTCCATCTTTTGATACCTAACGGAAAGATCTCCACCATCGTCATCAAAATTAATGCTGAACTTAGGCTCTTCATCACAGAGATTCCAAGGGCCTTCATCATCCAAGAGACGCTTGCCACCAACCTGCTTTACTTTGCCACCATTCGCACTCCAAGCAGCAGCGACTGAACGGGCAGTTCCTCCGCCTCCAGTGATTCCGAGTACGTTTTCAAAATCATATCCAAATGCATTAGCGACCATGCACATACCTGGGCCATCACTCGATGCTGCCCACCAAGAGATTCCATCCCATCGAAGGGTATTGACAGAACGAATGTCCATTGCGTTGTCAACACACTTGACCGCTGCTGCAGATAATTGGTGCTTCAGAGGAGAGGTGAGCGAGAGCCATACTTCATCATCATCGAACCTCTGAGAGGTTGATTCTGTTTTCGCTAGCGTAGCATCTGGCAGGCGTGAGTCACCTTCTAGGTAATCCATGCTGACATTTACAGCCCTATCCAGTAACGTGTTAGCTCTGAATTTGCCCAGCGGAGAACCCACCAAATCCCAATCAGGTGGAGATGGCAATGCGCCTGCATAACCCCATGCTAATGCGTTCTCTACACCTTCTGTAGGGATTACCACTACGCCTTTGAGACCTGGCAATTCAACATTATCGGTACGAGATAAGTGTGCATGGACTATAGCGGTTAATACTGGCGATAATGAGTGTTCAATCGGGTAGCCCGCAACTCCATGACGAACCTTCCCCATGGCGCTTAACTATGGCTTCCAGTACTTGAATAACCCTATATTTAGAGCGGGAAAGTATGGGCAGATTGTGGTAATTCTCAATAAGGAGTATGCTATGTTATTGCCATGGCGGTTGCTGAAAGGGGCTCTTTCCTCTGGTTCATGATGGCTGTTACTCAGATTTGGCTTTCGCTGAAACTGATGGAGCAAGTCGATGGGGCAATTACTACTTTGTTCGGCACTGGAGCTGCCGCATGTTTCGTACTAGCGCTGGTAGTGTTTAGACAAGAACAGAGAGACCTTCTTCTTAATCCAATGAAGAATATGCAGAAGGAAGTACATCCTGACCAGATGGCTAAGCAAGGAAAAGGCGTCGGATTTGGAATTGGTATGTGGATTCTTACCATTTTAGTTAGTTCTATCTTTTTCTGAGTGAGTTAGATGGTTGGTAATGCATCCGACGAATTGTTCAGTGGTTTTTGGCCCATAATGCGTCGCTTTCTTTTCGCTTTCCTACCGCTATGGGTATTCCTAATCGCTTATTCAGCAGATATTAATGTCATAATCTCAGCAATACTTGCCGGAGCCTCTGTGTCTTTAGTAGCAATCTATGAAAAAAAGAAAATTTTGTCTGAAAATGAGAAGCAGAGTGACGGCAATAAGGTCATTAAGTAAGGAATACAGGAGAGGATGGGGTCGCAATGGGTCTTTTCGAGTGGATTGCTGACTTGTTCGGGTTTACAGCCCCTTCAGTTATCGAGATTATATTCGTATGTTGCGCCGTTTTCGGTTCACTATTCTTCATCCTAATGATGGTACTAATGCTTGTAGGAGACATCCTTGGTGGTGTAATAGATACCGCATTTGACACCGATGTCAGCATGGATAGCACTCTAGCATTCGAATTATTCAGCCTACAAGGAATTGCTGCTGGAATTATGATGTTCGGATTAACTGGAATGTTTGTTATTTCAGCCACAGATCAGGAAATCATCGCTGTTATTTCTGGAGGTTTCGCAGCTGGGGGTTCTCTTTACATGGTGCGATACATGATGCAGGGAATTTCTAACTTACAAGCAGATGGAACAATGAAGCATTCTGATGCTATTGGCTCCAAAGGACATGTTTATTCTCGAATCAGACCCAATGATGAGGGTGAAGTTCAAGTCGCGGTCGACGGGACTCTACGCACCCTACTAGCGAGAGGTAGAGACAAAACAAAACTAATTCCAAGTGGCGAACTTATCAAAGTCGTCGATGTTATCGGTTCGACCCTAATAGTTGAGCCGCTAAGTGAGGGTGATGAACTATCATCAGAAGAAGAGTAAGGTGAAAAAATATGGATACTGGAGTAACATTATTCCTGCTTATTGCAGGTTTTGGACTGATTTTTGCGTTCGGAATTATATTGCTTGTGACAAGATACAAGCGATGTGCTTCTGACGAAATCCTCGTCGTTTATGGACGAGTTGGAGGAGGAAAAGCCTCGAAGTGTATTCACGGAGGTGCTACTCTAGTCTGGCCATTGATTCAGGATTGGAAGAAACTCAGCCTTATTCCAATGACCATTAACATTCCATTGACGAATGCTCTTTCACAAGAGAATATCAGAATCAACGTTCCATCAACATTCACAGTAGGTATCAGTACAGACCCTCTAATCATGAATAATGCTGCGGAGCGCCTTCTACACCTACAACCAAACCAGATAGAGTCAATGGCTTCAGAGATTATTTTCGGACAACTGCGATTGACTGTTGCGTCTCTAACCATTAGACAGATCAACGCAGACCGTGATCGATTCTTTGAGTTAATTCGCGAGAACGTTGGTCACGAACTCAACAAGTTGGGATTGAACCTAATCAACGTTAACATCACAGACATCACTGACGATTCTGATTTCATTGAGAGTATTGGACAGAAGGCTGCTGCAGGTGCGGTTAACGCTGCTAAAGCAGATGTTGCTGCTGCGAACCGTGATGGTGACATTGGACAGGCTGAAGCTAACAGAACTCGTGATATTCAAGTTGCTGAAAACCAAGCAGCCGCTGAAATCGGTAAGAAAGGCGCAGACGCTTCACAAAGAAAGGAAGTTGCAGCCCTGGAAGCAAATGCAATTGAAGGAGAAAACTCGTCCAGAGCAAGTATCGCAGAATATAACGCGACACTTGCAGAAAAGGAAGCGGAAGCAATGCAGCGTGCTGAAGTCGCTCGCAGAACTGCAGAAATGGAAGTTCAGAAAGCACAGTATATGCTAGAGCAAGAGAGACTGAAGGCTGAAGAAATTGTCCGTGAAGAGATTGCTAAGACTCAAATCGAGATTGCTGCAGAAGCAGAAGCGGAACGCCAGCGCCGTGTCGCAAGTGGTGAAGCAGATGCTGTACTAGCAAGGTACCGTGCTGAAGCGGAAGGTGTACAAGCTGTTCTTGAAGCAAAGGCTGCTGGTTATTCCAGTCTAGTTGCTAGCGCCGGTGGCGATGCAAAGGCTGCTGCAACCCTACTAATGGTCGAGAAGATCGAAGAAATCGTTGCTCGCCAGGTCGAAGCAATCTCCAACTTGCAGATTGACAAGATTACAGTTTGGGATTCTGCAGGCGGCGGTAGTGGAGAAGGCTCCACTGCTAACTTCGTATCTAGCCTGATACACTCACTGCCTCCAGTCCACGATGTGGCAAAGATGGCAGGTGTAGATCTACCAGATTACTTGGGAAGCATGAAAGAGGAATGAAACCGCCTTTAGCGGTCCCTAGAGGGACCGTGGTTTCAAAAACCCTCTAAGACGCCAAGTTTCCATGCAGAGCGACCTCGAGATTGCTAGGGCTGCAGAAATAGAAGACATTTCAGCTATTGCTTGGAAACTTGGAATAGGTGATGGAGAACTAATGCCAATGGGCACTGGTAAGGCTAAAATCACCTGGCAGGCGCTAAAGAATAGAATATCAAAACCTCAGGGTTCCCTAATCCTGGTAACCAGCGTGAACCCTACTCCATTCGGTGAGGGAAAAACTGTGACGACAATCGGTCTAACACAGGCACTCAATCGAATCGGTAAGCGTGCTACTTGTGTAATCCGTGAACCTTCGATGGGTCCAGTCTTTGGAATCAAAGGCGGTGCAGCAGGAGGAGGACTCTCTCAAGTTCTACCGATGGAGGACATCAACCTCCATTTCACAGGAGACCTACACGCAGTCACCAGCGCTCACAACCTACTCTCATCAATGATTGACAATCACCTCAAACATGGTAATGAGCAAAAAATCGATTCTGCAAGAATCATCTGGCCAAGAGTTGTCGACCTAAACGACAGGTCCCTGAGAAATGTTACCGTTGGACTTGGCGGTCCTGCAAACGGAATTGTCAGAGAAGATAGATTCGATATTACTGCTGCGAGTGAAGTAATGGCAATTCTGGTACTTGCTAAAGACTATGCAGACTTGAGAAGAAGGCTTGGCGAGATTGTAATCGGCCAGAGAGTCGATGGCACACCAGTAAAGGCAGAAGATATTGAAGCAGCAGGAGCAATGAGTTTGCTTTTGCGTGATGCATTCTTACCAAATCTCGTTCAAACTCTAGAAGGCGACCCCGCATTTATCCATGGTGGTCCGTTCGCAAATATCGCCCATGGAAACTCTTCGATCATTGCAGACAGATTAGCTCTAAGCGCTGCTGATTTTGTCGTTACAGAAGCAGGATTTGGTTCAGACATGGGTGCTGAGAAATTCATGCACATCAAGGCTGCAAACTCTGGCAAATCCGCTGACTGCGTTGTGATGAATGTGACTGTGCGCTCTATGAAACTCCATGGAGGAGCATTCGGAGATAGGGCTGCTAGAAGACCTTCAAAGGAAGAAATCGAGAAGGAAGATGTGGACGCTGTTCGCACAGGAGCACAAAGTAACCTTGACCGCCATATCAAAAATATG
>DAGO01000032.1:0-933 GCA_002498185.1 Euryarchaeota archaeon UBA10 | reverse complement strand
GATGCTGAGTTAGATTGCTTGATTGAATGCGCTAGAGCATCAGGTGCTGCTGATGTGTGCTTGACGGAAGTCCACTCTAAGGGAGGTGCGGGAGGCGCACCTTTGGCCAAGGCAGTCGTTTCAGCATGCCAAGACCATATCGCTGCAGGAAGGCCATTTACTCCTCTATTCAACAACGATGCACCTATTGAGGAAAAAGCACTACGTGTTGCAACTAGAATCTACGGCGCTGATGGGATAAACATCCATGCAAAGGCTGACCGTCAATTGAAACAAATCAAATCTTGGGGCTACGGAAGCCTTCCGGTTTGTATGGCAAAAACCCAGTATTCGTTCAGCCATGACCCTAACCTTCTAGGCGCACCTGCAGGATTCGAAATACCAATTCGCGAGTTTAGATTGAACGCAGGCGCAGGCTTCGTAGTTGCCGTCCTTGGTGAAATCATGACAATGCCAGGTCTGCCTAAGCGTCCTGCTGCTGCTGACATGGATATGGACGAAAACGGTAATTTGCTCGGCGTATTCGGGTGAACTGATGCAAGTACTCAAGCGCGAGTTCGGACTATACCGAGTTCGCATAGACTGTGAAGATGACCTTTGGACATTAGCTAGGCTATGTATCAAAGGCCGCAGTATTGGAATGCTTGGTGAAAGACGCGACCAGACTACTGCGGGCCAAGAAGGCGGTAGAGCAAAGGCTGCTGAAAGAAAGAAGATGTGGATCAAATTGGCAATTGAATCAAATGAATTCCACACTTTCGCAGATAATCTAAGGGTTCACGGGATAATCGAAGAAGCACATTTCGACATCGGTAGTCACCATACTCACATTGTAGAGGTTCGAGATGAAGTCGAACTTACATCACAAAATGAATTCCCTAAGGTTGACCACGACCTAATTTCACAAGCATGTTCCAACAGTGGCAAAGCGAA
>DAGO01000115.1:11415-14928 GCA_002498185.1 Euryarchaeota archaeon UBA10 | reverse complement strand
TGCACTGGCCCCATAGTGTAGCCTGGATATCACAGTGGCTTGCGGAGCCACGAACCCGTGTTCGAATCGCGGTGGGGCCGCCAATCAACGCAATCAGTCTTGGCCCACGGACTTTCGTGATGGCACTCAAGTAGCGGTGGGGCCGCCATTACTCTTCTTCATTGACTAGAGTAACACTTTCGTTTAGTGCAGCTCTGGCAGATGCATTTAGTAGCGGCAAAAATGCCAATGCAACACACATTAGCATACAAACTCCGCAAAGGTACGACATTAGTTCAGTAATGGTAGTCACCTCTTTAGGGAGCATTTTATCTGAAACTTGAACCATCATCCAAGTTCCTCCAAAACCTCCTAGGAGTCCAATCGATGAACCTGCGAGTGACAACTTTACTCCAAGCATATTGAGCCTGAAAAGAAGGAATCCTCCTGATAGAACCAATACTCCTCCGATTAGTAATGAGTATCCACGAACCGAGTATGCACCATCGTCTCGCACCTCATCGTGATATTCTTGATATTCTTCTTCAGTGATGTTGATTTCTTGATTCTGATAATTCTCTAGGATGGCATCTAAATCGGCATTAGGGAAATCATCGGCCATTGAGTTTTGAACATCTCCCCATCCGACTAGTAGCATCAAAATTGAGCCCATTATGAGAAGTATTGCGATTGTTTTTGGGCCCTTCTTGTCAGGCCTGGGTGCAAATAATGACGCAGGTGGGGCCAGCCCATCATCGTCCTTCATTCTAATCGAAACGTCATCATTCACCTTTACATCCCTCCAAGCCTGTCCGCAACTCAGGCGGTATTGGTAATGATTCCATGTTTTTCATACTAACACAAACAGTGACTTGTTCACTAGACCACAATAAATCTTGATTTTGATTGTGAAATCTATACTGCCAAGTACACGACTTAACTCCGACTTTCGAAATCCAGATTGTTGCATGTATTGTATCTCCATATCTAAATGGGGAATGAAACTCTGACTTTACGTCGACCACTGGGAAACCAATTTGCATTTCTTGAAGGATGTGAGGGTAATCGGTTCCACACATAACCTCCCATGCTTCCTCAAAGAAGCGGTGGGCTAGGTCGAAAATTCTCGGATAGAAGGCGATGCCTGCCATGTCTAGCATTGGAAAGTCAACGCGCCGAGTTAGCTTAACTGCCATGAACTTGCGTGAGGGCCATACTTCTTCAAGCATCCTCGGGCTTGGGCCACTTCTTAGCCAAAACCTTAGCAAGGTCATCATCTAACTTGGCGTTCCACCAATCGGTTCCTTGCCAGATTGCATATCTTCCACGAATGCCTCTGATATCTGCCCCTTCGAAGGAGCAGTTCCTGAAGTTTGAAAGATTAAGCCGCGCTTTTCGCAAATCAGCTCCACGGAAGTCACAATTGTCAAAAGCAGATTTCATCAAATCGACTTCAACCATTGAAGCACGACGGAAGTCAGATTCAACAAAGTTACCTTCTGTTAAATCTGCATTATCCAGGATGCATCTTCTGAAGTTCGAACGAGGATGATTACCTCTTCTGAGTAATTCACCCGCATGATTTTGAAAGGACCAATCCAGTGGCTCTTCTTCATTGTCGGTACTGCTGCCCGACATTACCATTTTAACACCTCAATATCGGCTGCGCTTGTCTAAATGCGCTCTACCTTCAGGAGTCAAAATTGCATAGCGGTTTTTCTCTTTAGCAGAAGGTGGAGTAACCAAGAACCCACGCTCGCGCAATCTGTTAAGATAGAGTGAGAGGTTACCGGGAGGCTCTAGCCCTGCGTCCTCGAATATTTGGTCGATGACTCTAGGAGGGCTGTCGTTGACACCTTCCACGTCGCGAAGATATTGGATCGCCCCTAGTACTTGGTCAGGCTTACGGATAAGATTGCAGTTTTCAATTAGAGCACGGAATGCGGAGCCACGCTCTGGAAGCCCTGCCTCTCTTGCGGCTTCAACAGCTGCCTCAATCGCTCTTTCCCTAGCGTTTCGGATTCGGGATAATGCGATTGACCACGTGTCATCTTCCTTCACTCTAGTTAGGCGTTCGTGAACGCTTGTTTGCGCACCGGATATATCGATTTCAACATCGCCAGCTCTGATTAATACTCTCGCCTCGTCATTCATTTTTTGCCCTCCATTTGCCCAACCTTGCACCCGTAGTTAGCTACCACACCAGTTCGTTTTCACGAGTTGAATGCGACAGTGGCTGGGCGAATGTTCGTATTAAAGGCCTGTTTGGCCCAACAATTTGTGTTATTTAATCGACCTAGATAAATAACACGCCGGTAATATGAAAATATCGGGTAAATTGATATTATGAATCAACAATTTAGGATAAGGCACTTGAAGGGGGGGCTACTCATTCAGACTCTCGGGTGCTAACATGCGACGCCTTTCCCCTGTTTTGGTTATGCTTTTGTTGATTGGTTCATGTATTCCAATCGGACTTGTTACCGCTTCCGGCGAGTCAACAACTATCAATACATTCAGCGGAGGTGTTGCAACCGTGGATGTAACACTGCAAGGTGGAATTGCCAATACATCTGCGTCTGTAGATGTCCCTAGGAACGTGACATTCACAACAGCCGGATTCCAGATTAGTGTCGATGAAAGCGAAGCTAGCCCAGGTCAGGTTTGGATTGATATTGATGAAGACGGAACCTTTGAGTGGGAATTCACCGGTACAGGGTATGGAGACATTGGCCATCAGAATCATTTCTACAATGGAAACGATTGGTATGTTTCTAGCGTCGGTGCTGGGACATCATCTGGACCAGGTGTAATGTTCCCCTCCTCTGCGACGATTCAGTCTTCAAACCTGAATGTCAGTTTCTCCCCACAAGCAGGCGGTGGTTTCTATGCAATAGGAGGACATCAGCAAGTTATCGAATCTGACCACGATAATGATGGAAATCCAGAACCGGTTTTCCTTTCAAGCATCCAATCAAATTTTTCCACTTCAATAGTGTGGGCTGACTGGACCGCAACCGGAGGAATTACCACTTCTAGTCCAGTACAAACCTGTGACAATGCTTCTTCAATTTCTGTGGGAGATATCAATGGAGATGGAGACGACGATATTGTAGCATTTTCCCAAAACTCCGGCATGGCATGTATTCACATGGCAAACGGTTCGTCATACGATCCTGTTCAAAATCACACAGTGAACAATGGCCTAATTGGCGCAGAATTAGGAGATATTGATTCGGACGGCGTCGCAGAAATCATTTCCATAAGCTCGGGCGGATTACTATCGCAGCAATCTTGGAATAATTCTACTGGCTTGATTTATGTTGCTAACCAGTCAATCGAAATGAATGGCTCAGCAGGAATGCCTGCAGGTTTGACATCACTATATGTTGGCGACTTTTTCGGAACAGGAAACATCTCTGTCCTGATTAAGGACCAGACCGGGCACTGGACTCTGTGGCAAGATTTCAATGGCTTATGGGGGGGCCCGATTACGAAGTTTGACGACATTATGATGAGCGAGATGCTGACCGA
>DAGO01000115.1:10799-11102 GCA_002498185.1 Euryarchaeota archaeon UBA10 | reverse complement strand
CGAGATGCTGACCGATCTCGATGGGGACGGAGATATAGATGTCATCGGCCTTAATGACCAAGGATATGCCTTCAGAATTAATGATGGAAGCAAATGGGATTTGACCTCTTTCCAAGGCCAAATCGATTTGCTAAATTCCACTATCGTCGACTTTGATAGCGACGGAGACTTGGATTTGATGAATCCGAATCCAGGACTTTCCGATGGGAATGCTTCTACCGTAGAGGGCAGTATTACCCTTAGAACAATTAATTCAACCAATATTAGTGGTGTATCAACTTTGGAATTACAACCTTGGTCAAT
>DAGO01000115.1:0-10387 GCA_002498185.1 Euryarchaeota archaeon UBA10 | reverse complement strand
TGGCACACTATCGAGTTAGATGCTGACGGAGACGGAAATGTGGAAATGAGTAGAACAGGATATGCGGGCGATTCGTCTAACGGTTTGCATCCTTTGTCTATGATTGACGACATGAACGGAATCAAGGATGATTTGGCAATAGTGGTTCCAAACGAACCATCTACGGTTGATGCGTATGGCATTTCTATGGTTAATTATTCCATGAATGTATATTCAACAGGGGATGGAGATTTCAATTTCACAGACATGGATATTGGATATGACTGCACATTTTATGTGAGTCCCAATCCACATGCGTCTGGAAATCTGACTAATGTACTCAACCAAGGAATGACTGCGGGAACTGGAAATTATACAGTTAGTATACCAGTTAACTCGACGAAATCGGGTACAATATCTTTGACTAACATTGCAGCAAACTATGTCCAAGGAGCACCGAATTTGTCTTTGCCAATCACTCCAACTATGATTTTACTAGAGGCCACATCTGAACAAATTTCACTTGCTTGGAACGACTTGGTTGATTTCGGAGCGGATTTTGTTGAGTTTGAGATATTTAGATTGGAGTCTGCTAACGCTACAGTCGATTTAACCGATGTGTACAATTCAACTAGGGATAATCAAACAATAGATTCCAATGTCTCTGTTGGTTCTACGTATTGGTACTTGGTGCGCTCAGTTCATACCTTTGGAATCGCTTCAAATCTATCTAATATCTTACAAGTTACAGTACCATATCCTTCGCCTCCTGCAGCTATTACAGGTGTGGTGCTGAATGATGTTGCATCAGATTTAGGAGGAGTATTGGAATTATCTTGGAATCACTCACAGGATGATTTTACTAATTATGAAGTGTATCTTGAAACTTCGCAATTCAGCAGCATATCAGGGTTAAATCCATTGATGAACATATCATCATCTCTTAATTCCACAGTTCTATCGAACCTTACGGACGGACAGGAATATTGGGCAGCAGTAGTTGCTGTAGACCAGTATGGAAACAAAACTACAGCGGTGACCTCGGTGGGCCCTGCTTACCCTAGAAACGATGATCCTTCGGCGGTAAATCTGCAACTGGTCGTTAGCCCTCAAACCTCGATAGGCGCTCCTTTCAGTCTGGATATTTCTGCTGAGGTAGACGGCATCCAAATGATTCCGAATGGAACAATTTTGATTTCGATGCAAACCTCTAGTGGTTCATATCCGATTGGAAATGATTGGAATTCAATTAATTTGAGTGATTTCTCAGAACTAGTATCTTTCGCTAGCGACATCAGCGGAGTAGTGACTTTCTGGGCTAACTACAGCGGGGATGCAGGAGATGAGCAAAACAGGCCTATTGCATCAGCATCAACATCATCATCTACAACGGTTACAATAGGTGCAAGCCTCACATCGGCAGAACCTGTTTATGAGCTTGATTGGGAGAATGAAACCAGCGTTAGAGTTGATTTGACTGCTATTCATCCCGAGCAACAAGCTTTGCTTGAGGGAGCCACATTTACTTGGACAGCATACAATAACACAACATTGAATTCGAGTTCAGGAACCGAAGTAATTAGTAATGGATTCAAGCAATTCATTGTGACTTTCTCAGAACCAGGTATGCTGTTCATCAATCTGACAAACCCCTCATGGATCGATACAGGCACCAATTCCTTAGAGGTACCATTGGTCTTGTACGGAACAGATGTTGAAGAGAACAATACGGAAGAGAACGAAACTGAAACACCTTGGGCCCCTGAAGTAATGTTGGATGTTACTTTAGATTGCGGAACTGTTGTGATTGACCCCTCTATTGACCAAGATTTAGAATGTGCAATATTCAATCCAAATAATTACACAATTGATGTCTCTCTGGAAGCCGATGGTTGGTCTCAGTGGGACACATTTATTCTGTTTGAACCCACAGCGGGCCAGAGTGAATTTAGCTTAGATGATTCTGAAACAAAAACGATTGAGATTAGAGTTGATATTCTTCAGAACCTGTCCGAAAACGGCCTTACAAGTGGTTTGATACAAATCGACCTAAGGCAAGGGCCCAGTGACTATACTAGCCCTGGAGATAAGCCATTGACATTCGATATTCAGTGGACATTGAAGGAAGACGACCCAGTGGTTCCTCCTCCTACGGGAGACAACAATACCAATCAAACTAAGATTGCCACCGAAGATTCTTCCTCTGGAAATACAATGCTGATTGCAGGTGGAGTGATTGGACTCGCAGTTATCGGATTAGTGGTATTCATTGTATTGCGCATTAGAAATAGCGATCTGGAAGATTGGGAAGAAGATGATTTGGATTTCGAACCAGAGGTTGAAGAATCCGGCAGGGTTTCCAAACCACTACCTGTAGGCGTTGCACTTGATGAGTTTGAAGACAAGACGATTGTTGATGATTCTCCGGACAGGCCAGATGTTATCGCAGATTTTGATGAAGAAGATGCATACGAAGAGTACGAAGAAGAGCAGTATGAAGAAGAAACAGATTCAGAAAACGAGGAATCCACGGACGAAGATTCAGGAATCACTGTTGATGAACACGGTACTGAATGGTATGAAGATGAAATCGGAGTTTGGTGGTTCAGAGACCCCGGTGAAGAGGACTGGTCCGAATACGTAGAATGATTTCGTAATGCCTTTGAATGAGGGAATAGGAGGGTCACATATGGCGGGTCAAGCAACTTACGACTTGGTGTTGCATAAGGACGCAGACCCGACTACCAGTGGCGTTGCAATTTGCGGTTTTTCAACAGTAGGAATGGTTGGGGTTATTGCTGCATCACACGTGATTAGCCAGCTAAAGTTGAAACAACTTGGTACCGTACTTAACGCTGAGTTCCCAGCTATGGCTCTAGTCCATCATGAGGTGCCCAAGCACCCTGTAAGAGTGTACCAGGGAGATGGAGTTGGCGTATTCACTGCAGAGGTTAGATTCGGACCAGAGCGTGATGTTCTATTCGCAAACACTGTCCTTGATTGGTTCACGAAAGGCGGGTTTGACCAATTGATTGTCATCGACGGGGTCGCTCGTGAAAATATAGATGACAGAGACGATTCTCTTTACGGAGTAAGTTCATCTCCGGACGGTCGTGATAGATTGAAGAAATCAGGGATCGAACCAGTTAGACAAGGTATCGTTGCTGGAATTGCAGGGTATTTGATTGCAGAGGGAGACCGCCTTGGTCTAGATGTTACTGCGATTTTAGCTGATTGCAACCCTATGTATCCTGATGCAAGAGCAGCCGCTTTGGCGGTTGAGGCTGTTACAGATTTAACAGGAATTGACATACCTCTTTCCTCTCTTCTTGAGGATGCAAGAAAGATTGAGGATAGTGTGCGCGAGGTATTCGAAAACTCACAAACGATGCTGCCCGCACCTGATGATGAAATCGACCCATCATTCGGCTAATTGGGTTACTTCGAGAACGGTATTCCAATCAGCATCGGTAGCAAACATGGGCTCGGGCATTTGACACCTCGCCATTCTAAACCCTCTTTCTTCGAGCCCTGCTTTGAGTTTCTTCATCGATGGGATTTGCCCAACACCAGCGGCGATTCCCAACCCATCAACCGCAATAAGCAGATGGTCGCCTGAAAGTAGTTCAGCCGATTCAGATATGTGTCTAACACTTCTCTCAATCTCCCTCTGCGAGTGTTCAATATCCAACTCGCTCCAGTCATCAGGATAGTCGTATTCCCTTCCTGCACACAACTCAATTGCTCTTTCAATCGTCATTCTTCCAGCAATATCAGCATCGAATATCGGACCAGTCCACATCGGGCCTGAGAATTCTCCAGATGGTTGGTCAGCGAAGTGATATGGTTCAGATCTAATTCGATATCCAATATGTTTATTCCAATCGGATGCAACTTCTTTCGAGCGCTTCAGTAGTACACTCACTCTTACATGGTGTCCGTCAAACAACGACAGAATTGGATACATTGCTTTGTCATGCATTGCAGCAATTCTTGCGATTACACCTAACAATATCCGAGTGGCATCATCATGCATGTAAGCGTCCGTAATTCCAGTAGAGCCGTAACGTCTAGCAGCGCTTGTCTTTGCAGAACCACATAGAGCTGCAGTATCTGTCGCAGTAACCTCCAAGACTCCGACACGAGATATGGATTGTATTGCTGAGTCAAGGAATGAAACTGGGGAACCGAAAGGGTCCAAATCAATCCATTGAAACGGTGCTTCTGTCATCAGTTTCTTCGCATCACCATTTGTCCATTGGATTCCATCTTCTACAGTATCAGCAGGTTTTGACTCAAATCTGCTTAATTCGGGAATCCAACTTATGCCATCCCCTATTGGGTGGGTTTCGTGAGATTTCTTTCCCCATTGTAATGCATCTGAATCGAGGTCATTTGCAGTTATTCGCAGTCTTGACTGCTCAGGAACTTCTTTTCTCCATCTTCTAGGTCTTACTCCAGTAGCACACAGAGCATCTAAGATTCTCACATCCTTTCCTTCTGGAACCAACCAATGATTCTCCAAAGCATCCGCTAGAAGCATTACTGAGCGTGTACGGGCAGGCGCCATTGCCGGATTGAGAAAACCTTCGCCGGTTTTTGCAGCAGGGCCACGAGGCATATGTGAAGGTCGAGTTTGATGGTCTTTCAAGTGAACAGAGGTTCTACCTTCCAACCAGATGTGACCAGGCCAGCCTTCCGGTTGCATGTTCGTCCCTCAATAGTGCTCGAATACAACTTCAGGATTTGAGTGAGTTACCTTGTGCCCATTATCGACAACTGTGCCGATTATTGAGCATCCATCCATCCTTTCAGCTAGCCAGTCACATACTGTGTGAGCAACACTCGAATCGACGGCTAGAATCATCCCGCAACCCATGTTGAATGTGCGATACATTTCTTTGTCCCTTACATTCCCATTTTCTTGAATCCAATCAAATTCTGGCAGAACCGGCAGAGGGTCACTAATGTGCCAACCCAAGGAATCGTGAAGGCGAAGTAGGTTCGAAAGTCCACCACCTGTTACGTGACAAATTGCATGAATGGCACTGGAAGCGCACGGGCCGTCTTGAATCAAATCAACAACAGGATCGCAGTAAATCCTAGTCGGATTAAGGAAGATTTCTCCCAAGGTTACATCTCCTTCACTAAATCTCTCGATTCTACTCTCGTCGACTGGGAATGGTGCAGCATCGGTCCAATCTGCACCACAGTGGGATACTACATTTCTGACTAGAGAGTAACCATTTGAATGAACTCCAGATGATGGTAGCCCAATCAAGATGTCTCCTTCTTTGAGGTTAGCACCGGTGATCTCAGCCCCCTTGGGCAACCAACCTAATGCTGTGCCTGACAAATCTAATTCAGTAACAATACCGGGAAGACTGGCAGTTTCTCCACCAGCTAGAGTAACCCTCGCTCTTTTGCAAGCCTCTGCAAGACTTGCTCCCAAAGCAGCATGAATTTCCGGGTCGGGCTTTGGCACCGCAATGTAGTCGACAAATGCGATAGGTTCTGCACCAACACATAGCAAATCATTGACATTCATTGCCATACAATCAATCCCAACTCCTGCCCATTGGCCTAACTTGGTTGCAATCGACAACTTAGAACCGACACCATCGGTTGCTAATGCAAGATAGTGGTCCCCGAACTCAACAAGTCCACCAAATCCTCCGGGTAAATCGACAGGGGCTCCAGGCATTCCTGGCTTCCTTACAGAGCGGGATAATGCGCCAACTAAGGCACCTACAGCATTCCCTTCGAGATCGATATCTACGCCGCTTCCAGCATAGTCTAGACCTTCTGCCATGACATGTCCACCCCTGCTAAACTCATTAACTCAATTGTTGCTAATTTGAGATGCAATCCACGGTAATGACAAATCCAATCTGTGGTCAATACCGCTATGAGTCCCGGGGAATTCTTCCCATTCATGCTCGATATTTAATTCGGCCATCCTCTTGTGGAGTTGCCTTAATCCATATTGGATATTGTATTGGTCGCTATCTCCAACATCAATCCAGCAAGGAGGCAGATCTTGGTGGTCCTCAATCATAGTAAGCGGGTCCCAAGATTTCCATTCAGCCCATTTTTCATCATCGAACTTACAATTTTCATCAACAGGGAGAGTGCCATCGCTGTATGTTGCCGCCATTGCTAACATCATCAAAGTGTGGAAATCATCACTTTTCAGTGAAGATGTTTGTTTAACATATTCAAGGAACTGTTCAACTCCTCCGTGAGGCATTATCTCAGTTAGAGTCGTTGCCATTTCGATACCAAATAGTAACTCAAAACCACAGTCGCCAGAGTGGCATGCTATTGCATCCCAGCAATCATCGAGCATTCCTCTTACCAGAGCGCCGTATCCTCCGCTTGACTTTCCAACAAGGCCGTATCCTGAGATGTTGTAACGAGAATCTAATTCTGAACGTAAGTCTTCTCGCAACCAACTTCCCCATTTACCCATAGTTTCAGAATCGATAAATTGATTCCCACCTAGGCTGGTGAATGTATCCGGCATAACTAGGATGCTCGGCGGCATTTTTCCTTCTTTGACAAGCCTTTCATGCCTTTGAGGGAGGGTTTCAGCAAACGCTTTCCAGTTAGCTCTGGCAAAACCAGTTCCAGTAAATGGAGCGAGATAAATTATGCATGGCATTGGACCATTCGAATTTGGGGGGATATGAACCACAACTTCCCTTTCAATAGGGTCGCCAAGTTGATTGTTGAGATTAGGAGATGAAAATGAAAACCTTTCGAAATTTCCTCTGATGGGTTCAAAAGAGTGCGCGGGCATGATGCGACGATGGGCTTCAAGGAAATGTGCTTGGCGGTATTCCAATGGAAGCCAATGGAGGTTTGATAATGCGATTTTATTCCAGTGGAAACGAAGGGGAAGAAGTGAACCATCTCAATGATTATATGCGGTCGACAATGGCTGATAATGTCCGGTTGGAGGTTTTGGCATGACGATTCAAGAGTTTGACCTACCCGCAAGATGGAGAACATTACTTCTTGACAATTACAGTGAAGCCATTCACAATTTGGAAGTGACTTGGCCTGATGTACAATCCCTAGAGGTATCATATCGCGATATAGAATCCTTTGACCCCGATTTCGCATTGTCGATAATAGAGGAGCCAGAAAACAATACACAGGCTGCAAACCAAGCTCTTGGCCTGTTGCTGTCGGAATTAGGAGCATCTCGAGTTGTAGCATTTGTCAGAATCATCGAATTACCGCCCGATTCTCAAAGAACTGTACGCCAATTACGCAGTGAAGACTTGGGCTCGATGATTTCAGTCGACGCTATCGCAACAAAGATTGGGAAAGTTTTGCCACGAACCTATGAGGGCGTTTTCGTTTGTGCGGCATGTGGACATTCTAGTCGCGTAAATCAACCGAATGAACAAGAATTGGTTGAACCGATCGAGTGTTTCGAAATCGATGGTGGATGTGGCAGGAAGAAGAATCAAACCAAATTCGTACAAAGAGTAGAAGAGTCAATTCTAATCGATACACAATTCATCGAGTTACAAGAGCCACCAGAAAATCTACGTGGCGGAGTTCAACCGGAACGCATTCTGTGTATAGCAGAGCATGACATTGCGGGACAATTGAACCCAGGAGACAGAGTTACAGCTAACGGAATGCTCTTTGTTCGCTCACAAAGAAAATCTGGCAAGGATACACCAATTTTTGATATATTTATGCGAATCCATAGTATTCAGAGAGAGAACATTCCACTTGAAGAAATTCAAATTTCAGAGGACGAGGAGAGAGAAATCAAAGAGCTAGCAAGAAGGGATGACATCCACGAACTTCTTACCAAATCAATTGCACCATCTATCTTCGGAATGACCAGGCAAAAAGAATCTTTGATGCTTCAACTGTTTGGAGGGGTGGCATCGAAGGCTAAAGACGGAACTAGGTTACGTGGAGACATTCACATTCTGCTGATGGGAGACCCTGGTGTTGCTAAATCACAACTATTGTCATACATGTCTCAGATATCGCCTCGTGGTAGGTTTACTTCTGGAATGTCAGCATCTGCTGCCGGTTTGACTGCTGCGGCTGTACAGGATTCTGCCGCAGATGGCCGCTGGACTTTGGAAGCAGGTGCTCTAGCACTAGCCGACCTTGGTTTAGCTGCAATTGACGAATTCGACAAGATGAATGAGAACGATAGGTCATCCATGCACGAAGCAATGGAACAGCAGAGGATTTCAGTTTCAAAGGCCGGAATTAACGCTACTCTCTCCACTAGGTGTGCAATTTTAGCAGCAGCTAACCCTAAGGCAGGCCGATTCCAATCTGTATCGGAGGTCCCCTTCACTCAACAAATTAATCTCAAGCCAGCATTGATTTCACGTTTCGATGTCATATGGTTACTGACTGACCAGCCTGCCGCAGACCACGATTCACAAATTGCTAATCATATCATGAGCAATCGTGCTGATTCAACTCCAGAAATATTGATTGAACAAGGGAGCGAGGTTGACCCTTCTAAATCTGCTAGTCATGAGGGAGTTGATTCGTCTAAAGGAATTATTAATCGAGAATTGATTAGAAAATATGTTGCATATGCAAAAAGGACAATTCACCCTAGATTAACCGATGAAGCACGGGAGGCCCTGAGAGATTTCTATGTCGAAACAAGGAGAAAGGGTGGAGAATCTCACGATTCAATTGCAATTTCAGCAAGAGCGATTGAGGGATTGTATCGTTTGGCCCAAGCATCAGCAAGAGTCAGACTTTCAGATGTTGCAACAATTGAGGATGCAGAAAGGTCAATCCGTTTAACTCGGTTCTGGCGACATGAATTGATGGGTGAGAACTTTGATGAGACAACTCTACAATCTGGTAAGAAAGCGACAACTCGAAATCGTGAAAGAACACTTCTGGAAATAGTCCGCAGAATATTCGCTGAAACAGGAGCCACTGTTAATCTGGCCGATGTACTAACCGAAGCTGGAAGGTTGGACATTAATCGGGATACGGCGGAAGACATCATCGAAGCATTATGCAGGGATGGTAGATTGATGCGCCCTGGTGGATATGACACCCTGCAGCCGGTATGAAACGATGCGCTCATATCAATGAGTCATTTCAGGTGAGAACATGGAACCGTTAGGCGATGTTGCAAATCCTGCATCGCTAGACCCAGAGGGCCTTGGGTTCATGTGCGGAATTGAAGTTCACCAGCAGTTAGCCACCGGCAAATTACACTCACGCCAACCGGGAGAACTTCACGATATAACAATCGAAACTCTACCAGAAGACTGGCCTAAGTTCCACAGAAAATTGAGGTCTTCAAGTGGAGAAGGTGGTGCAGTTGATGTTGCTGCAAGGTTCGAGGCAAGGAGAAACCGTTCATTCGTTTATTGTCAATCCCCTAATTCTGGATTGATTGAATTGGATGAGCAACCTCCTCTGCCCCACGATGAAGATGCTCTGGATATTTCACTAACCGTTTCAGGAATGTTGAATGCTCACCCTGTGCCTCTGTTACAGACAATGAGGAAGACAGTTGTAGATGGCTCAAACACCAGTGGTTTCCAGCGTACTACATTGGTTGCAACAGCCGGAGTACTCGAAACTGAAGGCGGTCCTGTTGGCATAGATGTTCTTTGTTTAGAAGAAGATTCAGCTCGCAAACTAACCAGTAAATTAACTCCAGATGGTGAAGTGGTCACTTGGAACCTCGACAGATTAGGAATTCCTCTAATTGAGATTGCAACCGCTCCGGACATCAAGACACCAGACCACGCTAAGCAAACCTCGATTGCTTTGGGTAGAACCTTGAGAGATACTAGAAGAGTAAGAAGGGGTCTTGGAAGTATTAGACAGGACCTCAACGTATCGATTATGTGTGGAGACAGAGTGGAAATTAAGGGTTGTCAAGACCTCGAGTGGATACCTAAAATCATACGTTGTGAGATGGCTCGCCAACTTCATTTCTACCGGCTTGCTAACCAATTACGTACATCACATGGTTTGCCAATCCTTTCCAATGATAGAAGGGAAGAGTCTTCGTCTGTGCAAGCAGAGGTAGCTGAGATATTGCAACTAAATTTGATCGATGTATCATCTCAGTTTGCAGGCTGTGAATCGAAGAGGGTCAGAGAAGGATTGAGCAATAACTCGGCTATGCTGGCTCTACCTTTACCTGGATTTAGTGGATTGATTGGAACCAAAGAATTCGATTCTGATGGTGCTCAGTTGCCTAGGCTTGGTAGAGAACTTGCTGGTGCAGCAAAATTGGCCGGAGTTGCGGGAGTGTACCATTCTGATGAGTTACCAGCATACGGAATCGAGCAGGAATTTGTTAATGCAACCAGAGATGCGTTGGATGGAGTCGACGCATTCGTGCTTTGTCTAGCGCCACAATGGCAGGCAGAAT
>DAGO01000085.1 GCA_002498185.1 Euryarchaeota archaeon UBA10 | reverse complement strand
ACTTCTGAGGTTACACCTGCATCGCCAAACCTTGCTGATAGATTTTCAGCAGCAGCCTTTGCAGCAGAGGAATTCTGTTCTTTGGTGATAGTAGTACCCATTTCAGTCCTCTCCTACGATAACTGGCTTGTCACCATCTCTACCGGTGGATGGCGCTCCACCGATTCTGATAATCTTCTCACGAAGCTTACCGAAACCATCGATTAGTGCTTCAGGACGAGGGGGGCATCCTGGGATATACACGTCGACTGGAATTACGGTGTCGACGCCTTCGAGGATGTTGTAGGATTGGTAGTAAGGTCCGCCCGAAATAGCACATTCGCCCATTGCAATGCAATATTTTGGTTCAGGCATTTGCTCCCACAATCGAACGATAGGGTCTGCGAATTTCTTAGAAATTGGACCATTGACCAGCAATACATCTGATTGCCGAGGGCTAGAACGGAACAGAACTCCGAACCTGTCTCCGTCGAATCTCGGAGTCGCTGAAGCCGCCATCTCGATTGCACAGCACTTGATTCCAAGGTGGAGGGTGAACAATGATTTTCGCCCGGCCCAGTTGAAAAATCGGCCAGCAAGAACGCTTAGCAACTGCTTGATTTTCGTAGCTTTTAGTGCTTCATCGGTAACATCGCCGACGATTTCTACAAGCGTTCTGCTGTTGAAAGTGGTGTAATTTTCTCCTGTATCACTCATCATATCACCTCAGATGTAAATGCGACCTCTCTTTCGGAAAACGTGCCACACGCCAAGGGTCATTGTGGCAAAGAATATGGTTAGAATAATCATCTCTGTTCCAACCACATCGATAGGATCGGTTGAAGAGGTTCCAGTTGCATCCATGGCAAGAAGTCCTCCTAATGCCATGAACATGAAAGCGACATCGAAAACAAGGAAAATAATCGCATACCAGTAGTACTGGAAGTGAAATTGAATCATCGCTTCTCCGACAGGTTCTGAACCACATTCGTAGGTAGAGAGACGACGAGGGTAGAGGCTGTGGTCCCGCTCATATCCCTCCATTAACCATGATTTTGTCATGTGTGGACGAGATGAGTCAACCTTGGGCATAACGAAGTACTGCGTGATGAAAGCACCCAGTGGCATACCTATGCCGATTAGAGTCATCCACATCATCGAAAGATAGGTGCCTGTTACCGTTTCTGCTCCGACCAACTATGCCACCAACTGAGAGCGTTGACACTCTCTTGTCACGGCCACTCGACAACCATCCATAAGCGTTGTCTAGTGCACACTAGAATTGCGATGGCCTCAATCATGACCCCGTAGGGGTCAGTTTCGCTTGCGAATAGCAAGGTATAGGAATCCAACTACCACCAATGCTGCAATACCCATTAGCACATTAGGAGTGATTAAAGAGTTCAATCCGAACTCTTCGGGTTGGCCGTTTACAATCAATTCAATGTTCTCTCTGTCGACCAACCCGGTCTCAGTTGGTTCAACGGAGAATGTAAACTTGAACGAATCTTCAACTTCGGCAGTACTTTGGCCTCCAGGAGGGTTAACTTTAGCAGTAATCAATACTGACTCTCCTTCCTCAATAGTACACAAAATATGATCACCATTGTTTGTACAATCAGAACCAGCATCGTAGCTCAGAATGACGCTCCATCCTCTCATACCAGAACTGGAGAAGATTTTGAATTCTGACTCTACGTTGCCTGAATTGAATACTTCGATTTCAAATCTCGGAGAGTTCCCAATCTCACCGAAAGTAATGTCTCTCTCAACATCACCATCAAGAATCAATTCAGCGCCAAGAACGGTTTCAACTGACAAAGAGAACGTCACTTTGCCGCTTCGATTTGCAGCATTAGAGACTGATGTTGCCACCATTTCTAACAAACCACCATCTCCGTTTTCTGCACCTGTATTGACCTCTATCGTCAACTGAACTATTGCATAGTAGATCATTGGGTCGTGAGAATCTACGAGGTCGTTGTCGACAATTTTGTCAAAGATTTTATCTTCGGTTGACGCAATCATTGGAGAGTTCCCTATGTAGTAAAATTGACCTGTTGTTTCATTGAACGCACCCCAGCCTTTTGGTACAAGAAGAGGTCCATCAATCGGCATTCCTCGATATGTCAAAGTACGTGTGGCAGTCCCAGATAAGCCTGTGAAATCAAATATTGCTTCATCGGTCATGTCACCAGTATTTGTCACCTTGATGTTGAAAGTTTGACTACCGCCCGGCGGCAATACAATTATTGCATTTCGGGAAAGGTCGTCTTGGGAATTCATGATTATAGCATCCATCGCGAAATCTCGATTAGATAGGATTGCTCTGAATACGAATTCAAGTTGATTGTCAGGTACGCCATCATCGTTAGCGTCGCCATTGTTATTATCACCTAAATTGGTAACACGAACAGTTAGTCTAGAGCTTTCCAACTCTTCCTCTCCATCGATAGATACAACGAGATACATAATTGCTGTAGCACGTGCATCAATATCGATTTCAGTAACTACTGTTCCATCCTCCATTTCGAAATGTTTACCCCAAGCAGGTTGAGCAGTTTGAGAGATTACCGAGAATCTGAATCTATCAAGTGAATTCCCATCATTTGTTACAGTAATTGGGAACTTCACGGTTGTGTCCGACCTACCTGTTTGGTCTTCAGCAGGAGCTCCTCCGCTCATTCCATGTATTTCCTTGACCGTTACAGTTAGTTCTTGAGTTGCGTATGCACCACCGCTACCACTGTTAGGAAGTACTGAAAATGTGATTGTTACTTCTTCAGTTGCCAAAGCATTCAGCGGTAGAGAGATTGTAACATCTATGGTGCCAGTTTTCTCATTGCTGAATCTTGATTGTGTAGAGATTGTTGAGGACTCTAACGAAACTGCCCATCCCGTAGGAGGCGAGGATGCTGAGATCCTAAATGTGTCTGGACCATTACCTTGGTTTGTAACTGTAAGCGTAGTAGTAGCATCTTGGCCTGGTTGGATATTGTAGAGGCCTGAGTTTCCTAATGACATTATCGCTCCACGTGATTGGCCTACGGTAACTGTCACTGTGGTGCGACATTTCCATGCATTGCCGTCTTTACCTTCGATGTAAAACTCATTTTGAGTGTTAGCTTCAACAGAATCATCTGGAGTAATCTCGATTGTAAATTCCTTCTCGCCATTGCCATTGTTGTAGTTCAACATTCCACTCGATGCCCCATCAACAGATGCCCAATTGGACTTGCTACCGTTGAATCCCACAGTTATTGACCAATCGGTGTTTCCTTCGTTGGAATATGTGGCTACGAGAGTGCCTGTTTCGCCAGGTTCAAGCGACAGACTTGTCTTTGACAGCGAAGAAGAGCACTTCTTCAATTCTGGAACGAATAAGCTGAATTCTTCGGTATCTGAAGCGCTACCGTTCGGGTTCTGGTCATTGGTTACAACGCCCTCAATTTCCCAGCAATATTTGTCGCTTTCCTTGCCTTCAGGGACGTCCAAAGTTACTGTAACCCACTCTGAAGAACCGTTGTCAACGGTAACGGTTTCGGGGTCTACACTAATCGACAGACTACTATCAGACTTACATCCGGACCCGCTTCTTGGGTCGACGGTTAACTGGATTGTTTCCTGAACTCTTCCTGTGTTCTCAACTTCAACATCCCATTCAATGGTTGACTCTCCGTTCCAGGTCGGGTTTACAGGAGCGTCAATAGTAAGGTCAACTGCAAACACTGTCGAGCCTGCACCATCTCCAGCGGTTGTTTCGACATCTTGCGATTGTTGAGCTGGTTGGCCAGGTTGGTCAGGTGGAGTGACTTGTTCGTTAGCATTGGCGGTTACAGTAGTAACACAAGAGCCTTCGGCGTTTTGCGCTAGAGTGACATTGAGGAATGTTTCACCATAGTCGCCTGCTTCGATTGGTTGTCCAATTTGCCCAACTGCTGAGGAGTATCCATTACAGTCTTGTTCATTGGTTGCCGCCAAATTTACCGAGACCGGGTTAGCACCGTTGTTGTAGACGCGAACGGTGTACTCAGCAGTCTCTCCTGGATTTACTGTTTGAGCACTCGGAGAAATGGATACTGAGATGTTTGCATCTCGTCCAGAATCATCCGCAGTAACTGGATTTGCCATTGCTGGAACCAATGAAAATAGCATCAACGCAATCAGCAGAGTACTAGTGATGCCTTGACCGGCTTTTGTGTCTTTTCTGCGGGGTTCCATGAACCCCGGTCGGGGTAGTCACATGAAAAGGCTATGCACGAATGCTCATTCACTCAACATTTACGAAAGCGGTAGAAGGTGCGCCACAATTGACACAGGATTCGACCTTGCATGTTGAGTGGTATCTCGCCCCGCATGAAGGACATCCCTGCATCATTGATAGAATCGGTTGCCTACAAGCAAAACAAGGAGTTGCGTTTGTTTGAGGTGCTGGAGCAACAAACGATCCATGTGCAGGAGCAGAAATTGGAATTGATTTTTCGTTCTTGTTCCTCAAGAAAATAACGAGTCCGACAATGATGACTAAAGGAATAATTACCAAAATCGACAAAACAACTGGACTCATCCCTGATGATTCATCTGTAATCGCTTCTCCTTCACTGGAAACATCCAGCTCAATTTTCGAATTGATTACATCCTCTGCTCCGCTGATAGAAATTGAAAGAGTCCCATCACCGGGCTTGGTAGCGGTAATGTCCAACCTAACTTTCTGAGATTGGCCTGCTTCAAGATTAACAGAATCAACTCCATCAAAATCTACATCCCATCCACTCGGGGAGGTGATATCTATTGCCCCTGAAACCAAGGTATTTCCAGTATTGGTAATCGTCAACTGAAGTACTGAAGGCTCATTTGTTTCAAGACTCAATGGCCCATCTACCTTCCAAGAAACCTCCTTGGAAAGTGCAACCAGCATAGTTACTGTTTCATTGATTGAGACCAAATCTCCAGACAGTGTTACTCTGAATTCCGGTTCTGATGCAGGATCTGCCATTGCAGAGATAATGATTGTACATGTTATTGGCTTGATGTCTCCCCTTGAAATAGTTCCAGGAGAGGTACAATCGCCGAGCAGATTGTTGTCCAATTGTAGAGTGGCCGAAGGATTCCATGGTGCACTTTCGGTATTCTCTACCAACCATGTGTAATTGATTGGAACGCCTGTAGGGTGTTGGCCTGGGCCAAAAATGTTTGACCATGTGTCTCCGCCAATTTCGACCGATGCAAAAGTAAGAACTGGATTTGGTAGAACTACAACTTCAATATCCTCGGAATGGAACCATGAATACTGATTAGAATCCATAACCAACTTGATTTCTCCACTCCTTGCATCTTGCTGTGCGGTAATTGAAATTGCGAAATTTCTAGATTCTGTCCAAGACAATTCAAAGTCTTCGAGCACGGTGTTTTGAATCCATCCAAGCGGCAATTGCAAAGTCGGATTTAGTACTAGATCGACATTTCCTCTGTTCTCTACGCTATATTGTAAAGAAATTGTATTTCCGGGGGTTATCGATGAGAATGAAGACTCCAAATCTACTGTAATGTGTGAAATCTCTTCTACTACTAGTGGCAAATCATATTGCACAATTCTAGCTTCTTCGCTCTGTGAGACTACTTTCAGGACAACTGTCAATTCTGCACCAGCTAAAGTCATGACTTGAGGAGGGGTGAACGAGATTCCAATGGTCATCTGACCATCCTCTAACATCAATCCGGTTGATGCTGAGTTTGCACCTCCTTGGGCCGAAAGATCATCGAAACCTGCATACCAGCCCGGAGGAGATTCCAAGAATAGGTCATATCCAATATCGCTATTTCCTAAATTGAACAATCTGATATCGACCGATGTCACATTGGATGGATTGACTGGAATTGTAGTGTAATCAAATTCTATTCGAGTGTCGGATAGCACAGGTACATCTAACATCAAAATGTATGGACTGCTTACATCATTATCTTCATCATAACCCAAGAGATTGATGAGATACATTCCCGGTTCGGGACCTGAAGGATGAACCAATGTGACGTTTACCAAAGCTCCTTCTTGACCATCGAGTTCGAAATCCGTTTGGTCTAAACCTACGTACCAGGATAGTTGAGAATTGCTTGGACCAGTCACGCCTGTTGATGAAATAGATGCATTAGTAGTTAGCAGGGCAGTATTGGTTAGAGTAACCTGCCAAGACGAAGAAGTGGCATTGATATCATTCAGAGTCACGGTTGATGACGCCGATTCAATTCTTACTCCAGGTGTTGTTACATTGACGACGACATCCATCCGATTATTTCCTTCATTGATTTCATCTATGGTGTCTGATGAATCCACTAAAAATGTCAGAGTTCTTGCTCCCGCGGTTTGAGGTTGCCAATTCCAGAACAAGACCTTCGAGCCCCCTGGACCCAAGTTGAAAGACTGTGTATCAAGGTACAGACCCTCTTCTTGGAAAATTACCTCAACACTTTCTGCCTCTACATTCCCAAGATTAGAAACCTGCATCTCTACCAAGACGTCGTCACCGACTTGAGGAATTGCAATATCTGTAGTAAACGAAGACGGAATAGGTGAAGGGTCTGGTCTCAAATCATTTACACCAACACCTGAAACTGCCACAGCGAAAGGCTGTGCTCGTGACCCAGCATGCCCTGCGTCTGTTACCTTCACTGTCCATAATCCCATCTCGGCAGAATCAACTAATACCACTTCTACGTTGTTCAAAGTGTCATAATTACCGCCTTGAATTGAGCGCCCTTGTGAAAACTCGTTTCCTCTGTATTCGACCCCACTGGGAGTTGTAACCAACAAATTGAGATTGTTGACTAATTGTGTATTGGAAAATCTTGAACCTCTTTCGTCAGACCATGCAACTACTGCTTTGAATGCCTGATTTGGAGTCGTAATGTTGAATGAATAACTCTTAGAATTCCCTGTTGAAGATAACACTGAACGGTCATCAACCCATATTCCTCGTCCATTGTTTGGAGCGAGAGTTCCTTTGAGGTCGATTCTACCCCATCCCTCATCCATGTTCGGAATATCACGACTGCCAACATCTCTAGCACCTAAAATCATCAATGCCTTGACTAGAGCACCTTGAGGCTCTGGTCTTTGGGCTACCTCGGTGATATATTCACGAATCAGTGCCGCAGTTCCTGCTGCATTTGGAGTTGCCATACTCGTACCCGTATACTCTAGATACCAATTACTGGTCCATGTTGCTCCACCGATATCGGTCGCTTCTTGAGCTCTACAAGAGCGAACATAACCTCCCGGTGCAAGAATATCAGGTTTGATGCGGCCATCATCAACAGGACCTCTACTGGAGCCATCCATTATCGTGTTAGGTGCACCAGAATATCTGTTCTGAGAGTTGCCGACAGTGATGGTGTTCTTGGCGGTACCGGGTGCGCCAATTGTGTCACTGTTTGGTCCATCGTTTCCAGCTGCGAACAAAACAGTCAAACCTTCTCTACCGCTGTAATATTGGTCATAGTATCTCGCTCTGTCATCGACATCCTCTGATGTTGAAGTGTATACTCCCCAGTCAGATGAAGATGATGAGCCCCATGAATTGGTGTGAGTCCTTGCTCCATTGTTGTACGCCGTGTTCAACATGTTATTGATGCTGGACCATTGGAAGTTCCCATTGTTATCATTCTCCATAGCCTGGAAATATAGTTCCGCTTCTGGAGCAATTCCAGCATAGTTACCTCTAGTTCCATCTCCAAGAACCGTACATGCAACGTGTGTACCGTGCCCAGAATGGGCATCGGCTGTAGAGCCATCTCCGATTACATCCACATTGCCGATAATTCGATTCCCAAAGTCACCGTGGTCATGGTCCAGTCCTGAATCAGCAACTGCAACTATTTGTCCAGAACCGTCAAGATCCGTAGTGTAATATTGCTCCATTGCATTGATGTTCATGTGGTTTCTAGATTGGTCGTTCCAAATCGTAAGGCTTGGTTGTGGACCAACCCATGCCACTGAGGGTTCAGCAGCAATCTTTGCTATTGATGATTTGGTAAATCCATCATAACGTCCAGTTTCGGCAAACTTTGATTCGTCCAAGAAATTGTTTGCAACAACATCTAGTTCCTGATGTAATCTCATCCCCCAATTATCAGAAATATCGACACCCGGCAGCAACGAATCCGCACGCCATGATTCGATTCTAACCGGCGTG
>DAGO01000084.1 GCA_002498185.1 Euryarchaeota archaeon UBA10 | reverse complement strand
TTGCTGGTCATCGGTTCTTACGATGTCCAATACGTTTGGATCATACTCAAGTCCATCATCGGTAGATGCATCGCTTCCACCACCTAGAGTCCATGTCTTTGCAGTCTCATCAACGTCTCTCCATTTACCGGTTCCAAAGCCATCTTGAGAACCTGAAACAATGACATAGCGGTATGATGCCACGTCTGTTCCAATCACATCCTTTGACACAGTGTATACAATTGTATTAGTGTCTTTATCCCCTTCAACTTCTACACCTCTAGCAGAAGTTGCACCTGTATCTGATTGAACCGAATATACAGCACCGGGTTCACCTGTTCCGCTGATTACAACCTCCCAAGCCCAGTCCGGGTGAATCTCTGCATTCGCTCCAGGTAGCATGTCGGTTCTTCCAGTTTCTGAATCACCTTTATCGACATATATCTGGATAATTTGATGAGAGAAACCGTTGGATAGAGACCAATAATTGCTAATCTCGCCCATCTCGAAAGTAAATCTTGCATTCCAATCAGATTGCTCTATTTTCACTCCACGAATATCGAATAGATCCATTCCTCCAGCGAAATCACTAGCCGTTGGAAGGGTGATTGTTCCGTCCCCATGACCATCGCCAGATGCGTCATCCATTTCGAGTAAAGTAACCCATTCTTCCAACTCAGGCAGAACCATTTCAGAAGGTGCAGGAGGTGCAACTTCGAGGTCGGATTCTGAACTCAAATCGGCCACTACTACCTTGATTCTGGTCGAATATCTTGGAGCGAGGCCTAATTGTGACCATGGGATTTGGAATTCATACACCTCATCATGCGCGCAGCCTCCCAAGTTAGAGGAAACAGGACTTGCCCAAACTTCAGATGATCCTATCACGCCTTTAGCAGACAAACCAATCCATTTCGAGCGACCATCGTCTCGGATTTCATCGAAGTCAAAGCGAATCAAATTCTTTGCAGGGAATCCTAAGATTTCACCACCAATCGCTGTGCGGAAGTTGGTTTCAGCCTCATTGAAGTTAACCGCATTTGGTTGCATGAAGTATATCTCAACGGCTTTGTCTTCAATCGAGCCATCATCCTCTACATCGACTCTCACATAGACATTATTGGAATCATATCCTATGTGGAATGATTCGATATCCATGCCAGAACCTGTAACTGTGTTTGCATCATAACGAGCTGCTCCATCCCACTCACCGGGCAAGGCAATTCCGTCAATCATCGGTTCGATTGTTCCACCATATGGTACATCTGGAATGCTTGGATTGGTCCACAAATCTTGCAGATATGGAGGTAATTCTAAGTCGATTGCGCGGTAAATATTCGATAGGTGTACCTTGAATAGAACGTCCCAATTCTCGTCATAACCACTGTCTTGGTCTAAGCCATACCACCAGAACCAGTCACTGCCTTCTGCAATGTACAGGCTTTCCCAAGCAGCACCAAGACCGGAATGGTCCGGATTGTCTTCTTCAAACGCAACTAGGGCTTTGCGAGCTTCTACTAAGCGTTGCCATCCTAGGCTTTCCTCAGCCTCTCCTGCCCATGTTGAAAGAGTCCCATCGACCCAAGAACCTGTACCGATTGTATCAATTCTAGGAAGATCTCTCTCTGTTTCTAGGAACTCACCAGGAGTAGTGGTTACGATTGTAGGGTGGGTTTCTAGACGGGAAAACCACTCGTGAACGAATGGACGGCCGTTGTCATTGTGCTGGAATTCAGACATGAACATCCAGTTTTCTCCATCCATGGAAACGGTTAGAAGATGCTCAGAAGGGTCTTCTCCTGCATCCAAAAGCTGTTGGCGCACATCGTCAACATAGGATACGAAATCGGTTACTGCATCCTCAGGAGTCATCGCACCATAGTTCCAAGCAACACGGTCAGAAATAACACGGTCACGGAATACTACAGCAACTTCGCCACCATCTTCACCGGTAGCAATCCAAGGCATTGCTAAGTTTGCTGCATTGGTAATATCGACATTGTTTCCGTTCATGTCTGTTGACTTCATTAGAATCTCTTCATCAGTAACCATCCATTCGATACCGACATCGGTTACTGGTTGAACCATAGCTGGGCTAACGGCTTCTTCAGAAGGCCACATACCGACCGGGCGGAATCCCATTTCATCCTCGAACAAGTCCATACCTGTTCGCAAATGATTCTGAACATCATCAGGCCATGGCTGCTTAGTTACTCTAATTCCATCTTCCATTTGCCATCCCGGCATCATCAACAGAGGCAGAATGGGGTGATAGTAAGGAGTCGTTGTCAACTCCACTTGACCCGCTGCTGCTAGTTCACTATACATTGGCAATACATTGCCCATGTGCTCATGCTGTGCATCGATTACATACATCAAATCCGCATGAGTAAAGTTACCATTTTGTTGGAATAGATCGATTAATCCATCGTCCCTGTGGCTGGCATCATAATTGCCTAAAACATAATCTGGAGAGAATTGGTACAGATACCACAAGACCTGCAAATCTAGGAACTCTTGCGGAGGCAATAGGTCATCATCCATGATGGTTGCAGGCTTGAGATTGTGCAACGTTTTGTCATGTAGATAAGAGTACATTTCAGAGGATGGTTGAACCCACGCATTCGGGTCATCTTCGCTTACATTGTAAATCCAACCGCTATTCCAAAATGATTGGAATTGCATTACGTGCAATTCCCTCTCTGTAGCGTTTGGATAGTCGCCTTCCGTCCATGGCCTCTTTGCGATATCAGTGTGGACGTCCAAGGTTTCTGAGCGGTGATAGTCAAGCATTTGTTCCATCAAAGAAGGCACTAGGTTGTAGGTGATTTTAGTCCCGGGATACTTTTCGAGAATACCTGGAGAGTCAACGTACTCAGTCATTGCGTGGACTCTAACCCAAGGCATCTCGTACATGTTGGTCAACTTGTTCTTGTAGTAGGGCTGGTGTTGGTGGAAAATGATTGCTAAATTTAGCGCATCATCCACTTTTTCAGGAGTTGAGCGCTCTTCGATTGTTATATCGGCGGGCGTCTGATTTACAAGGTCGCTAGCAGAGTAGAAGTGGCTAAACTGTGAGAAGGAATTGTTCATTGGGAAGGTAGCCCAAACGTTTCCAGCATCCTGCCATTGTCCCCATGCTATCAAATCCATGTGGGCTGGATTACCGACATCAGATAGTGGAATTGAGATCTCTGTGACTTTGTTATCACTCCATCCAGCATGCAAATCTGGAGTGGAAATGTCAACCCACTGTCCTGAACTATATCCGACAACTCTAGCATATGATGAATCCTCAACCACAACTCCATAATCCGCAGCGAATGGAAGGGTCTTGACCCCGTTCCAAGACTTTGCAGTAACAGAACCATCTTCACTCGTGTTTAGGTAGAAGAAAATGTCTGCTCCTTCACTTGGTGAACTTAGGTCTGTACCATCCCATGCAAGGTATAAGTTGCTTGAATCCCAATCCATGTGGAAAGAGATTCCATTCGCATCTGTGCCCATATGAGACTCTGAACTCCATTCGTTCAAAGAACCATCAACAGTAGCCGCCATAGAAGAAAATGGGACAAGAAGGAAAATCAAAGCCATAAGCATCGCAGGTCGACGCATGTATCGGGCAGAGAGAGTAAACTCAAAGGTTTTCGGCATTACACATCATTTCAATGGCACAG
>DAGO01000127.1 GCA_002498185.1 Euryarchaeota archaeon UBA10 | reverse complement strand
TGTGTCTGAAGTGAAGTTTCCCCTAGCGCTTGCAGCTATGTCAGCTATCATGACGATAGTATGGGCAATGATGTTCACAACAGGCGACGATGATTTGTTTTGGACTTGGGTGATTCTCTCACCAGTATTCCTGCTTTGCTTGGGTCACAATTTTTCGCTCAAAGAAGGAATAGTTAGCAAATCGATTCCGTTTACAATATCATACGCCTTAGCATGTTTAATCTGGGTAGTCTTTGAAAATAAACATGGACATCCTTGGGGATGGGGTAGCGAACAATTTAGTGAAATAATGTGGCTTTCTATTTTGCCACCATTTATTGTGTTGATATGGATTGAAGGTTGGAATCTCGATTATCCCGAGAAAAAATCTTTGCAGCGAGTAGGAATTATTGCATCCCTACCTTTCTGTGTCACAGGATATCTTGGACTGATATTTTTCATACCAACCCTAGTTCTACTTTCAATAGTTAGACTATTCTTCCATTATCGCGACAAACGTGGTAATGAATCAACTACTGATTAGATGCCAAAAACCAATCAGAGCCCGGGAACTGGGTGTACCCATCCAAAGATATCCTCGTCAACTTCGTTTTGGATATTAGTTAGCGCTTCATACAGTTTCAGAGTCAACTCACCAGGTGTAGCGCCATCTGCATAAGTTGCAGTCTTGTCTCCGAATGTGATTGAGCCAATTGGCGAGATTACAGCTGCGGTTCCACAGCAGAAGGCCTCTTCTGCACTCATTGCAAACTCAGCCTCAACCTTTGTTTCAACGACTTCATAGCCCATGTGGCGAGCAAGTTGGATAATTGAATCACGAGTAATTCCTGGTAGGATAGTTCCTGTCAATTCAGGGGTGTAAAGAACACCGTCTTTCAGACAGAAGAAATTGGCAGCACCGACTTCTTCGACATACTTGTGTTCCTCAGCATCTAGATAGATTACCTCAGCGTATCCAGCGGCTTTCGCCATCTTCGAAGGCATCATTCCGGGGGCGTAATTTCCAATCGCCTTAACTCCACCCGAACCTCCGGGAGCTGCACGGTGGTGCTCGTCACTAATCAGCAACTTGATGCAAGACATTCCACCCTTGAAGTAAGGTCCGACCGGTGTAACATAGACCATGAAAGTGTATTCAGGTGCAGGGGCAACACCGAGCACGGGACCACTACCATTCAGTAGAGGGCGCACATACAACGCACCCTTGCCCATTGGAGGAATCCATCTAGAGTTTTGTTGAACACACTGTTCAACAGCGTCGATGAAAATTGATTCAGGAACAGGGGGCATCTTGAGTCTATCAGCACCTCTCTGCATTCGGCGAGCGTTCTCCTCCGGCCTAAACAAAACAACTCTACCGGCAGCGGTTCTGTAAGCTTTCATCCCTTCGAACAAACCCTGCCCGTAATTCATTACCCCAGCGGCCGGAGAGATTGAGATATTGCCATAGGGGCGCATTTCTCCTGGCTCCCATGGTTCATCGATAGCAGTCTTTGTCATGTACATGAAATCAGTCTCAGTCATCGAGAATGTTAGGGTGTCCCAATCAACCGGTGCTTCGCTCATCATAGGCGACCACCGCTCGGCGGTATTCAATGATTGTGCGAAATTTCTCTTTACACGCACTTTCGACAAGTTGTTGACCTACTGACCTTTCGATTTACTATGCGCTGGTCCGGTGATGTGGCGATTATCACTGGACGATATGTTTCGCAAGATGATTCCACTATCATGGAACTCTGGGCGCGGGCACGCACGAGTGAGTCGGTTTTACTGCGTGTTAAAGGAGTCAGGCCGTGGTTTGAAATCACTCCCCATGGACGCTGGGAGGGTTCTGAAAACACTCCACAGTTGCCTGAAGACCATGAGGAAATTACCGAAATCGTCGGACCAGAAATGAAGTGGACGTATCTTGGTGTTAAACCAGTTTGGAAAGTGTATGTTGCTCAACCATTCATGGTTCCAAAACTTCGCGAATCACTCAAGGCAAAATGGACAATCTTGTCAGGAGATATTCCATTCGTTAATCGCTTCTTTTTGGATGGAGACCTTTCCATGCATGTATCAGTTGAAGGTGAAACAGTTGAATCTGAGCACCCAGTTGATGTTTGCTTAGACATTACCATGGATGATGTTTCACATTGTGATCCGTTCCCTGCCCCGTTCAAGATTTTCTCATTCGATTTAGAAACTTCAATCGCTCACGATACTATACTCTGCGCAGCAGCAGTAATCGAAGACATGGGAACGGGAGAGCGCACTCGTCACACCTTTGCAGATGATGAGGAGACAATTCTGAAACAGATGACTGAGTTGGTTAGGGAAAGTGATCCAGACATAATTACAGGATACAATATCGATAATTTCGATATGGGGAGAATTGTTGACAGAGCTAATTTGATTGCAAAGTCAAACAAATCACTCAGAGCGCAAGTTATGGGTTGGGGAAGGGTGACTGTTACCGAACAAGGTAGACGAAGAGATACTTTGATTCCGACTAGAGGGACAGCAAGAGCTTGGAATGTAGCAGGTCGTTGCGTAATGGACGCATGGTGGCAAGCACGTCAAGCGCTAAGGCCACAAAGAGAGACACTGAAGTTTGTCTCAAGGTTACTATTCCCCGATAATGAAGACATGCAGAAAATCGATGTCGATGCTTCGAAGATGGATGAAGAATGGGCAAATCGTCCCGATGAAGTCTTGGAATATTGTCTAAGAGATGCAGAATTACCACTGGATATAATGCATAAAATACAGGCATTCCGGCGCAAAGAAGCCGTTGCAGCAGTAGCTAAAGTCGCCTTGGATACCAGTGCAAACGGAACCACTTCACAACTTATTGATTCACTTGTCATTCGCATGGCTGACCGCAATTCAATCGGCGTACCTCTAACCGGTTCAGCTGACAAAAAGGAAGGACAAATCGAGGGCGGCTATGTTCACGATGTTGAAGCAGGACTCCACAGATGGGTTGCAATTTTAGATTTCAAATCGATGTACCCCTCGATTATGATTGGCAAAAATATCTGCTACACTACCCGAATCGATGAAGGCAGTACAGACCAACCTGATGAAGCAGAACAAGTGCATGAATCACCAACAGGTGCGCGGTTCCGCAATGATAGCGGCAGGAGAGGAATGGTTCCAACTTTACTTGCGGATTTGATGTCGCAGAGGGACGTTCACAAAGCGGGTATGCGCGAAGCGAAAGACGATGCAAATCGTTCATACCATGACCAAATGCAGTATGCGGTCAAGATTTTGATGAACTCGTTTTATGGCGTATTCGCAAGTGGATTTTACCGCTTTACTCACCGCCAGTTAGGAGAATCAATCACCGCCTGGGCTCGAAAGAACATCAAGACAATCATTCACAAATTAGGCGATGAAGGCCAGCATGTAGTGTATTCAGATACAGATTCTATCTTCGTCAAAACCCCTGTTGATGGAGTTGAAGACCCGAAGCAGGCAATGATTGATTTCGGCCACAGCACTGCAGAAAGATTTAGCGAGGCGAGTGCAGAATTAGAATTCGAAACCGGAATGTCAGTTTTCTTCAGCCATGGTGCAAAAAAGAGATACGTTGGACAAGTTGTTTGGCCAAAAGAAGTGATGATGGTCAAAGGCTATGAGACCCAGAGGACCGATTCGTTCAGATATTTGACCGATGGAATGAAAGAAATTTTCAAACACGTTTTAGCTGATGATTCAGAAGCAGCAATCAATCTCGCAATCGAGACCATTGCGGCAGCCAAGAACGGCGAAGTTCCAGTTAGAGATTTGATTATGAGTAAATCCTGCAAAGGAAGATGGGATAAACGTAGAGCAGAATGGGATTTCACCAAAGATTACGCCAACCCAGATTCAATGATTCAGGTTCGTGCAGCTAGAGCAATAATCGAGAAGGGCTTACCATTCACGCCAGGAATGAAAATCGCATACATTGTGACCAACGCTAGGAATAGACCGATGGAGATACAGCCTTGGTTGGAAGAAGACCCGGTCACAAGTTATGATGGTCAGTTCTATGCAGACCGTCTTGCCACCGCTTTTGGAAGAGTGACTGAAGCATTCAATTGGACAGCAAAGGATTTGCTCTCTGGCAATCGTCAAACATCACTATTCTCCTTTTGAAATGCTGAACATGAAGGGCAAGCATTGAATGTGATGAGGGAGTCACGCTGTAGTGATGAAGCCCGTATTCATGGTACTGATGTTTGTATCCGCCAGCCTTGCTGGATGTCTTTCAAGCGAAGATACAACCTCTTCGCAACTTGAAGCAATCTTCGATTATGAGCCCGATAGTAACATTCGTACCGACATGCAAATCGAGTTCGATGGCGGAGC
>DAGO01000020.1:29652-30439 GCA_002498185.1 Euryarchaeota archaeon UBA10 | reverse complement strand
TCTGCTGAAAGACTGAGTTGCAGACCCACCCGTAAGTTGGATTAGAGTTACTCCGTCTCTCTGGCTTACTTCCATGATATCACAGCTTTACGTTGACATTCTTCACTTTGGTGTAGAAGTTGAGAGCATCCTTGGATTGCTCAATACCAATTCCAGAGTGCTTCCAGCCTGTGAATGCTGTCTGAGGGAATGTGATTGGGTACTCGTTGATACTCACCATTCCAGATTCAACATCTCTTGCGAACTTGTGAGCACGAGATAGGTCGTTTGTCCATATACCGTTTAGTAGACCGAATGGAGTATCGTTTGCTAATGCAAGTGCTTCAGAATCCTCGCTAAACTTTGTTACTGAAAGAACAGGTCCGAACAGCTCCTCTTGGAACAATAGGTTGTCAGAAGATACACCTGTTACCACGGTTGCTTCCATGAATGCGCCATCTCTGTCTAGTGCATTACCACCGCATGCGATTTCTCCACCTTGTTCCAATCCCTTGGATAGCATGTCAAGAACATCGTCTCTGTGAGAGGTGTGAACCATACTTCCCATTCTAACTCCCTCCTCCATGCCCGGGCCAACAGGCCACTTGGAAATCTCAGCTACAATTGCTTCCACCAATTCATCGTGAACATCTTCATGGACAATTAGTCGAGAACCAGCCCAGCACATTTGTCCAGCATTCATGAAAATTCCAAAGCATACTGCCTTTGCACAATACTTCAAGTTGGCATCGGGGAATACAACATTTGCTCCTTTGCCACCCAGCTCTAGAGTTACTGGAGTTAGATT
>DAGO01000020.1:23315-29302 GCA_002498185.1 Euryarchaeota archaeon UBA10 | reverse complement strand
GTAGGAACTCCACCAGTTAGCACGATACCATCAACTCCGGAGTGACCGGCCAGTGCATCTCCAATCAATCCACCAGAACCTGTGATTACTTGCAGTACATCTGTTGGAAGTCCAACCTCTGCTTCCTGCATTGCCTTCATCCAAGCGATTAGAGAAAGAGGGGTCCATGAAGCCGGCTTTGCAATAACAGTACAACCTGCTGCAAGAGCAGGGGCGATTGAACGAATTGCTAGTTGTAGCGGGAAGTTCCATGGTACGATGTGAGCAGTTACACCTAGAGGTTGCCTCAAAGTGTAGTTCAAGCGATTTCCAGGAACAGGAATTGTACTACCTTCTATCTTATCAGATAATCCAGCGAAATACTCCAAAGTCCAAGCGCCATAGCGGATTTCGCTCAATGCTTCACGGAATGTCTTTCCGTTATTGGAAGATTCTATTGCAGCTAGACTCTTTGCATTAGCATAGGTTGCTGCAGCCATCTTTTGCAAGATTCTTCCCCTTTGTGCTGGATCCATAGCAGCCCAATCTTTGGAATTAAGAGCCGCCCTAGAAGCAGCAACACATCGCTCAACATCTCCAATTGTAGCCTTAGGAGTAGTCGCAATTACTTCCCCTGTGGCAGGGTTCAGTACATCAGAAGTTGAACCGTCCTCAGCATCAATCCATTCACCAGCAATCAACATTTGTTCGCTCGCCATAACCAATGCGAAGAGGAACCGCCTCAAAGCCTCTCCCGTTGAGGAATGTCTTGATTAGCAAGCAGGCACAGCATTAGGTGATGGCGAGAAGGATAGGTATCGCTGAGGCGACGACAACCAAAGTTACTGGACGCCCACCTATCCTAGTATTGATTGCAGGAGCAACCGGAGTTGGAAAATCGACTACTGCGGTGAAAATTGCAAACGAGCATTCCTTCGCTAGACTTCTTTCAACCGATGCAATTAGAGAAATCATGCGTGTTCAAGACACTACAGAGAATCTTGCATTACATCGTTCTTCCTTTTCAAAGGGTGATTCAGGTGATGCTGTACTCGATTGGCAAGACACCTGCAAAGCGGTTGAGGCTGGAGTTTTAGCTACTATTGAAAGAGCGCGTAGAGAAGGTATTGACCTGATTTTGGAAGGTGTGCATCTCGAACCTAGTTCCCGACTACTTCGCTCTTGGAGGGACTCGGGGGGAATTGCAGTTGGAATTGTCATGCATGTTGATGATGAATCACAACACACCAGTTTCTTGAAACAAAGAGAGAGTCACTCGTTCAGAAATGCAGAGAGGTACATCTCTGCATTGCCACGAATAAGAGCGATTCAAGACTCACTGAAGGAAAAGGCCAGGGTCGCTGATTGGAATACACTTGACCCAACGGTGGTAAAAGATAGCCTAGACAGAGTCAATCATTGGCTTGATCTTGCTTGGAACGAATGGCGCAAGTCGTACTAAGCGTCCAAATCGATATCGAAGGTGATTATTCGAGTTAGCATTGAATTCCTATCTGCTGCCCCTAATTCACTGTAGACAGTTACTACGCCGTCAGATTCAGTTACTGTGATATTCAGTAACTTCAGTTCAACTCCTCTAATCTCTCCATGATGCAAGACATCATCGTGTAGGGAATCTATTGATTTCTGAACGCTTTCTAACTCTGACAAGCCAGAATCATACCAAATTTGAGCACGAGCCTCCGTTAGGCTAGGAAGATTTTCTGCAATATCTGCAGATGCTTGAATGGTATCATCACCTGCCGTGTCATACGGCATTGAGATACCAGCCATCTTGACTCCAAAAATAGCCATTGAAAGCAAAGACATCATCAGAACGACACCGGTTGCTAACAACATCTGTCCACGGTCGTCTTTTGTTGCTGAGCGCATCATGAACCACGCTCCCACAAATCAAGGCTAACTGTCCACAAGTGGTCATCCACTGCAACTAATCCATGTGAGTTGACAGTACTAGCGCCAGGGGTTGCAACTTCACCGTGAGGCTGAGAAGTGCCAGAGTCCTTTGCTAGCCAACAATTAGCCTCCACGCCACTAGCAAGATAATTCTGTACCAACTCGCATGCTTCATCGCTTTGACCCGCTGCAAGAAGTTCAGCGAGACGTGAGTCGTAATCGCTATCCAAAGCGGGTGTTGCTAGTGCCAAATTAATTGCATCTTCACCTGCGAATTGCATTTCTGCATCGATTGAGATACTTGCTTCATCAGGAACATGAATAGTGATTAGAAATGCTGCTGTCATGAAGAACAGCCAGAACAAAGTCAACATTTCCAGAATGTGAATCTGTGCCGTCTCATCATTCTGCACAACATCACCTCAGGGCGAGAATGTTCCCGCTGACGGACTTAGAGCGGGTAATGTTGTGACACCAATCAGGTCTGGAGAGAATACGATTACGTTGAAACAGAGGATTGCCAGTAGAATCATCAATCCAGAATGCTTCATCCCACTGGTGAATCTTCCAGTCGCCATCAATCCAGCCATCGAACCATTACCGAGTGCTTGCATCGTTACTCCATAATAGAAAATCGTCAGGAAAAACAGTGGTTCGATATTTCGAATAACCATGTTTCCTAACTGCTGGCCTCCGCCACCATCTTCAGAATCTGAGTTTGACCCCGCAATCGCTGGAATGAAAACCTTAGCTAGAACGACAATAACACCCAGGAAAACACCGTAAGAGGTCCAAATAACCGAGATGTAAGAAGCAATTGACCGTTTTCGTTCACCTTCAAGGAACTTCAATTCGCGACTGTCGTTAGCAGCAGTTACAAGAATATCAGAAATCTTACCGCCGGCTCTATTCGCTTCAGAAATCAGCGATATAGCACGCAACACGAGTGGCGTACCTACTCTGGCAGCAAACATTTCGATAACGTCACCGAATGCTACACCCCAAGATAACTGGTCACTCATTTTCTTTACTTCGTGATTCAGAGCACCGTATTCACTCGTCGCTAACGTTTGAACCGCCACCGTCATCGAAAGACCTCCCTTCCAATATTCTGCGAGGTCTCTTAGGAAGTCGGGGAACTTCTCTTCCATTTGGTTTGTCTTTTCCTTGACTCTATCCCAGTAAAAGGAAGCAGGCCAAAACATGATGAAGAATCCTAATCCAAAGAAATTGAGGAAGATTGTAGGTCTCAACGAGATGCCCCCTAAATCAACTTCAGGACCAATCCATTGGGACTTGTTGTTCATATTCTCTGGAAGACCATCGTAGTAATCCATCTCAAGGCGATATGTCGCTTCCTGAACTTCATTTTCAGAAATAATCACTAATTGATACAGATTTCCTTTCTCCATGTTTTGAATGAAGATTTCACAATTGTCTCCATTAGCGTGAGTATTACCTCTATACCGCGTTATTTCTACTCCATCGGGGTCGTAGATGATGAATGAATAATCTGAAGGAATCGCAGCCTCGACATCACACGTCCCCGTCATGGTTTGTTGGGGCCGCACGCTTGCTGTGATATTCTCGTCCATTCCAGGAACATCAAACAATTGGCCTAAGCCTAGGAATTCTTTCCAAGGATCTTCCGGAGTCATTACTAGGACATCAGGTTCGTCCTTTAACAATCCAAATTGACAGGATTCGTTATCATCGAAGGTAGGGATGTAATTTGGGTCATAACCGCAAGCCATGTTGACGAACAATGGTTGCCCATTAGGAGCAGTAGTGAAGTGAGAATTAGTAACCCAAAATGTGAATGATGCCAAGCCCAGGAAGATGCTCACGCCGAGAATAGCATAGAGTTTAGTCAGAGTTGTATCGTCTTTTGGAAGATCCAGTTTTACGATAATTTTCTCCTTCTTCTTTCGTGCCATTTGCTCACCTCCTCAATCACATCTTTTGCTCTTCACTTGACGACCATACAATGAATGCGAACATTGCGTGAATCATTGGCAGTACCAGTAGAACCACTGCGTACAGAGTGCTCTCTTCCATCTGCGCACCTGCACCGCTAACCCAGAACATAATGACCAGCATAACGATTAGGAACAGCGGCATTGCCACCGCGACAACAACGTATGATTCCGCTAGCATTGCTAGTGATTCAAGGAACTCTTGTAGTCGAGTCCTGTTTTCACGCATGTAGTGCTCAGCACGGTTCAGGAAATACAACTTGAGGGAACCTCCTGCAGTCAGCGTTCCAACCATACCTTGGAAGAATTCTGTCATCCAGGGTGAAGCAGCTCTGTCTACAGCCATTTTCATCGCTGTCAGCAAATCGTATCCAAGCAAGGAGACGTCACGGTAAATCATCGATGAATCATATGCAATTTCACCATAGATTTCACCATTCAATGCTAGTGATTTGAAAATCTTGTGAGGTGTTGCATTCGCAGCAGCCATTGCTGCTGTGTAAGATGCTGCGTAAGGAAGGTACTTCTCAAGAGCGACACCACGTGCATGCGCTGCTCTGGCTGCGGAGCCCTTGAGGAATCTGAATGTTCCAAAAGGTACAACGAATCCTAGTATAACTGGAATCAAAATCTTAGCAAAGAATGGGAACTCCATATACTGGAAGTATGGACAGCCTCTGCTCTCAAGAGTTTCATCCACCAAATCTGCATTCCAATATTCCCACTCATAGCAGGCTAGAGCATAGTCAAGGTCCGGGCGAGACTCATACCACGCAATCAGCCCAATGTCTGGCAGGAAAACTGCTGTCAGCAATAGTCCACAAATGATTGTGACAGCGACAGTTGTAACGAATAATTGAGCCATGTAGACTTCAGGCATGATTGGCATGTTGCCTTTGACTAAGTCTTCAGAAAGTTTGACATCATTACGTGCCCTTTTCTTGAACGCCTTACCGAGGATACGATGACAAATCTTCTGCCATGCAGTTAACTCCATTCATCTCACCTCCAATCCAATCTAATCGATCAACGTAGACCGTCAACACGTGCCAAGATTTCTTGAGGTCTGACGTAATATTCGGTAATGATTTGGCTTACTTGGTCTGCCTTACGGATATCATTCAGAACCATCCACTCAAGAATACGCTTACGAGTTCTTAGCTCCCTTCGCATCTCATCTTGACTGAAATTGATTTTTACCATGATTTTCTCTAGAACATACGACTTTCCAGAGAAGATGAAATCGTCATTTGCTACATTCCACCTAAACACTTCATTGGTAATGACTTCCAAAGAGTTAGGGTCGATACCTACGATTTCTACAATCTGCTTGGTTCTTCTAACACGTCGTCCATTGATACGAGTCTGAATCTGAATCGCACAAGCTTCCAGAGCAGGCAGCAATACACGAGGGATATCGATCGGTTTGTTCTCCAATCTGTGAACAAGTGAAGGCACTGAATCCGCGTGCACCGTTGAATAAGCACAGTGACCTGTTGCCATCGCCTGGAACAGAACATATGCTTCAGCACCACGAATCTCACCCACGATGATGTACTCAGGTCGTTCACGAAGGGCAGCCTTTAGCAACTCGAACTCTCCGATTTCACCCTCGTTCGATTCACCACCGAATCCCTGCCTTGTCAGACCAGGGACCCAGTTTGGTTGAGGGATGTTAACTTCACGAGTTGATTCGATACTTACAATCTTCATCTGCCATGGAATGAAAATACACATAGCGTTCAGTGTAGTTGTCTTTCCTGAAGCAGTACCCCCTACGAATAGCATCGGCACTTCATTCTGGAACGCTACCCACAGGTATGCTCCCATTAGCGAGGAGAGTGTACGGAAAGCGATGATGTCACACGGCGAGAACGGGTCATCCTTGAATCTTCGAATACAGAAGGCTGAGCCACGAGTCGAAACTTCGCGACCTAGTTTCATAACGATTCTTGAACCGTCCATTAGCGTTGCATCCAGCAATGGGTCCGCAACGGAAATGTGCTTACCACATCGCTGTGCTAACTTGATAACATATGATTCCAATTCCTCATCAGTTTCCCAGACACAAGTGGTCTCCACAGATTCGAATTTCCTGTGATAAGCGAAAATTGG
>DAGO01000020.1:21462-22935 GCA_002498185.1 Euryarchaeota archaeon UBA10 | reverse complement strand
TTCCCATATCCTACCAAATCTCTTCGCAGATAGTAGAACAGTTTGGATTTAGACTTCTTGTTAATCTTCATTCCGTATGCCTTGATGACCTTGTCCATAGCGGTGCGAAGGTACGCTGTTGGGTCTGCATCGATTTCTTCGATGTTTGCAGTCAGTGAGCGAATGAAGATATCTAGTAGCTCATCACGCCATTCTTGCTCCTTCTTGTTCAGAGGAGGTTCGATAATTTGGTAGATGATATTCAGGGTTCTCTTGTCACGCACAATTCTTGCAAACGCATGTGGTGGCATGACAGGATACTTGTCAAGTTCGTCATACATTGCTCGCTGTTGGTTGCGACCTCTTCTTTGTCCACCACCACTTTTCCTAGCCATACCTAGACCCCTGACACTTCGCTCACGGTCTGACTCGGTTAAGACCTTTCTCCATTGTGAGAGGCCCTACGGGCCCTCTCACAGAGTATTCAGCCAAGCCGAAACTTCAGATTGTAATTGCTCAAGATTGGATTCATTCGAGAACGAGATTTCTGCTTCTTCGATGATTGTATCAAGACCCCAGCCGGTTTCTCTCTCGTCCCTCTTTTCGAGGTCAGATAAATCACCATCCTCAGAGCGAGCACGAGATTGGACTCTTTCGAACCTCAATTGCTTAGATGCGGTTATGGCAACCACCTTGAATGAATCACCCCAATGATTCTGGAAGACTTCTCTCTCTGCAGTACCTCTGAGTCCTTCGATTAGAACAATACGATTGCTGTCGAGAAGATCGTCAACAGCAGCTACTAATCGATGCGCCAAAACATCGTCACCGTGTTCTGCGCGCATCTCTGTAGCGACCTCGCCGAAAACATGTGGAGCTTCGGGGATACCTCTAGCCCTTACTTCAGCCCTCACCATATCGCCCATAGAGCGAACCGGAATACCGGTTGCAGCGAGAATTGCGGCAAACTCGCCTTTGCCTGCAGCAGGCAACCCACTGACTGCAATTACGAGGCCCATGGATTGGTCGCGTACGGTTTCAATTGTTGAACTCTGCCCTTCCCCATTTACGGTCAAGCAGTTTCATCAACAATATGGCTGCTGCCACCAAGCCAGCACTAACTGCTAGGATTCCTTTGAAACCTGTAGCCATCCTTTCGTTATCGAATTCGACCGCTTCGGCTTGCAAACCTTTGTCCTGTACTTGGTCAGCCCAATTCTCATAGAAGGACACGTCCCCTTGAGTGAATGATAGAAGGAATAGTGACAGCAATGGAATGACTGTTCCAATCCAAAACCATGTCATGATTTTTGCATCAAAAATCGCTTTATTGGGCGCAAGTCCCATCAGGAATGCAGTCAGACAAACGATGTAGATGCTATTCGCTATCATCACAATTAATCCAACCGGAAGAACCGCCCACTCATCTAATCTCCAAGCCATTAAGCAAAGGAAAATTACTGAAATCCAAGTGGTTGCTAAGAAGTAGACAGT
>DAGO01000020.1:0-21085 GCA_002498185.1 Euryarchaeota archaeon UBA10 | reverse complement strand
GGTGAGTCCAGAGCGGTTAGCCAGGAGTAGAAGTTGAAACCAAAGAAACCTAAGAATGGTGCGTAAGATAACAGATTAATTGGAATCGGAGCTTCAGCAAAATCGACTAACCACGCCATCATTAGAAGTACGATGAGTGGAACAGAATAGGAGACAATCATTTTCTTGAGTGAGCCTGAGCGAATCAAGTCAACCGTCTCCTTTGCTACAAGTAGCCTCAGTGGCCCATTTCCTAAGAACTTCAGACGATTCCATGCTGGCAAAAATATCTCCTTCTTTGAGACGACTTTTACTTCGAAATCATCCAAAACCAATTGTGATGCAGCCCATGCTAAAAATATCGATGCAGCCAATGCCGGGATTGCCAGTAAGAGCCCATCAGGTTGCTGTGTTGCTAATCCCCAAAGGAAGTACTCACGCGGCATCAATCCGAGACCTATAACAGTACCAAGGCCGATTACGAAAATAGGTGTTAATCGGCTGAACCAACCCCCTAATAGCCACAATGAAGAAGCGATAAAAGAGAATGCTAACCCTTGAGCGAGAGTTACAGACATCGCTATCCAGGTTCTAGGAAGACTGCTGTATTCCAAAGGAGTGCTTACGCTGGTAAAATTTTCCAGCAAAATACCAATCGCCATTCCAGAAATAACTGGAGTTAGAATGAGCATGACATAGTATGATAGGTCTTTGACATAATATGCGAAATGTGCTGTTGGATTGGTCAATGGTTGAAGAGCAGGTGAGGCTAAGAGATAGTTCTTAGTACCCGTTCTAGCGAGTACTTTTTCCCGCCCTAAGAATGCAAAAGAACCCATTCCGAGACTGAAAAATAACAACGGCAGATGCAGGGCAAAACGCATCTCTTCCCAAGTGAAAGCATTGGCATCAGAGCCTGAGCCTTGAGCTGCTCCCTCTCCGACTAAAAACTGCAAACCAATTGTAGCCACCATGGTTACCAAAGCAACCAACAATGGGAAAAGAAGAATACGCCTTTTCTTAGCAAAATCCAAGTTTTCTCTAAACTCTTCAACAAACATTACTCTGAATGTTGCTGAGAAAGCACTCCAACCGACCAATGGCGTGTTTAAACGCATACCTCCATTGGATGAACCCAATGAATCTGGTAGAGATGTTTCTGAAAGCTCAGACCAATCTCGGCTGGAGATAGATACGGACAGTTTCATTCCTCCTCGCTGATTCCTTCATCGCTCATTCTTTCTGCTTCTTCAATCGAATGGCCTACTAGTCGAATGAATACGTCTTCAAGAGTTTCAGTTTCTGATTCTTTCAACCCCTTGACAGTTCCTGCTGCCAAAACCTTGCCGTGGTTGATAATAGCCATCCTGTTACACATTCTCTCTGCCATTTCCAATACGTGTGAGCAAAGGAAAATGGTGCCCCCGTCCTTGACCATATCTAGTAGCCACTGTCGGCATTTACGTTGGTAAATTGGATCTAAGTTTGCGAATGGTTCATCGAGGAAAAGTAGCTTTGGCTCGTGGATAAATGCTGATGCTAGCATAACTTTCTGGCGTTGGCCTTTAGAGAGGTCTTTGCACATAGTATCCCTTTTTTCATCTAAACCAAACCAATCCATCCAATGCTCAACCTTCGAATCTAAGTCTTCTACTCCTCTGAGTTTACCTACAAATTGCAAGAACTCACTCGGAGTGAGGTAAGACGGAGGCGATTCCGATTCTGGTACAATTCCGATATTTGCTTTCAACTTCTGTGGTTCTTTTGCTGCATTGATTCCAAGAACTTCGACTGCTCCGATACTAGGGCGTAATTGCCCGGTTAGTAATTTGATGAATGTCGACTTACCGGCACCATTAGGGCCGAATACACCGAAGAATTCTCCTGAACTGACTTTGACATTTAATGGATGAAGAGCGATAAAATCGCCATACCTTTTGCCCAAGTCTTTTGCGACTACTAAGGATTCTTCGCTTTCGGACACATATTCGGGGCGGCACTCAACATTTTCAATGTGTGCTTACAGATTGATTTGCTATGACTGTCTCGGAGTGCCATGAGCGAAGTATTGGTTATCGAAGAAATACCTTGTGAAAACGGCGACGGAACGATTGCAAAAGTCACAATAAATCGCCCTGACAAGTTGAATGCATTGAATCAAGATGTTACATCTAGCATCAAGGAAATGTGCAAGTGGGCTGAAGAAAATGATTCGATCAGATGTGTAGTAATCACCGGCGCCAAGCCTAATCCTCCACCTGAAGGAAAGAGAGCTAAACCACACGCCTTCGTTGCAGGTGCCGACATAACCGAATTTGTTGGAAAGGGCTCAGAAGAGATTAGAGAATTATTCAGAGATAATGCAATTGAGGCAATTTGGAATCTAAACAAGCCAACAATCGCTATGGTGGATGGTTTTGCACTCGGAGGAGGATGTGAAGTAGCCTGTTCATGCGATATTCGAATCGCTAGTGACCGCTCAATTTTCGGAACTCCTGAAATCAAATTGGGATTGATTCCCGGCTACGGGGGTTCTCAAAGATTAGTTCACCTTGTCGGATACGGAAGAGCGATGGAGATGATGATGACTGGAAACAATGTAAGCGCTGAAGATGCTTACAGAATGGGTATCGTGAACCACCTATGTGCTCCTGATGACTTAGAGAGCAAAACTATGGAAATAGCGCAAACGATCGCTTCGAAGTCTATGCACACACTGCGTGTTGCAAAACAGACTATTCGCGCTTCACTCGATAATGGAATTAGCGATGGTGTTGAAATCGAAGCGATTGCATTCGCAAACCTATTCGATACTGAAGACAAGGAAATCGGTGTTCAAGCATTCCTAAATCGAAGCGAGCCTGAGTGGAAGCATCGCTAATCGTCATTAGCCATTTCATCCTTCAATGCAGCCAGTGCTCCCGAAGCACCAGGTGGTGGAGGAAGAGGTAGACCTAATTCTTCTGGTGAAGGCAAGCCCGCAGGTAGCGGAAGAGTTGCAGTTGTAGTCCTGTCCTCTTCGACAGCTACGAAACCATCATCCAATGGGACTCTCAACTTCAGAATAGTAGATTCATCAATTCTGACCAATGATGCCCCGTAGACGTGGCCTGCTTCAGCATTTGCAGGCTCAACTAGGATGTTGTGACCGTGATCATCGCTTTGAATCAAGCCAACTAAGTCCTCTCCTGAACTGTGCTCTTCCCACATCTTTGCAGTTGAGGCTCTGATCTCTGCCATCTGGTCTCGACGCCTTTCTTCGATTCTTGCCCGAATACGAGAATGGCGGTCCCTCTTTTCTTGAATGTGTGCTGTAATATTCGCATCTTCGATAGATTGTGGAGATACTTCCACAACGAATTCATCCGCCACGTGGACTTCCTCTACAGTGACTACGACTTCTTCTAGGTCGTCATCAGGTTCGACTACAATTTCGTTTGATTCCTCTTCTTGACGACTGGCCGCAACCTTGGCCATCTTTCTTTCTCGTAGTGATGCACCATCCATACTGTCTTCGACTACAATTTCAGGAATATCTACAGATGGTTCTGGTGAAACATCGGCAGAAGCCTGCTGCTTGACAACGGTTCTAGCAACTGGTTTCTTATTCGCAGGAGCGTCTCCTAAGTAGACCCAAATGATAGCCAGCAGCAGTATCACACCTACGAATGCCCAGCGACTATTCTCGTCTAATTGAGCCTGCATCATGAAGAATGTGACTATACCCGAAACTAGTAGAGTGAATACTACAAGTCTTGAAGTCTTCATGCTGCTCACCTCAACCCAAAACGCTCACACTCAAGAATATCACCCAAGCATGTCGAGATTAGAAAGCAGACCTTCAAGCGCTCTGTGCCTGTGAGAATAGTTCTGCTTCTCGTCTAATGGTATGCCGCCAAATGGTTTGCCGTGTGTGCTTTTTACACCCATTGTTCCAATCGGTAAAGCGTTACCATCCTCATCCAAGTCAGCAGGGATGAATATTGGATCGAATCCAAATCCATCTCCTGTAACAGCTTGATGAGCAATCCTTCCTGGACAAACTCCCTCCGACACTATGGTTTGGCCGTCCTTGTATAGAACTGCAACTGCTCTAAATTCGGCTTTTCTCAAATTGCCATCTTGGATTAGGTCATCACTCTTGAGGTGATCCATTAGTTTGAGAATACCATGAACATCTAGAGTGTTCAATACATAGGATGAATAGACACCTGGAAAGCCATTCAGTGCGTCAACGAACAGCCCGGCATCTTCCACCAATAACATGTCATTAGAGTTAGGAAGATGCGGTATGGCTTGCTCGATTTTTGATAATGCCACTATTTCCAAATCATCAGCCTGAGGTTCAGTCGCCTCAAATTCGAACTGTTTAACCTCAATACCGTAACTAGCGAAGTATTGACTCGCTTCCTCTACCTTGCCCTGATTAGTGGTCATGAACCATATGGTCATAATTCGCCCTCTGCTTGTAAGGCTCTTGAGCATGTTTGATAGAGTTGCCCCGACAAGAGCGGTTTGTGAATTCGTATATCGCAGTGGCATTAGGGGGTGCAATAGGTGCAACGCTACGCTTCGCTGTCAGCGAATGGGTAGGAAATCCACAGGGTACACTTGTCGTAAACGCGGCCGGATCCCTTCTGCTGGGAGTTTGTATGGCTGCATTGGCAAGTGAGATGATCTCAAAGGAGTTGACTTTACTCCTAGGAACTGGTATACTTGGAGCATTCACCACAATGTCGACTTTTTCAGTTGAAACTATTGAAATGTGGGGCGACGACTCAACCAAAGCGGTTGGATATGTACTATTGACAATGGTATTGTGCCCGCTATTGGCTTTATGTGGCTGGAAAGCATTCGAGACTATTGCTTGATAGAAAGCATTCTCTCAAGAGCGATTTTTGCTCCTTCTTGTACTTCTGGTGCTACTATGACTTGGTTTGGAACTTCACCATCTGCCAATCTTTCCAATACATCCATCAAGTATGCTGGATGAATCATGTACATCGTTGAGCAGGGGCAGATTGTCGGCTCTAGACACTGAATGTGAAGGTCCTCATGTTGTGCATCTAATCTTGCAACCATGTTGATCTCAGTTCCAACCGCTATGTGAGTGCCTGGTTCTTGCTCAGCAACGAATCTTCGAATATATTCGGTACTACCGTTAGCATCAGCAGCTTCCACAACCTCCATTGGACATTCGGGGTGAACGACAACTACTCCGTTCGGGTGTTCTTTTCTGAACGCTTCAATCTGAGGAACTGTGAATCTCTTGTGCACTGAACAGAATCCATGCCAAAGCACAATCTTGACACCTTCGGGAATTGTATTTTCTTCACCTGGTGTCCAAACGGACATCTTGTCCAATGGAATGCCCATTGATAGACCTGTATTTCGACCTAAGTGCTGGTCTGGGAAGAACAGAACTGCACCATTCGGGCCTGCTCTGTCATATGCCCATTCTAGAATGCCGGATGCATTTGATGAAGTGCAGACGATTCCTCCGTGGCGGCCACAGAAATCCTTGAGTTCCGCTGCACTATTCATATAAGTTACAGGAATCAAACATGATTCCCCTTCTTTAGCGGTAGCTGGGTCACTCAATCCGGATTTACTGAGAATCTCTTCCCAAGCAACCTCGACTTCGTCTAAGGCAGCCATATCTGCCATCGAACAACCTGCACGCATATTAGGCAAAATCACTCTTTGCTCATCAGAAGTCAAAATGTCTGCGGATTCTGCCATGAAATGAACACCGCAGAAAACAATGTTCTTTGCTTTGGATTGTGCTGCTAACTCAGAGAGAAGGAATGAATCTCCTAACAGGTCAGCATGCATGACAATCTGGTCTCTTTGGTAATGATGACCTAAGATCAGTAAATCATCGCCCATCTGTTCTTTCAACTCTGCTATCCTGTCGGCAATAGCCGCTTCTTCAGGACCCATTGCATCATTGGTGAAGTCAATGGCGCACATCGGCAATGACACGGTCATGGTTGAGCCTCATCTATCGGTAGTAGTGCCCCTTTTTCAACCATACACTTCCTCGCTTATACAATGCAGGCATGGTCGGGTGGTGAAAGACTGCACCTCGGAGCAGAAGCCGAGGTCATTTCAGGAACATGGCACGGAAGGTCTGCAATCCTAAAAAAGCGCAGACCTAGAGGCTGGAGGCACCCAGATTTGGATGCAAGTTTAACCAGAAAGAGGATGACTAACGAAATCAAATTGACAATTTGGTTAGCTAGTCGAGGTGCACCAGTGCCGGCAATTTGGGACGTTGATATCGAAGAAGCCAGCATCATCATGGAGAGAATCGAAGGCAGACCGCTCATTGAGGTACTCCATTCAAATGAACATGATGAAGAGTTACTGATTACTGTTGGAAAGTCAATACGTGAATTGCACCGAAATGCAGTCAATCATGGGGATTTATCCACCAACAATATTCTAATCAACAGCAAAAGAGATGCTGTACTAATCGATTTGGGATTAGCAACTCGTGAATACGACTTGGAAGGTTTTGGAATCGACCTGCACGTTTTACATGAAATCCTTAGAGCAAGTCATCCTAATGTAAAGGGCGCCATGGATTTAGTTCTCAAAGGATATCTGGCTTTGGATGATGAACTGGGCGCGCCAGAAGCCGCTCCTGGTGGAATGCCTCCAAGTGCTGTAGACGTAGTCAAGAGGCTAGAACAAATCATGAAGCGTGTTCGATACCATGGCGGCTAGATTCATTAGCCTCTCTCTGCTTTTGCATGATGTAAATGAAGGCTAATGCGATTACCAATATTACTCCAAATTTCAAAATGTTCGAAGAGTATGGTTGCAGTGTCGGTTCTTTGGCCTGAACCTCGACGCTAATTGCACCGTCATCATTCATTTGCTGATACACATAATAATCTTCCAAAACCATCGGTGCCCACTGGTCTAAATTATCCGCAGTAAGTGGTTTTGTTAAATTGGTAGTAAAATCATGAATGTAAATTTCTCTGTCTGTGTATTTGTCTGAAGCGTTTAATGGGTCGATTTCAGTATATGCTGAAAACATTAGAACGCCGTAGTTGACATGTGGATCGTAGGCTGCAAACTTGTGGTCCGAAACCAACTGACTATCGCCCGTTATCGTATCCAGTAGAACCAATCTTGTTGTTGCGTTTACATCGATAGTAGCTGCCAACTTGTTATCGGAGAACGAAATATCTGTTATCGTTGCATTTTCTAAATCTACATTTAATCCTTGATCGATGAGAATTTCATCCTCTCCCGGGTCTGCTGTTGCATTCACATTAATCGAAATCAATCCTTCTCCATCTACGATTCCTAATTGAACAGTATCTGGGTCGCTAGCAAAAACTAGTGCGATTTGTCCGTTCGAGGATTCTAATAGAATGATTGAATCTCCTTGGCTAGGAGTGGGGCCTACCTTTTCTTGGCCGTCAAATGACCAGTAGGTTACCTGGCCATCCTCTAGTAAAGCGAAACAATCGTCTGAAACGATTGTTAGGTCTGTTGGCGATTCGACATCCATAGTAATCTTTGCTTCAGATGGCTTGGTTAAGTCGACGACCATTGCTGTAGTTTGATTGGCCATGACCAAAATATCGCCACGTACATCATAAGTGGAGTTTTCATCCATTTGTGGTTGATTGACCTCAATGTCTGAATTCAAGTTAGATAAATCGTGAACTACTAATTCAACTGAGTCCCCTTTATCATCGAGGGTGATCAACCAACCGTCGGCTGCCTCTACGCCCACAGGTGCGTCAACACCACCTGCTGGAATGGATTGATGGGTTAAGTCCCATGTGATAATTCCAGCAATAACAATCATGACTACTGCAAGCACTACTCCAGTTTCTTTGCTAGTAGGTTTTGCAAACTTCTCCACTTGTTTTTTCGTGGATGATTTCACTACATTGAGAGCCCTTTTCGGATTTGTCAGGAGTGTTACTAATCGGGCATTTATTGTTCTCTCGTCAAAGATTTTCCAGAACGGGTCTGCGAGTTTGTGAGCGATATTTACTGCAACAGCGGCAACAATCATGCCTCCGATTATATCCATGAACCAATGAATACCCAAGTAAAGAATGCAGAAAGCTGTCATCAATACGAATGCGAAAATGATTCTACGATAATTTGTCCATCGCCCATCTGTATCGAACCTGAGTAAACACAGCCAAACCGCGAATGGGAAGGCAATATGCAAACTTGGCATACCGTTTGTCAATGGGTCAATGCGATGGAACCAATCATTGATTTCAGGGGTGTGATTGTAAGCTAATGTCTCCATTCCAGGAATATAATTTCCAGTAACGTGTACGTTGAAAAACAGATAAAATGGAATCGCTAGAATGTAGACCCAAAAAATTGCAAGGCTGATTCTATCAGCCATGTATCTGTCATCGAAGTATGCGAAGTAGAATATTGACACATAGCAAATTACCATGAATCCTACAACATAGAAATGCGTCATAAACGCAGTAAGCCAATCTGCTCTAAATGTCTCTTGTACCCATAATACCATGTCTGCTTCAATAGCGTAGATCCATGGAGTCATGTTGAGCATTCCATCGGTATTGGCCATCAGGATTCTATCGACTTCATCTAGGAAATCCTTGGCGTTGTAAATCACAAGTACGATTGCGATATGCAACCAATATCTTCGAAGAAAATCGATGAAACCGTCTGAAGTTACTTTAGCCCAAGGAGGCTTAATTAGCGGCATCAGCAATACACCAATCGCCAATGCGGAAATCAACCAAGTAAGATATACACCATCCATTGGAATGACCTCCTAGTTTTGTCGTGTCACAAAGGCATACAAGTGCGTTACTACGACAAATACGCTTTATGAGAGCGTTTTACCATGCTCCGTGTACGTACGCTTTGCCGTTATCTGGATCTTGTTTTTCCCCTAAGCGCCAGATTCTCTCGAACCTGTGAATCCCTGAGGAGCATCCATTTGTCCATTCGAATGCTAGTGCATAATTGCCAACAGGCCTCACTGTTGGCTTTTCTTTAGGTAGGCTTTCCACGGTTCTTCTCAGTGCCTTGGATGAATTATCGTCGTTTCTTTGGGGTGCGCACTTTGCACAAGGACAAGCATGTCTCAAATCATCATAGGTGATTTGATGCTCAGTGCCATCTGACCATGTTAGATGCATATCGACATCTCTGCGCTCAAGACGCTTCAATTCTGGAATATCCATCAATCTCACCTCAAATAATTTCCAATCCACTCTCGGTTGAACCGGATTCAACCTTGGATTGTATTTGAGCAACGACTTCGGCGAACGCTAGTGAGGCTGGACCATCGGGCTCGGAGACTATTCTGTGGACTCCATCATCTCCTCCACGGACAAAGCCTGGGTCGAAAGGAAGTTTCCCGAGGAATGGAACACCAAATTCTTCAGCGGTCTTCTCGCCGCCTCCGGATTTGAAGATGTCCAAGGTACCTGCCCAGTGGCCTTCGTCGTCAGCTGTAACACGCACCGTCTTTCCTCCCGGTGCGGCAAGTTCGATTTCGGTTCCTGAAGGCGCTTTGCCTCTCACAGTGTAACCGCTCATGTTCTCGATTACTCCTATTACATCGACCTTGAGCGAGTTTGCGAAGGTAATTGATTTGCGAGAATCAAGAAGTGCAACATCTTGCGGAGTTGTTACAATGACCATTCCATCAATATCAGGCAGATTTTGTGCCACAGTCAACGGTTCATCAGAGGTACCTGGCGGGAAGTCGATAATTAGGTAGTCCAATTCTCCCCAATCTACGTCGCCAATAAATTGCTGAATTGCACCCAACTTGATTGGGCCACGCCAAACGACAGGAGTGTCTTCATCTTCCAACAAGAAAGCCATCGAAATCACTTTGACACCAAGGTGGCCTTGCGCAGGGTGAATTCTACCGCTTTCTACATTCAATCTGCGGCCGCTAAGTCCCATCATCTTTGGAACGTTAGGCCCGGTGATATCGATGTCAAGAAGACCAACTTTCAGGCCTTGTTGAGCTAGTGAAAGCGCTAATCCTGTTGCAACGGTGGACTTTCCTACGCCACCTTTACCGGACAGTACCATGATTTTGTGCTTAATCGCCTTACCCATTTCTGAAATCGCCATCTTGCGTTTCATCTGGTTGTATGCTGCTTCCATCTTCTTTTGTTCTTCAGGAGAAGGTCCAGCGGGTGCATCGCCGGGTTGGTTTACCTTAACGGGTGAATCAGCCATCGTGTTGATGCGCGGGGCTGTTGTACTTCAACCCTTTTTCAGTAGCATATTGAAATAAAATTGCTCCAATTACCCACGCTAGAATCATCCAATCTAGAGTCATTCCTGCGTATGCCCAGCCTAAGCCAGCACTCAAAGCAATAACTGGATAGCGTGCATGGCGAGCATCTCCCTTTAGTAAATGTAGAACTAAACCAGCGAACATTGTCTGGATTGTAATGATACTCGCAATTATTCTGAAAAGCAAATCTAAATCGTTTGCTGCAGCGATAATGTGGGCGACAAATAGCGCCACGAAAGTGACGGTATAGACCAATATTGGCTTCCACATCTATTGAGGCTATGTGCCATTGGTTCATATGCCTCTTCTATGCAGACCTCATCATGCGCCTACTATTCGTGTGTGTTGGAAACTCTTGCCGCTCTCAGATGGCTGAAGGCATTGCTAGAAGCCTAGGACATGATGCTGCTAGTGCTGGAACTCATCCAGCTTCACAGGTCAGTGCTAATGCATTGAAAGTGCTAGATTCAAGGGGAATTAGCACTGAAGGATTGTATCCAAAGCTTGTCGATGACATCGACTGGCAATCCTATGACATGGTCATCTCAATGGGTTGTGGAGTAAGTTGTCCAATGATCAGAATCGATGCAGACTGGGAATTAGAAGACCCTGTTGGCCAATCCCTCGAAGTTTTCGAGGCGTGTGCTGAGACAATCGAAGCGAACATCAAAAGTCTGGAGTAATTATTCTCCAAGACTTAGAAGTTCAGCGCCTTGAGGGACTTGGTCACCTTCTCTGAAGTGAATAGATTCTACTTTGCCGTCACTAGATGCAACAATTTTGTGTTCCATTTTCATAGCCTCCATGACCATCAGAACATCTCCTGATTTTACGCTTTGACCTTCGCTAACATGCACTTCGAGAATCTTCCCAGGCATTGGCGCACTTAGGCCTCCCTCATCATCTGAGGATGAGGCACCCGGCTCGATTACTTCGAATTGCATTGTGTGGCCATTGACATGAACCCACCAGACATCTCCAACTTTGGTTGCTACTGCCTTGTGTTTTCTTCCATCGATTTCCAGCCACAATTCATCTCCAGTGTGAATTGTCATTCCTTCATGTGTGAAGGCTGAACCGGTGCGCTTAGCATCGATTTCGATGCGCCCTTCAGAGGTTTTGAATTCCATCAAGGGAACCTCCTGTTAATTGTTGAAAATGGAGACGGGATTGCTGAACTTTCTCCGGAGGAAGTCAGAACACGTCCGTGATTTGTCGATTCGCATGCAGCTGCGACTAGTAATCCTGCATTGCTCATTTGCTCGCTGATGTTGGGGTTCCAGCCGTCAGGCCACAGTCTGTCAATCATGTCGGTTGTGGTCCATCCGTCAACCACATCTTGATTGGTACACAATTCTCGCAAGAATCTGACATTGGTAGTACAACCAAGGACAACAAACTCGTCCAGTGCACGCCCCATTCTCTGCAATGCCTCTTCTCTTGAAGGGGCCCAGACGATCAATTTAGCAAGCATCGGGTCATAATCAGGCGTTACTGCATCGCCCTCACGCACACCAGTATCAAGGCGAACACCTGGCCCTGATGGGGCAATGAATTTCTTCAATTCTCCAATCGCTGGTAGGAAATTGTTGGATGGGTCTTCAGCGTACAGTCTAACTTCGATAGCATGACCTCGCATGTTCAGAGGTCCGCAACTCATTGGCTGGCCTCCAGCGATTCTGAGTTGTTCACGTACCAAGTCAACGCCTGTAACCATTTCAGTCACCGGATGCTCGACCTGTATTCTGGTATTCATTTCCAAGAAGAAGAACTCGCCATCAGGAGTGACTAGAAATTCAACCGTGCCTGCTCCTTCGTAGAATACAGCGCGGGCTGCAGCACAAGCTGCTTCACCCATCGCTTCACGCAATTCTGCATCCAGTGCAACGCTGGGAGATTCTTCGAATACCTTCTGATGTCTTCTTTGAACACTGCATTCTCTTTCGCCGAGGTGTATGGTTTTGCCATACTTGTCAGCTAGTACTTGAATCTCAATGTGACGGCTGCCGGTTAGCAATCTCTCGACGTATATTCTATCATCGCCAAATGCATTGAGAGCCTCTCTCATAGCAGCCCTTGCTTCGCTTTCTAGGTCTTCTTGCCTGTGAACAGCGCGCATACCTTTGCCACCGCCTCCAGCGGTCGCTTTCAGAAGCAATGGATAGCCAACTGAAGGTGCAATCTGCAATACTTCGTCGAGACCTCCGGTTACTTCCTCACCTGGTATAACGGGCACTCCAGCTTCTTTCATGGTGATACGAGCAGTCATTTTGTCGCCCATTTTTGTTATAGCATCAGGAGAAGGGCCAACCCAAATTAAGCCTGAATCCATCACTGCTTGAGCGAAATCCGCACGCTCTGACAAGAATCCGAATCCAGGGTGAATTGAATCGCACCCTGTATCGATAGCAATTTGTAGAATCTGTTCTTGATTGAGATAGGTCTCTGCAAGGCCTTCTCCCTCGAGTTGTACTGAGATATCTGCTAATTCGGTGAATAGTGTACCTGCATCGTTTGAAGCATATATGGCGACCCCTTCTATCCCAGCTTCACGGCATGCTCGTAGGATACGGCATGCTATCTCACCGCGGTTTGCGACGAGAGTACGCTTTAGCATCGAATCACTCCTCAGATTTCCAGTTAGCACTTCGCTTTTCCAAGAATGAGGTCAAGCCTTCTTGTCCTTCTTCGCTACCACGCATTCTGCTAGTAAAGTCGAGTGTCCACAAGCGGAGCGATTCATCATCGCCGCTCCATCTATCGAATCCAAGTGTCAATTCCTTAGCCGCAGTAACTGCACAAGGCCCGGTGGATAGAACTTCAGAAATGACTGCAGATTCGTCTAATGAATCATCTACGCTGTCAATCATTCCGATACGAAGCGCTTCGGTTGTATCCATTCTGCCGGCTAACATTGCATGGCGGCGGAAATTAGCACTGCCCATTCTCCTGTAGACATATGGCCCAATTACTGCAGGTAGGATACCCAACTTTCCTTCTGATAATGCAATCTTAACTCTCGAATCACAGATTACGTGGTCTAAGCATGCAATCAACCCTGCACCGCCGCCTAAGGCAACTCCCTGAATCTTACCGATTGTGAAGCATGGATGAGACCAAAGGCCGTTGAATAAGGAATCGAGTCTCTCAGAATCTCTTCTATTCTCTTCAGGTGTATTCGCACCAGCATCTCGCATCATGTTGATGTCTGCTCCAGCGCAGAAATGCTTGCCTTCTCCAGACAATACTAGGACTCTGAAGTATGGTGTACCATCTTCAGAAGTGAGTTTTCCAGTTACTCCAACAGAGTTCTCTGCTGTCCAAGAAAACACCTCGATTAGCTCCGTAATCATCTGAACATTCAATGCATTATATTTGTCGGGTCTAGCCAATGAAACCCTTGCTATGCAGCCATCGGTTTCCAATTGGATAAGTGAAGTTGTGGGTTGATTGTTCATGTTTAATTCTCCAATTGCAAAAATCAATTTTTCAATTACATTCTAAAGACGCCAAATCGGTCGTCTGGCAACTTAGCATTTTGACTTGCGGCTATGCACAATCCAAGGATGTCACGTGTGTCTCTAGGGTCAATAATTCCATCATCCCAGAGTCTCGCTGTTGAATAATAAGGACTACCTTCAGTCTCATACTTCTCGAGGATTGGAGCACGGAACGCTTCCAACTCTTCGCCTTCCATCGGCTCTTGTCCTTCTCTTGCCCTCTGGTCTTGCTTGACTGTTGTGAGAACATCTGCAGCTTGTGGACCACCCATAACTGAAATTCGGCTATTTGGCCACATGAACAAGAACCTGGGGTCATATGCTCTTCCGCACATTCCGTAATTTCCTGCACCGTGAGAGCCGCCAACGATTATTGTGAACTTTGGAACATTCACACAAGATACTGCTGTAACCAGCTTGGCTCCATCTTTGGCTATGCCGCCAGCCTCATACGCCTTTCCGACCATGAAACCGGTAATGTTCTGCAAGAAGATTAGCGGAATTCCTCTCTGACCACACAATTCAACGAAGTGTGCGCCTTTCAAAGATGATTCTGAGAATAGAATACCGTTGTTAGCTACGATTCCAACCTTGTACCCATGAATGTGAGCAAATCCGCAAATCAGTGTCTGCCCGTATCTCGACTTGAACTCGTGGAAACGGCTACCGTCAACGATTCTTGCAATGATTTCCTTGACGTCCACTGGAGTGCGGTTATCTGAAGGAATGAGCCCTAGAAGTTCGTCTGGATCGTAAAAAGGCTCCTCAGCATCAATTCGTTCAAATGGAGCGAGTTCTCTAGAACCAAGATTCTCAACAACATTGCGCACCATCCTCAGAGCTTCCGATTCATCTTCTGCAAAGTGGTCGGCAACCCCGCTTTGGGATGTGTGTACATCTGCTCCACCGAGTTCTTCAGCTGTGACTTCTTCGCCGGTTGCCGCTTTGACTAGTGGAGGGCCTGCTAGGAAAATAGTTCCATTTCCTTTGACAATGATGGATTCGTCACTCATCGCTGGAACATACGCTCCACCCGCAGTACAACTTCCTAGAACTGCTGCAACTTGTGGGATGCCGTCTCCAGACATTTTTGCTTGATTTCTGAATATTCGTCCGAAGTGACCAATGTCAGGGAATACTTCATCCTGCATTGGAAGGAAAGCACCGCCAGAATCTACAAGATAGATACAAGGTAGATTGTTTTCATGAGCAACCGTTTGTGCTCTAATGTGCTTCTTTACAGTCATTGGGTAGTATGAGCCACCTTTGACAGTAGCATCATTTGCTACGAAAAGGCATTCTCTTCCGTGAACTAAACCGACCCCGGTTACAATACCTGCACTGCTTGCTTTACCATCGTATAATTCGAATGCCGCAAGTGGTGACAACTCCATGAATGCGGTCCCAGGGTCGATGATTTTCTCAATCCTTTCACGAGCCAATAATTTACCACGGCTTCGATGTCTTTCGACATATTTTCCACCGCCCCCTTGATTGACTACATCCAAGCGCTGCCGCAAGGTTTCAATCAACTCTAGATTGTGAGTGCGACGTTTTTGGTAGTCCGGGTCGACACGATTTACACGAGTTGGTAGCCTATCCATGTCTTCCCCTCTATTCGCCGAAGGTCGATTGCGACTTGAATCAACCGCTTACACACCAAGGATTAATCTTCCAATATCCCGCAATCCTGGAGCCATTCCTACAATCATGACTGCAAGTACAATTAGCACTCGTAAATGTTGTTGCCTTGACTCGATTCTAAGTTGTGAGAACATCCAGATGATTAGGGTTGCAAGAGCAGCTTTGACCAAGAAGAATAGCCATGCGCCTTCGCCTAGTATTCCGAATCCGTTACCAAACTGAATAACTGCATCTGAAAGCGGATGCTTCTCTGAATAACCGAACCAATCGATACCAACCATGGTAGCTAAGCCATCACACAATTGGCCGAATAGCATTCCAGCAACCATTGGGGTCGCAAGTATTCCCTTAGGAGACAGTATCTCTACCGGATGGCTAGATCGGTCCTCGCTCTCCCATTCGTCCAATGTCATCCCATCTGGAATCAATCCGACATCGTTGCCTGTTAGACGTAATTGAGCCAAATCTTCAGTTCCTTGGCGCCAAACCGCCCAGGTGATGATGAATGGAATCACAACCACTACCAGAACTGGCCATAGAATGTCATTATCACGGGGCAATAATCCGCTATCCTGGACCCATGGTGTAGAAGCTAGTTGCGCCCAGTGGCCTAAGCCCATTGTGATCAGTCCGATTGCAAATGCGAGCATAGCGCGAGGTATTGCTTCCCAATCCCAGGTGTTGTGAATTACAACAGCAATCATTACTGCGCCTGCGAAAGAACCACCTAGAATCCAGAAAGTACCTGTGTCGTGCACGTGCACGCTAGGCAGAACTAGTAAGCCAGTGAAAGCGATGTATGCTACAAGCAACATTGCCAACATCGACAACTCGTTTTTCTTACCGATATGGCCGATGAATGCTGAGATAATCAGCCAAGCAGCCAAGTGTATGTGAATCAGAGGAGAGATGAATAAGACATCTACACCCTCTTTGAAATAATCTGCATCTTCCATTACTCTGAATACTGGAGCCAAAGCAACCCATGCGATTAATGCCCATACCATTCGGTCATCTACCGGTAATTGCCACTTCCTGAACAAAGCCTGGAATACAATGACTGCAGCAATCATTGTTAGAATATACACAATCGTGTTCACTTCAGAATACCCTGCATCTCCAGTCTCTCCAGCATCCTTCGCAATTGGGTCCCAGATGTAGACTTTGACAAAATCCTCCCAGAATATTTCTGGAGCAAAAATTAGTCCACCAACAATAACAAGGGAAATCAGGCCGAATAGGGAAAGTAGAATCCTCTCTCCTTTGGAGAATTCTGTGTCTTCCATGGTTATCTCACGCCGTCAAGGGTGATGAGGATTGCGTAGTTCTCACTCTTCTTCGCTACCTGCATCATCTTCTGCAGCCACACGAGGTTCGTGGACTTCAACGAATGAAACCTTACCTGCTTCAACAGCATCACGTAGAACGGTAACTAAGCGGAACTTCTGCATTGCTGCGTTAGGGTCGAATAGCATTGTTTGAGGGACGACGATTGAAATGTCGTCTCCATCGAATGAAACCTCGAACCCTTCTTGGCCAGTGTTTGCCTCAAGAAGTGCTGCAACTTTCTCTTCCTTGCCTTCGACAACCTTGACGATCTTGTAATCATACTTCAGAGTGCGACCAGCCATAGGGTGGTTGTAATCGATTCTAGCACGTCCTGCTGCTAGATAGGAAAGGATTCCTTGGCGGCCTTCAACAGTTACTGGACCTCCGATGTATAGGGACTTAGGGTCACGTACGTGGCGTAGTAGTTTGTCGATTGAGATGGTCTCAATTTGGTCTGGATCCTTTTCTCCGTAAGCGTCTGCAGGTGCAATCTCGAGAGAGATATCCTTGTCTGCTTCAGCTTCCAAAAGGCTGTCTTCGAATCCAGAAATCAGATTTCCTGCACCAACTACGCAGACTAGAGGAGTGTAGGTTCTACCCTCTTGGTGCATATCATGCTCCTTTGCGACTTCTTCTCTAGTAGTTTCAATCAAATCGCCGGAGTCTGCGTTATACAGGTCGTAATCGACGTGGACAATGGTTCCTTCTTCCATGGTTATTCACCTATCGCCCCCTACGGGGGCATTTCGGCGACCAACCATCCCTATTTCAATCAGTTGGGTCGCTTCGGGGCATCCAAATGGCAAGACTTGACAACAGCATCAACGCCCATCCACCCCACACGAGGTGGATTCCTGGCAAATCGTATACCATTATTCTAACCAAGTCACTGCCTTCCATCAATGAACGTGCTTGAGTACCGTCCATTATCAAAACCAAGTCCCCATGCCACATACTTACACGGTCGACTTCGGAACGCGAGCGGGTATCGAATCTGAGTACTCCTGGCTCTACAGTTTCGATTAATTCTCCATCTTCATAGACATTGATTACAGCTCCAAGATATCCATCCCCTACCTCGAGCCCATCAGTTTGAGTTACTACCTCTGTGAATTCGAACTCGTAGCCTTCCCATTCAACTCTCTCATCCTTGATCATAGTGACAGAGTGTGAAAACGTACCTCTATCGATAATCGTTGTACTCATAACATGCCCAATCACCAACAGAACCAATCCTAAGTGGATTAGGTGAGCGAAAAATGATATCTCACGTTTGCCGAAGTTTTCCTTCGCTAGAGAAATTGTAGCAGGTAAAGCCAGAAGTGCGGGAATCAATACGACGATACCGATTTGACCTCGATTCAATGATGCGCCAAGAATGTCCGTTGAATCGTAACCTAGAGAATCTCCAAACAACCAAGCTAGAACTAGAATCAAAGGAGTTGAAGCCATGAGATAGAATACTCTCTGTGGTCTATCCCTTATGCTCCAAGCAGTGAATGAAAGCATAATTGCTGCTAGGAATGGTGCTCCATACAATTCGTGTGCTGCAAATTGAATTGAATCGATACTTGAAATCAATATTACCAATGTCAAAATCAAATACAATCCTACAACCACAACAGGCGCCCACAACACCAACCTTTGCTGAGTGCTTCTCTCCATGAATGAGAACTTAGAATCTTTATTCTCCTCGGCGAAGAACCAAGGTGCTACAAATGCGGTCATGCCTATAGCACATATCACGATGTCTAACATTCCAGACCATGATGCAGACAAGAATAGCATCACGCCTGCACTTGCCCATCCCCATGCCTTGAATCGGTCTTTTTCGAAGATTAGGCCGAATGCGAAAAGCAACGATAGTAATTCGAACAGAACCATACCGTGAATGAACCGTAAACCAACCATAATTCCTGGTAAAGCGAACCATTTCCAATCGTGTCCTTCAGGCAATGACCTAATGCCAGATTCCACGAATGGACCTAATCCCAAAATGACCAAAAGGGTTGGAGGGAATCCATCTAGAACATCACCGCCACCAATTATACCAATTATCGCCACAGCAGGTAACAAAGCCAACCAGTATTTTGAGAACTCAAAACCGAGTCTTGAGGCAAGGAATATTCCTAGCAATTGTAGTATTCCAAGAAAATAAACCACGACTTCTATTCCGCTAGCATCTGACAACAGAACCATGATTCTTCCGAAGACATCGCCCGGCGGTGAGCCTGCTGAGTTTACAACGAATGTATGGACGCTAACTGCCCAAACTCCACCTGCTCTAGTCACCATGGTTGCGAATAGTGCGAGTGCGCCACAAGCCATTGCCACACCAGCCCACATGTGGTCCGATGTCTTGCCCGGTCGCGTTCTTAGATGTAACAGCATGACCAAACAAATCCATGGCAATAGCGAGCCGGTTTCTACAGGATCCCAAGCCCAATATCCTCCCCAATCTAGAATCAGGTAAGCCCAGAGGCCTCCTAAGCCGATTCCTAACGTTGAAAAGAAGAATGCAGGTCTAGCGACTTGGATTAAATCGTCCTTGATTCCTTTGTAATTTGTAAAAATAGCTGATACTGCAATACATGCAAGTGTGATGCACAAGGAGTATGCCAGGAATATTAGAGGCGGATGAATCACCATCAAATCAGTCTGTAATAACTCGTTGAGGCCCGGTCCACGCTGTTCTGCTGCCTTGAAGGGTTGTAGTATCCATGCTACTAGTAACAGAGTTAATGCAAAACCATTCATCAATCTTAGACGGAGCAGGTGCCTATCTTCGGATTCTGATTTCAATGGGTTCCTCCAAACGATTGACAAAAGAGCCATCCATGCTACCCAAAGCAAAATTGGACCCTCTCTTGCAGCCCATGTGGCCGCAAATCTGTACTTTAGAGGTAACTCTTCTCCGCCATACCAAGCCACGAGATGAATTGAATCGTAATTCATTGTGAACATGAACGCCAATAGGAAAAATGGCAAACCTAGAATCCATGTCAACTTTGGATCTGGCCGAAATGTCACCCAAGCTGCAACGAATACAGCGAATGGCATCAGCAAAGATTCCATGTACTCACCATCCGAAATGCTTCGCTCTCGAATAACCAAATGAAAGTAGCACACTAATCACACCTTTAGTGTACAAAAACGGGTGACGGACCAATATTTTCAATCCAATCCACAATTTGTCAAGTACCGACATTGAGCCCAACTCCTCTGGCAAACATCTTGCCATGTTTGATAACTCATCATCGCTCAAATCATATAGGGATGTTTTTCCCTTCAAAATCTTGTGATACGGTGGGAATCGCTTCTTCCACGCTTTGACATATCTCTGCATCTTTGCATCTGATAGATCTCCTGCAGAAATTGCTGCTGCAATGGTTTCAGCAGCTTCTCTGCCTGACCACAATGCTAGGTGTGAACCACCTTCAAACAATGGAGATGTGAAGCCTGCCGCATCTCCTACCAAGATTAAACCGTCTCCGGTTGTAATTTCTCTCGGTCCAGAAATTGGGATAGTTCCACCGAACGGGCGAGGTTTAATTCCTGGCTTCCTCCATTCTGGGTTTTGAATTCCCTTTCCGTTGAGATAGGTATCTTCAACAAATTTGTCAAGATATTTGATTGCTCCTTTCTTGTCTGTAGTGACAAGACCTACATTTGCTCTTCCGCCTTTTTTCGGAATCATCCAGACGTAACCATGTGGAGAATATTCAGGCCACAAGTAGAAATCAAGATAGCCATCATTATCGACTTCTGTCATCTCATATTGGAAGCCTGCAATGACCTCCACTTCAGTCCCCATATCGAGTAATTTTGTGGCTGCTCCAGCAACTCCTGAGGCGTCAATTACTGCCTTACATTCTATCGGAAATTCGTCTCCACGGCCTTCAATTTTCCAATTGACAAATTCATTTTTGCTATTGTAAATTCTTTCCATAGAAGTTACCCTGTGAGAGAGGTGTAAGCTCGCTCCTTTCTTGACTGCTTCATCGCACAACCATTGTTCGAATTTATGCTTCTCAAGGACGTATCCTTTCTCGGTCAACAACTTCGCAGTTCCGTCCGGAAAGATCACGCGAATGCCCTTGCAATCAAGCGCGATGACATCCTCTGGCAAATCCAGATCTAAATTGTCAACAGCAATCTGCGACAAGCATTCTCCACAGTGCACGGGAACGCCGACCTCCGGGTCTGCCTCGACAATCATGGTGCTGAGACCCGCACGCGCAGAATGCAGCGCAGCAGAACCTCCGCCTGGGCCGGCGCCGATAACCAGTACATCGCAACTCGCCATGCCTCCCCGAAGGGGAGGCGGGACTTCAATGAGTCGGCA
>DAGO01000098.1 GCA_002498185.1 Euryarchaeota archaeon UBA10 | reverse complement strand
CCATCTCCGACATGTAGGTGAACCGAAGATGAACCTAGAATGTGTCCAGCATTATGGAAAGTTAGTTTCATGTCAGGGGCAATATCGACAGTTTGTCCCCAATCGACGTCTATCACGTGCCTCATGCATGTACGGATATCCTCCATGTCATATGGCGCACGCTTACCTTCAGCTCCTCCGACTTTGAGATAATCTGATTGTAGCAGCAACATCATATCGCGAGTTGGTGGAGTACAGTAGACTGGTCCACGATATCCGTATCTGAATAGAACAGGCAGCATTCCAGCATGATCTAGGTGGGCGTGAGTAAGGATTACGGCATCCATTTTCTCCATTGGTAATGCCTCCGGGGCAGTAAAGTAAGGCATAGGGTCTGTATCAGAAGCAATGTTAACTCCAACATCAATCATCACTCTGCTCTCATTTGAGGTAACCAAGTGGCAAGCTCTACCAACTTCTCGGTATGAGCCTAGAGCAGTAGTTCGAACCCAGAAAGAGCCTGGGCGTTTGGGACGGTAAATGTTCAAACCAAAATCTTTCAACAACTTGCGACGTTCTTTTGCATGGGATGCACGATATCCTCTGATGTCATGCATTGTCTTGGAGTAAATTGGCGGGGTTCTCTCGAATTTGACCAGCCAACCACATTCGTCTCTAATCGCCTTAGCGTTAGCGCCTCTGCGACCGACTGCTTCTCCGGGTTTATTGCAGATTACAGTAACTTCACAGTAACAGGCATCAAAGTAAATGGAATCAATTCCTGCAACATCCTCAATCAGATTGCGAATGAACTCTTCAGTTTCGGCTTCATCTTTCATGATTGAAGCATGCGGGCGCAAGACAATTCTGCGCTTGATTTTCTTTGCTATTTGACCAACTAGGCCTTCTCCGCCGCCAAATGCATCCGGTGTTGGTGTGATAATTGCAATGTCGCCGGCTTCCAAATCGACATCATACTGAATGTCCTTCGGAACAATTTTTGCTATCGCATCTTTCATTTCCTTGAAACTAAGTCTCATCATAAATCACCTCCGGCCCACTGATTGACATGGTGAACCTCCTAAGAGGGTCACGGGACTAACCCGTGGGTGGAGTTTGAAAGCCTCACTTCTTGAGTACGGCTGCGATTTCGCTCTGCTCGACCGGTACATATCCATCTTTCGCTGTAATTACAGCTAGATCCATACCATTTCCGGATGCAGCATCACGCTGGGCAGATGCAGACAATGCACGTGCAGCTAAAGCAACTGCAGCATCTCTAGTCATGTTTTCTTTGAATCCATCTTCTAGGACACCGTACATGTAAGGAGATCCTGAACCGGTTGCACAGTACGAGTCTGGAATTGAACCACCAGCAGAGTCGATTGAATATACAGAACCGCCTTCGCTGTCAACGCCCACAATAAGCAACTGAACCCAATGTGGTCTTCCAGAGAGAATGTTTGCGGTTAAAGTAGCGGCTCCTCTAACAGTCATAGAGTCGCCTCTGCGAAGTTCGAATAGTGAAACTTCAGCGGCTAGAGTTCTTGCCAGAGACTGTGCGTGACCAACCAATCCAGCGGTTGTCAGTGCTAGGTTGTCTCCAATCTTGAACAGTTTTTGCACACTCTTGTTAGCAACGAAGTGACCCATAGTTGCCCTGTGGTCTGCTCCAACTACTACACCTCCTTTGAAGGTGATACCGACTGTGCTTGTTCCTGTCTTTACTGCGCTTAGACCTTCTTCCATTTCCTCACCTCGATAGGAGCCCGTCAAAATAGGCGGGATGTTACGTCCATTCGCGGGACCCTTATCAACCAACCGTCACAGGGTATAGTCATGAGCGAAGAGGGTGACAAGCAGACTTCGCTCGATTCCTTCGCCGGTTCGGCCCCAAGAAGGCTAAATTTACCTTCACAAGAACCAACATTGCAGTCAACAAGTAGTTCCGCACCTACACGTTATCACGATATGGAAAAATTGTACCCAAATGCGCCCGTTCCTAAAGTAGCAGGAGGATTGGTCATCCACCGTGCAATGCTTCATGACCTAACTGGCGTTCCTCAGTTGATGGATTGGGTTGCAGATGGCGAGGCAGTAATTGTTAGGATGGAGAAAATGATGAATCGTGAACTTGAATGCCAAACAGCAGTTGAGCGATTGAATCTATTTATTGAAAATGACTTAGGTGGTCAGATAATCAGGCTAACTGAAAGTAGATTGATGCTCCTTCCTCCGGGATGTCGTGGAATTAGGGGTCTTGATGCAGAAGCTTTCAGCGTTGAACCCTCAGATTTCAGTTAGGTGATACAATGGATGTTGTACCTGTAGATGTTCCCTGTCCTGTATGCAAAGCCGAAGGACAAGTTGGGATGATGACACACGTGGATGAGATTCCATATTTTGGTGAACATACACAGGTCACAGTTCTGTGTAATGCTTGTGGCTGGAGGCAAACGGATTTCATTCCAGCAGAAGGACGGAAACCTGGAGCGTCGACATTGGTGATATCAGAGCCCGAGCACTTACGCTCTCGAGTTGTTCGCTCATCTTCTTGCACAGTTCGTATTGTAGAACTGGATTTAGAAGTCAAACCCGGTAGTGCTTCAACTGGCTATGTGTCAAATGTAGAGGGCGTCATTGATAGGTTCATGGATGTGATTATCATGGTCACTAGACAAGCCTATGCAGAGGACGCTGAAATGTCTGACATCAAGAAACTGCAGGAAATGCACACTACGTTATTGGAACTGAAAGAGGACCCAATTCCTAATTCCATTACTTTGGAACTATTAGATCCAAATGGTCATTCACAAATTCTTCATGCAGATGCTGAATTGAGAGAGTTGACATCAGAGGAACTTGCAGATTTGCCAGTAGGTCCAGAGTCACCAGTTTTCGATAGTAGTGATTTATCGGAATAATCACAGTATAGGGAGTTCAAATCCTGAATCGTTAGGGTCTGGTAAGTCCTC
>DAGO01000013.1:7935-9358 GCA_002498185.1 Euryarchaeota archaeon UBA10 | reverse complement strand
AAATCTGGGCAGACCCACCATTTCAATCAAACTGTGTGGGCGAAGACTTCACAAAATCAAACTGACTGGGACATATGTGTCTGAGGAAAAATCTCAATCATTAGCAGACAGAATAAATGCTACAGGTTCAAAAATCGCTGAATTAACTTCCAAGGTTTCTGCAAGTACAAAATCTGCTCTATCTAAGACTAATGAAGCAGTGAAAACCGCAGTTTCAAATTCCAAGGCAAGGGCAGAGGCTAGAAGAGAAGAGAAAGCAAAAAAAGCGAAAGAAGATTTTTCGGCAGAGGGTATCCTCGACGACATTCCTCCGATGGTTACTTTGCCTGAGTTCGAAAATGAAAGAATGACTATTGTAAGCGAACAAAATGAAAATCAAGTGATGATGCTAGAGCACATGCAAAGGTTATCGGAACGAATAGACATACTCGAAAGGCGGCACAAGGCAAGATTGGAAGAGCTATTCAACTCTAGTCAAGAAGTGGAAGAAGATGATGTTCCTGAAAAAGAAATAGTCCCTATCATAGGAACTAGTGCAGCAATGGTTGAGGCCTTACATGTCTTGGGTGTTTCAATCGTTTGGATTGCAATATTAATTGGAATCGACAAATACGGAGATGGTAATGACATCGTGTTAGCATCAGTCTACCCGCTAGCGATTTTCTCATGGTCTATTGGAGCATTTTCATGGGCATTATATCTACTGCATAGATTGATGAAATCTGGGATTAGAATTCCGTTATTGATTAGACTACAAACATCATTGGCTGTTGGACTAATTACACTCATGGGGGTTATGTTAAATGACGATTCTATGGGCACTGTATCTAGTGTTTGGACATGGGGAACTTTGGTCACGATTGTATTGTTGATGGGCAGTAGCATGATTGCAACGGCTTGGCGTTCGACAAAAAAATTGGTTTCAAACAAATCGGATGATTAGTCATCGCGAGAATGTACCCATATGAGATGGAAGCCAAACCGTGTTTTGATGAAGCAATCACATTGTTCCAACTCCTGCGCCCAAACTTGTTTGGAGAAAGCAGGATCCATTTGCCTTTCATGGAACTCTCCCAAGTCTCCTTTCTTTTCTGAAGTAGGACATTTGGAATAATCTCTAGCCATTTTTTTGAACATTTTCAGAGGCTTTCTCGCATTAGTAATCTCATTCAAGATAGCTTGTGCCTCGGCTTTTGAGCCGACTAGAATATGCCTGGCGTGAGCGTACCTACCTCGCATCCTCATTAACATCCCTCATAATTTGTGAAACGTGTATTCTGTCACTTAAGTGAGTAACTACAAACAAAAGAGGACTGTAAACCCATCCTGCAATGTATGTTACCCATGTAATGACTATTGGCAGACTTGGATTATTTAGTGTATTTCTTATAATTCTGGAGTGTAATCCAACCAATAGCATTAG
>DAGO01000013.1:0-7540 GCA_002498185.1 Euryarchaeota archaeon UBA10 | reverse complement strand
GAGATTCGCCATCCCCTTTCAGAAAGTGCCATTAGCCACCAGTTTGGATAGCCGTATCCCTTCCAGGAGCGCTCCCAATTCCAGGATTCCAGTACCTCACTGCTGGTTGCAGTATAACCGCATTGAGGATCTCTGATAGTCTGTCCACAAGCAAGGGTCGTTAATATTGACAAGATGAAGGTACCAATCCGCCTGTGTAGCGGCATTTTCCCTGCTCTGTCCAATCTCTCTCCTTTGGAATGGTGAGCTTGCCGATTAATTATTGGAGCAATTAATGATTCCATATCATCTGGGTCCATCTGGCCATCGCCAGCCATAACCACAGAAATGAATTCAGAATCCATGACTTCCAGTAATCGTCTATGTCCATGATCTATCGCTGAACCTACACCTTCACCCTCTAGTCGAACCAATTCAGCATCTCCTGCTAATTCACCGGTTCCGTCGGTCGAACCGTCATCGACAACTACGACTTTATCGACAAATGAAGGGATTCCTGAGAGAACACCCGATAGATGCTCCGACTCGTTTCTTGCTGGGATGACAACACCGATACTCATCCCTTGGTACATGGTGCTGCGAGGCGGAATCGCATGATAACTTCATGCTTTGAGAAACAAATCTTCAAAAGAAATTGTGCGGATTGCTTTTTATGTTAAGGAACGCTACGTGGTTTCTGTTTACTCTTCTGTTGATTTTACCAGGATGTACAACCCCTGCTGCGATCGAAAATGTCGAATCTGATGAATCAGAGATTCCAGAGCGCCTAAACATCGTTGCAGAAACAGCACACAGAGACATTGACCGTGTCGAAACAATGGATTTGCTGTCTGATGCAGATGGTGAGAACACCATGATTCTGTGGGTTTCAACTGGCTGTAGCGGATGTCACGATTGGACAGAAAGGATAGCAGATGAGATGCGAAATGGAAATATCTCAAATGATACCAGAATTGTCACAATCCATAGATATCCTTCTTTTGAGTCTCGCGAGGATGTAATCGATGTCTATGCCTCGAGTAATAGTTCAACAGAATCACTCTGGCCAGTTCTGATTCCATTTGAAGGACAACCTGCTATCGATGTAGACAAAAATAAAGAAACAGAAATCGATTATTCAACTGCATTTGAAACACCTGCTACACCTTCGTTCACTATTCTAGATGGCGAAGGCAATACTATTTGGAAGAATAAAGCATATTGGTACAATAGCAGTGTGCTGTCTGAGGCGCTAGAAATTCTAGACTGATGGGACAAAACCGTATTCTCAAAAAACCGTATCTGATGTAAAAATCAGCCATGAACTTCATGACTTAGAAGAATACCGGCAGTGCATGGAGTCCTTGCGAATCGTGTTGATGGGTAAGAACTTCGAGTTACGATTGGTTTCGCTTGTTGTCCGTGCACGAGAGTTGGGCGGCGAGGTAATCTTGCTAGATTTAGGAAGTAGTGACGAAACAATCCAAATGGCAGGTAAAGTCGAATGTGGAGTAATTAACCATCAGGGAGATATTCTTGTGCCAACCCTAGCCAAAGAATTACTCGATGAGAATCACGACGGTTCTACGCTGTTGATTAATGTAAACAATCGGTTCAAGCTTCGTGATATGCCTTTGCTAGTGAATAGAGCAAGAGAGAATTGGGACGTACACATGTCTTTCATTAGTGAGGAAACCGATAACTCCAATCCTCAAGAAATAATCTATTCAGATGCAGAGGTTTCCCATATAGCAGCATCAAAATCAGGTCTAAGTGCATTATCTGAATCATCGTATGATGACACACCTCTTGAATTGGATGAAGATTTACGTGTGCGTGTACTTCACTCAAAACCAGCGCCAAAGGTCCAGCAAAGAGAATCACTTGCAACTGCGTCAAAGTTCGCCCAACTATTCTATTGGATGTTGGAATCTCGACATCCTCTCCTTTTGTTTGGGATTCCCGGGCTTGTTCTATTCATAGTTGGCTACAAATTGTCAGGAGATGTTCTCGATACTTTCAGCGAATGGAATGAAACCAGTGTCGGCGTTGGATTGGCTGTTATCGGTGTGACTTTGATGGGATTGTTTGCGATGATGGTTGGACTTATCCTCTACATTATGGGCAAACAGGTCAAACAAATACAGGCGCAATACAATCATTGGCCGAAAGATGAATGAGTTGATCTAATGCAATACTTGGTTTGTTTCGACATGGATAGAGTTCTAGTTGACCATATGTCTACGTGGCAGTATGTCTATGACAGGCTTGAGATTTCTAATGAGGAAGCATTCAATCTATACAATCAAGGAAAATTAGACGAATGGGATTGGTTAAAGATGGACTTGGCTATGATCAAGGAAGCATATCCCGCAATTACTGACCAAAAAATGAGGGAATTGTGCCAAGGGACTCCGCTAATGCAGGGGATGAAAGAGTGTCTTCAATGGATTCTAGATGGAGGTCATGAAATCGCAATAATCAGCGGTGGCATGCAGGAAACAGCGAGGGATATCGCCTGTATGTTTCCTAGCAATGAGCCTTGGAGAAGGCGATGGGGTGGAATAAATCGACATCGAGGATGCGACACCATGTTTCATGTTTTCACAAATGGCTGGTTGGAAAGAAATGATGGCTCAATCGACGATTTTGGCAGATATCAAGTTCAGATGAACGGCAAGGGTTCGATTGTGAGGATGCTTCAAAGGCGCCTCGATATTCCAAAAGAACGCACGATTTCTATTGGAGATAGTGCCGGTGACATTGGTATGTTCCAACAAAGCGAATTGTCAATTTGTTTCAACCCGTGGGATGAGAAACCTGTAGCAATAGCCAAGAAAACCATCAGAAGCCGCAACCTGATAGATGTCCTAGATGAAATCAAGAAGCACATCAAGGAGTGACTCTTCTAGAATCTCTAGGGAATGGGATAACTTCTCTGATGTGATCCGCACCAGAAAGCCATGAGCATACTCTGTCAACTCCTAATCCGAATCCACCGTGAGGAACCCCCCCGTATGTTCGGGTGTCAATGTAGAATTGGTAAGGCTCTCTTGGAACACCTTCTTCGTCGATTCTTGCAAGAATCTCTTCTTCAGACCAGGTCCTTTCTCCACCGCCTATGATTTCTCCATAACCTTCAGGAGCTAGCAAGTCGTGACATAGAACGTATTTGTCGTCATCGGGGTCAACTCTGTGGTAGAATGGTTTTGCAATCTTTGGATAGTGAGTTAGGAAGTGTGGAACTTCGAAATCCTGAGTCAACACTTTTTCTTTAGAATAATCCAAATCCTGCCCCCATTCGATTTCTATACCCATTCCCTGAAGTGTCTCAACAGCCTCGTCATATCTCATTCTTGGATAGGGGTTGTCCGCATATCTTGCTAGTAGTTCGAGGTCTCTATCTATACTGCTGAGTTCACTCTCGCGCTCTTCTAGAACGGTCTTTGCAATGTGCCTAACTAGTCCCTCTCCATGTGACATAATTTCAGCGTTCGATGCCCATGCAACCTCCATTTCAGCATGCCAGAACTCTGTCAAATGTCTTCGAGTCCTACTCTTCTCAGCACGGAATGAAGGTGCGATTGTGTACAACCTCTCCAATGCTGGCATTGCTGCTTCAGCATAAAGTTGCCATGATTGAGTCAAGTATGCCTTGCGTCCAAAGTATGGGACTTCGAATAGTGTAGAACCCCCTTCAACAGCGCCAGCAACGAAGTTTGGAGCTTGGTATTCGGTGAAGTCTCTGCCACGGAAATAGGAATGAATCGCTCCAAATACGCTGGAGCGAATTTTCAACATGTCAGTCATTCTACCTGTTCGCAAGTAAAGGTGTCTGTTGTCGAGGAGGAATTCAGTTTCTCCACCGTCAGCAGCTTCCATAGCGGATTCTGTAATTGGAAACGGAGTTTCAGCCCTGACGGCTCCAACAACTTCTGCACTTGTCACAATCAACTCGTGGCCGCCAGGTGCTCTTTCATCGACATTTACTGTTCCCTTGAGAATTAGGGAGGCTTCGATTAGTGCTCCTTTGAGAGATTCAAAGGATTCGTCACCAATTGCATCGCGCTTAGCAACGCACTGAATTGTGCCTGTTGAGTCTCTTAGTACAACGAATCTGATTTTATTTGAACCACGGGATCGCTTAATCCAACCTTTCAATTCAACTTCGGCGCCATCATGTGCGCCAGCCTGGACATCTCCAATCCAGAACTCCTTCGCCATGTTAGTCCGTGAAAGGCATTGTGCTTGAATGCCACGCTTGTTAGATAACAATCGAATCTCGTCGTGAAACCAACATTGCGGCTCCCAGAAGTGCGATTAGTGTGAATATTGGAGAAGTCCATGGAAGTACATCCATACTCACTTGTTCTGCAACCCCGTTCTCATTGGCTAGTCCCAAGTACAATCCATTTAGGACGTCTTCTTCACAAACAATAGATACAGTGTCGCCAGTCGAAATAAGTTCGTCGGCATCACTGTCAGTATAGCTTAGAGTACAATTAACAGGTTCATTATTCCAGTTAGTAGGTTGAATAAGTGCGCCTCCATTCATCGCATCTTGAATCGAAACTTCGTGTATAACCATGTTAGTGCTATTGTCATAATCATCGTATTCAGTGTCATAAATGACGATTTTTGCACCGTCCATGGAATAGGTTGCATTGTATTGCGAATTGACCATTGAATTGTGCTCCATGCTCCAAATGTTATTGAAATCAAGGTCAACTAACATCGGTGCTTCCGAATTAGCAGAGCTAACCCATCCTGGTTTTGAGAAGGAATCATCTGAGTATGTTATCAAACACTCAAAGGATGAGTTAGAAATTTTAGTTCCTAGGATATTTTCGTCATCGTCAAAATATACTGCTATATTCATGTCTCCATCTTCACCATCAATTTCCATTTGAGTTTCCACTTTTACGGCCCTTACGCCTTCTTCATCTGGGAAGCGTTCCTTGTCAGAGGAGAATTTTTGCGATGGATTTTCTTCCATGCTGGCTACGATTTCATGGTGGACGAAGCAGAGTTCTACAGGCGCAGATGAGTTGTATAGAACCTCTTCTGCAGGGCTTGTGTCTAGTCCGGAGATTGCAACTTTATTTTTTGTCACAGTTTCGCTATCATCCATTTGCCACGCAATTTGATTTTCATCAATCCAGACATCACTCTCGAAGGAGCCGAAGAAAGCCACGGTGAGTTTTGAATATGACCTAGCACTATTTTCCGAAGCATAGATATCGAAATTTGTTCTAAGAGTCATTCCATCTTCCTCTTCGATTTCCATTTCTACAAAACAAGCCCATGGGCCAGAATTGCCTGAAATCACATCTTCAGTAGTAGGATGGTCATCTACCACGGAAACGAATTTTGTTTTCGAGTAAGGGTCAGGGAATAACATAGGGTCGATTACGAATGCATACAATACCCATCCTAATGCAGATAGAACTAGCATCCCTACAATGCTCATTGCAATCAATTTACCCTTTCCGCCTTCACTCGATTTTTCAGTAACAGGCTCCCAGCCAACGTCTCCAGCTAACTCTTGTTCTCCCAAATGAAAAACATTGTTTGCTGTCTCTTCGGTAACCTCTGGACTCGGACTGTATTCTTCTTTAGGAACCCAAACTTCTCCATTCCAAATAAAATTGCCATCAGGTGAAACTTCTCCGACCATGATAACCCCTCTGCAAACTAAGTATTGAGGTTTTCACCATCAAAATTACCTATTCAAATAACTATATTCCTGATACTACATTGGGAAAGCATGAAACCATATCATGTCTAATTTGTATTTATGACTCGAACCGTAGTCTATGCCATTGGAGGCAATGCCCTCTCTTCTCCCACCGGTGGAGAAGAGGAAGAATCTGCTTTGGTTCTAGCAAAAGTGATGAGTGATGTTATCGATTTACTTGAGGCTGGCTGGCGAGTGATTCTCACCCATGGTAATGGTCCACAAGTAGGGCATTTGATGTCCCTAGATTCCACTCAACCAATGGATGATTGGGTTGCCGCAACTCAAGGAATGATTGGTCATTCACTGTCCATCAACTTAGACTCGATTCTGCGCAGAAGAAATCGTCCAGAAAAAACCTCAGTGATTCTAACCCGTGTTGAAGTTGATGCGTCTGACCCAGGATTTCAATTTCCAACAAAACCTGTCGGTCCGATATTAACCAGCGAACAGGTAATGTCTGAAGATTGGGACATTGCAGAGACAATCAATGGACCGCGTAGGGTAGTAGCTTCGCCTTCTCCTAGAGAGATTCTTGACCTTGATATCATACAATCTCTAATCGCAAAAAATGCGATTGTGATTTGTTGTGGAGGGGGTGGAATTCCAGTCATTGATAAAGGCGAATACTTTCTTGGAGTTCCTGCAGTGATAGACAAAGACCGCCTTAGCGCACTATTGGCAATTGAGATGCAAGTAGATGCGCTGATCATTTCAACTGCTATTGATGCAGTTAGAACAGGCTTTGGAACTGAAAACGAACAGGTGCATCATACAATGACTGTCGAGCAGGCAAAAGTGTATCTCACAGATGGTGAATTTCCTGCTGGTTCTATGGGTCCAAAGGTTGCATCTGCGATTGAAGTTGTTGAAATCCTAGAGAACGTGAAATCCATTATTTGCCAACCTGGAGATGCAGTCAAAGCATTACGTGGCGATAGTGGTACAAATTTTATCAAGTAAGAGCATTCTATATTTAGCTGGTATTTTGAATCGGATTAGATTAAATACGACTTGCAGGAGGGACGGGTGGGCCTGTAGCTTAGTCAGGTAGAGCGATGGACTCTTAATCCATCGGTCGCGGGTTCGAACCCCGTCAGGCCCGCCAAAATCATTCCTGCAATCTTCCGTCAGGATTGATTACAGTCTCAACACCATTGATTCCAGCAAGAACGACTGCATCACACATGTTGTTGAATAATCCGACTTGTACAACCCCTGCAATAAGCAGTATGTTCGCTTCAGTGGATACTGGGTCCTCGATATTTGGACCCGTATGTGCGTCAGCAATCATATTTCCATTATCTGTGAAGACCGGGCCATCTCCTGCCATTCTGATATTTACCCTGCAGTCAAGAAGTCTGCTGAGTGCTCTTACCGTTGCTTCATGCGAGAATGGTGTTACTTCTATGGGTAAGGGAAAAGCTCCCAATGTAGTGACTTTCTTTCTATCATCTGCTACAACTACCATCGCTGAACTTTCTTGTGCGACTATCTTTTCTCTAAGGAGTGCTGCTCCACCTCCCTTGATTAGTTGGAATCGCGGGTCATATTCATCAGCCCCATCAATTACGATATCTAATCCATCTATCTCAGATAATTCTACAAGAGGTATTCCAACTTCAAGTGCTAGTTTTTCTGTAGCAAGGCTAGTTGGAACACCTACGATTTCCAGTCCTTCTTCTGCCATTCTTCTGCCAAGTTCTACTACTGTGTGCTTCACTGTTGAACCTGTACCCAATCCAACTTTCATGCCGGATTCTACAAACTTGCAGGCTTCAATTCCTGCCTTGCGTTTCAATTGTTCAACATCTGCCATGGCAC
>DAGO01000070.1:24848-25314 GCA_002498185.1 Euryarchaeota archaeon UBA10 | reverse complement strand
TTGCTCATTTTTCCTACTAGTTTCCCATATGGTGGGAAAAGAGGGAAAGGCGACCATTCTACCAACTCTCCAGTATCGATTTTGTGAGTTGTTTGGTGCAGAGGACATCGGATACAATCATTCTCAACCTTGGCACCGTAAGCTAACGGCCATCTCATGTGACGGCACAAAGCCTCGGTAGCGAAATATCTGTCATCTACTTGACCAATCAATACCATCTTTTTGGCCACAGTACGCATTTTCTTCTTACCTGGCTTGAGTTTTGATTGCTTAATCGCTACATGCCAAGCCATGATATCACTCACGCTAAAATCTGTGACATGCCACCATCAAGGTGCATAATTTGTCCAGTGAAATTATCAGGAGCGCCGGTGAGAAGCCAATGGATGCTGCTAGCAACTTCATGTGCCTCATTGATTCGTTTCAATGGAATCATCTGTGCTGATGCTTCCCTCATGGCATCTGA
>DAGO01000070.1:1557-24420 GCA_002498185.1 Euryarchaeota archaeon UBA10 | reverse complement strand
CCTTTAGCTGCTGCAATGGCCTCGTGATTGACGAGGCCTAGGCTGCCTGCAACGCTAGAGGTGAAAACCATTCTACCTCCACCCATCTTCAGCATAGCCTTTCCACACAAGGAAAGGGTTAGGAATGCACTGCTGAGATTGGTAGCGATTACCTCGTTGAAAGCATCCAAACTCAGTGCATGAGGTGGCCTAATTGCTATTGAGCCTACCAAATGAGCAACGCCTGAAATCTGTCCATCACCTTTCTCTGAGGCTTTAGTTATCGCTTCAGAAATGGACTCCTGGTCTAGTGCATCTCCTTGAACGATTGTAGCACCCAATGCCTCAAGGTCTTCTACTCGGGATCTGTCACGCACTAGACATGTGACTGCTGCTTGGCTGTCTAACAACTTCTGTGCTGTAATTTTAGCAATGTCACTACTTCCACCAACGATTAGGTAGGACTTCATAATTTCACGTTGGTTTGTTTCTATTTATACTACTGTTCAAGTTCATTTGTTGAGCATATGCATTAGGAATAGAACATTGGTTGATAAGTAATGAGTTGAGTTTTTTAAACGAAAAGGAGTTGCTCTCGTGAATATTGGTTTGTTTGACAGAGTCCTAAGGCTATTTGCCGGGCTCGGAGTAGTCCTTTTCGACTACATCGCAAACTCAACATGGGAGTTTATCTTCTTGGTTTTCGGTGTTTGGACCGTAACCACTTCGGTTTTTGGCTGGTGTCCATTTTACAAAGTATTCGGAATGAACACATGTCCGGCCTCATTCAAACTGAAACATGAAGCAAAACAGACCGAATAATCAGATCTCTTCTTCGACAATATCTTCTGTTTTTGCGATAAATGAAATTGCTTCAGGGTTCTCTACGGCAACAATTCCTCGTATATTGTGAATGTCTCTAAGTACATCAGTGGGAGGGGCCACCTTGATTCTTGATTCATGGATTTCAATGATACTTCCCGGTGCTGCCTCCACGCCTCCATCAGGCAACCATAGTCCAATTGCACCTATTTCTGGGTGATGAGAAACCAATAGAACCCTTCCACTTTCATCTTCATCAATTCTGACAATTGTAAGTTGGGAATTTTCAGGAATGAGCTTTGTTGATGGTTGCCATTCATTCCAAGTTTGGTCAAGAGGCTTTGATAGTTGTTCAGCCTTCTTGTCAATTTGAGAAATCTGAGTTTCAAACTCCTTTGACGCGTCTTGAGAAAGAGCATTCAATCGGTCAACTAGAGTTCTTAGACCCTCATATTGTATCTGCTCTTTTTCCGTCATTGCCGTGTTTGCCAGCAATAACATTTCAGCTAACATTTCCAATTTATCATTACGACCTTCCTCGATAGCGCATTCCATCGCTTCATCGAGTATCTCTATCGCAAGTCCTGGACAATCTATAGCAAGTAGAGAGTTACCAATATTGGTCAGAATATCAGTCGCTTCAGATTTATCTTCAGATACGATTGCATTCGCAGACTTAATGTGAGCCTTTGCTAGGTCATTATCTCCATCAATATGCCTAGAAATACCGGCTAAAACCAAATGGCCTAATCGATTAGCGCCAATAGTCTGAGATTGCCTATCAGCAGTCTCAAACAGCATTGCAGCACGATTCCAATTCTTCGCACCCAGTGCCAGCAATCCCAACTGATGCATTGCTCGCATTTCGGCTCCAGTGTCATCGATTAGAGTTGCAAGTGAAAGTGCTCGGGAAAGATGCAATCTCGATAACTTGAGATTGCCAGACATTTTGGCCAACATTCCCAACGCAGATTCCATTCTGTACAGGTTTCCTGACATCGCTCTGTGTGCTAGTTCAGCCAACTCTTCACCTAGAGGCGCTAGGCCAATTCCCGTGGTTTCCAAAACCTCACTCATCAATTCAATTGTAGAATCGTAAGCGGTTTTTATGTCATCAGAACTTCCATCAGATGAAAGATTGGACAAGTGTTCGTCCAACTTAGAGACTGATGAGCAAATTTCTGGCAGTGAACCTAATTTGTTCATAGTGGATTTCTTGACGCGCTCGCCACGAATAGATCGAATTAATCCCGCAATCAATTTTCCTTCATCGGGTTCAACTGTATCTTCAACCTCCTCTGCCAACGCAACTTTTGATGAAAGTAAAGAATCCACCATCCAAGTCAATTTTGCTTGAATATCATATTGGCCTGCTCGACTGATTGCGTATCTCATTTCAGCGGCTCTTACTCTTCTGGATAGGCTTCGCATCCTAGTTCTCTGGCCCGCGTCTCCAGAATCTGCAAGTCTTTGCAAGAATGTAGATGGAGGGCAGGTTTCGAAATTTAGATTGGCTTTTTCTCCAGTAGTGGTCATCTTGTAATCGTCGGAAACAAGAGTTACTTTGTGGCCTTCGTGAGCTAATTTAGAACCTAAAATCATCAATGATAAATCGACATCTTGCGGGGATGCTTTCTCTCCAATATGTTGTGCTAATGCTCTAACTTCAGCCTCATCAATTGTGACTGTGATGAGCAAATCACGAATTTCATCCAATAGATTAGGCTGACCTTTCCATCTTTGGAATCGAACTGTCTTGATTTCACCATGGACTCCTGGAGTCACGTAAAGGGCTGAATCATCAGCCTCGAGGATCTTTTTTAGGTCGTTAAGAAAGCCGTTGGGAGCCATCGAACCGACGTGAATAAAGCAGTTTGAATCCACTACCCAAACATTCGCCATGAATTGCGTTCATGGAACTATTAGTTTGTTTTAACGCCTATACTGATTGGTCTTCTGAAGGAGGTTGTTCATTCAGATATTTCCTATCAAACCAGATTGGGCCACCTGGTGGAATCGCTGCAAGCATTCCATAAATCGCCAGATTAGAAGGCATTCTGCCCTTGTGCTGTTCCCACCAAACTAGTGCGCAGTAAAGGATGAACAGGAATCCATGAATTGGCCCAATTATTTTCACGAGAATTTCATTACCTCCAATGTATTTCAATGGCATAGCCACGAAAAACAAAGAAATTGTAGAAATTGTCTCTAGTACTCCGGATACCCTGAACAAACTCATGCTTCCACCATTGGCCTTGACGAACCACATGATGGACATAATTGTTCGTCACTGTCCTTGTAATCATGCTTACAAGCTGGACAGGTAGATGCTAGGACCATCTTACCCATCGACTCTACAGACTCTCCTTGCAAAGAAATGTAACCACTATTGATATTTCCAACAGTGTATCTACCAGCACCACCAAGTCTGACCAATAAATCTGGAGGTAGGGTTACCGTTCCCGTTTCATCGATTATGAGTTCTCTATCTTTAGTTAGGTTCTCTACGTCAACAGATTCTCCGTGCTCTGCAACGAATCTTCCGTCTCGCAACTCCAGAGAGCGATTAGCGAATGCTGCAACTTCTTTCGAGTGCGTAACCAGTAAGAATGAGACCCCATCATTCTCGTGTAAGTCTTTGAACAACGCTAGAACTTCTCTGCTGGTAACCGGGTCCAGTGCACCTGTTGGTTCATCCGCCAGTATCAATCGAGGCTGAGTGATAAGTGCGCGAGCGATTGCAACACGCTGTTGTTCTCCTCCGCTTAGCATAGCAGGTAGTGCCTTCAAGCGGTGACTCATTCCAAGTTTAGTGAGCATCTCATCTGCTAGGGCCAAGGCTTTTCTTGACGGAACTCCTTGATGGCGAAGGGGTTGTGCAACATTATCTCGAGCATTCAAATCAGGCAATAAATTTCCTTCTTGGAAAATAAACGAAACTGTCTTCTGTCGAAGTTCAACCAATTCTTGACCTGTCAATCTGGTCATGTTTTTTCCAGCCAAACTGACCGAACCTGCACTCGGTTTCATCAATCCGCCGAGGCATTTCATCAAGGTTGATTTTCCAGAACCTGAAGGTCCAACAACCGCAATCGCTTCTCCTTCCTTCATATCGATATGAAGTCCTCTAAGGGCCACTACGTTTCCATCTTCAGCTTTAGATTCGTATACGTGATACAGACCATCTGCGTGCAAAATTGTATCAGCCATTTTCACTCCCCCTTTAGGACACTAGCCAAGTCAGACTTCAGTGCTTTGCGTGTTGTTACTAGCAATGCTACAACAACCGCTGCAAACACTGCTAATGAAACTAGAATGATTTGAGTCCACGGATATACTAATGTGCGATCTATAACTGTACTAGAACCGCCAAATATTTGGAAGATAAATCCAAAGATATCGAAGAATCCATTGAACGATAGTGCAAGGGCAACACCAAGCACAACTCCAAGAGCCATCGATACAATAACAATCGATAGAATCTCAAACAGTACTAATCTGATTATCTGATTTGGAGATGCTCCAATTGCCTGCAATACTGCAAGTTCTTTTTGTCTCTGATTTAGAACTAAAGACAGGAATACGAAACTTGAGGCTACAGCTGCTACGCTGGCTACTACGAATTGTAGAGATAGAAGACCGGGTGTACCGAAAATCAATCCACCGTTGCGTTCTACTTCCTTATGTTTGCTTGACCAATCCATTGTTTCGGAGACTCTTGAGTCAGCCTCCAACTGAGATGCTAGAGACTCCAATTCGTCTCCTTCAACACCGTCTACTCTAACAATCCAAGTTGTTGAAGTATAGTTGTCAGCAGCATCGTTTCCAACGAGTGACCGCCACTTATTTTCACCAATAATCAATGTTGATTCTACAACTGTGGAATCTATACCAGGAAGATATTCGTGCACTCCCATGTAATACATTTCAGTGCTGAACTTTGTAATCTCTAATCTAACGGTTGTATCCGCTAGGAACAATGGAGCAGCCAATGGTGGTGGAATAACCGAAGCACCTGATGCACAAGATGTGATATCACTGTTACTTCCATCAGGGCATGTTGTATTAGACAAAGTTGCACCAGAGAATTCCACTAGACCGAATAATCCATTCAAGTTTGCATCGGTCAAATCTGCACCTTCTATCGAACCTCCAGCGAAATTGACTATTACAGTGTTCTCGAGATTAGCACCTGTAAGGTCGGCGTTTGACAAATCAGTGTCAAAGAGTATCGACTCACTGAGGTTCACATTGGACATGTCAGCGCCAGAAAGATTGGTTAGTGACAAGTCAACCCTTCCTAAGTTTCTCTCGTTCATATCCTGCCCAACTAAAGTTAGACCGGACCAATCGCCTTCCATCAATTCAGTGTATGCAAAGAATAGCGCATTCGGGTCTTCTTCGCCTGTTCCTCCAGTTGTGAAGTTGAACTCAATCTTCTCCCATACTAGAGTCACGATTTCTGATTTTTCATCTGATTGAGCAAGTAGTTCATCATCTAGGCGATTTTCATCTCCTCCTCTTTCTGAACCAGGAAGGTCAAGTGAATATGCTGCATCAGTACCCGCAGAAAATCCGCCGCTGTGGTAGGCATCAAGAGCATCAGAAATATCATCTCCAGGAAGAGCTTGTTCGCTCCATTTCAGTACATCATCACTGCTTTCTAGGAGTACGTATGTTTGCAGACTCTCTCCTCCGAGTTCATCAGTGAGAGCGAGTTGTGGAACGCTTGTTGCAATTGGTTTCACATCGGCGTCAGCATATTGTTTTACAATGCTGATAACTTCTGACTCGTTGACATTTTGCTCCATTTGGATTTGCAAATCAGAACCCACAGTTGCATCGACTGTCTTCTCATCAACGATAGTTCCCGTGTATCCCTGAACAGCTGCTAGAGTGACAATTGACAAAGTAAGTAACATGATTACTGCCAATCTGTTGACTGATTCTGCAGAACCTGAGCCCTTTAGACCTCGCTTTACGTCCTTTAGCAAAGGTGTTCTTCCGAAAATTAACTGCATGATTTGCGGTCCTTTAGCACCGATTCTGCCCAACAGAAGCGCACCACCAATCCACAAAGCGAATGGCCCAAATATTCCGATTAATCCTTCGACAAAGAAGTTGGAAACAATTCCATCTTCACTCCCATTCATCTCAAGCCATGTATCGATTACTGCTAACATTCCGAATAGGAATGCGGTCCAGTGTAGCCATCGCTTTGGTTCAGATTTCTTGGTTGTCTTCTTGACGCCTTCTTCGATTTCCAACTCGATGAAATCACGAGCTCGACTTCTACCGAATAGTATCGCCAGTCCGAGTGTTGTGACTGCTGTGAATAGGGTAGACCATATTCCGAGAGTTGGATTTACATCGAAATCTCCAGTTCTGAATTCCATGAATCCTACCGCAGATAAAACGATTGGAACTGCTAGAAGTGCCAAAATGTACCCAATGAGCCAAGCAACGGAAGACATTACGAATAATTCCAGTAATACCATGCCTTGTAGAGTACTTCCATCTGCACCTATCACCCGATGTATGCTAACTTCTCTACGTCTTTGTTCAAGCGATAATACCAATCCGTAAATCAGTACAGCAATCGACAAAATTACGATTGGAATCATGATAATGTAATCGAAAATTTGGATTAATCCAAGGAAGATATTGAGGAACGTGATTGTACCAGTGACGATATCAGTATAGTACAATTCAACCCCTTCATCAGTGTAATTCCCTGCTTGCACTCTGGTTCCTAAGTCCTCTAACCACTCTTCTGCATCTGCCGTAGAACTCGTTGGAAGTTGTCCCCTATCGATTGTTACTCCCAAATACATGTGGTCATAAAACATCAAAGTACCGCGCTGTGATTCATCTAAAACTTCCCAAGTTGTGAATATAGGATTGAAAGGCAAAGTCGGATTTCCAAAATCCCAGGGCTCATATATTCCCATAACGGTTAGATCTTCTACTGTCATCCACATTCTACAGTAAATCATTTCATTGTTTTCAGGAGTAATTTCACCATCACAGTTCTCGTCGGTAATTGAACCCTCGACGAGGGTGGATTCGTCTACAACGTAAGCAAATGTTAGCGAATCCAGTTTATCTCCAACGTTTGCTTGTGCCTGACTTGCAATAGCTGATGGCAGGATAATTCCACGATTATCGCTCATATTTTCAGGGGAAGGCCATTCTCCTAATCCTGGAATGATATTCGCACCTAATCGCTTGGCTAGTTCCCCATCGAAGGCATTAGGCCCGAGGAATCTAATTGCACGCATATCAGAAATTGGAGGGCCATTTGCGTCCGCTTCCGGATACGAGAATGTGACATTGGACCAATACGGATTCGCATCATCTGTTATTTCCCGCATTTCTAGGGGTTGAGCGACAACGAATTCACGGTTGAAGAATCCACCACTATGTATTCCTTGTCGGCCTAGAACTAAAGTACAGTCATTGAATTCTGAGAATTCTTCTAATAATTCATCACAAACCTCAGTCATTACAGTCGTATTGTTAGACCAACCAGATGCGTTCTCCACGGGTGTTCGACCATACTCTATCTTCGCATCGAACGGTTCTGATTTGAGAGATTCCTCGAAGAATAATTGAGACAATCCTACTCCATATGCAAGAACGGTGGTGATTACTAGTGATGAAAGGAATACGCCGGTGATTACAGCTAAACCTCTTTCCTTTCCTCGCCAAGCACCTTGTGCAGCAAGGCGTAGCCTACTGGGGAGTTCGACCATCTTGTGATTAAACCTAGCAAATCTAGATCGAGTTACGCTGAAATCAGAGTCTTTGAGTTCGATTTCTGTAGAACTCATTCTTCCTCATCTCCTTCTTCATCTAGGCCCCAAGCCGAACGTATGTCAGAGGCCTCGGTCTTTCCATCCCTCAACAAGAGCATTCTATCTGCATTGGATGCTAGGTCTGGGTCGTGAGTAACCATTAGGATTGAAATTGGATTTTCTTCATCATGACACAATTCTTTGAAGAGTTTCATCACGTCTTTTCCACTAGCGATATCAAGATTTCCAGTTGGTTCGTCTGCTAGAAGAATTGGTCTGTTTCCTGCAATCGCTCTTGCTATTGCAACTCTTTGCTGCTGGCCTCCAGATAACTGGTCAGGGATATGGTTCATCCTATCACCCAATCCCACTCTTTCAAGAGAATTTTGCGCAGCAATTTCTGCCTCAATAGAATTCATGCCAGACAATTCCAAAGCCATTGCAACATTATCAACAGCGCTTAGATTATCTAACAAGTGGAAGTCCTGGAAAATCCAACCGACCAATTCTCTGCGTACATCAACTACGCTGGACGGCCCCTTTAGTCCGTATTTGCGCTCGCTGAGAGTAATGCTGCCCCCATCGCCAGCTAGTAATCCTCCAATGATATTCAGTAGAGTAGATTTGCCGCAACCTGACGGTCCCATCAGGGCTACCATCTCGCCTTTTTTGATCTCCATTTCAATGCCTTTCAAGACATCGAGTTTGTTGGAACCAGAGCCAAACGACTTCGTCAAACCAGTAACTTTCAGCATGGTGCCACCCATTAGTAAGCAGCATCATGAAGTTATGTTATATCAATTAGTGTTTGACATGGGCTGTGAAACAATCACTTCCTACCCAGAGTCATTTTTCGTAGCCAATTAAGGATTCCAGTGTCAGAAAAAATCCCGTTACGGTATTGCTGCTTAGCCATTACATCATCAATCCAAGTTTCGAGTTCGTGGTCCATTGCTTCTCCCTCACTTTACTTTTGGAACCGCCTCTATAATGCGTTTTGGGTGTTATGATTAAACTAAGTGTAGCGCAGAACACCAATGTCCAGGCTCTAATTGGAAGACAATTGTTCCAATTTATTGCCCATAACTCTCTTCCATAATGGAGGAAATAAAGCCAACCAGAAGCAAACATAGTAGCCACTAGGTAACTGTGGTGATTTCTCATAGGCTTCTAAATCCCACATAGGAGTACTTGCTTTGAGATGATGCGCTGGATGGAGCGGGAGTTCAAGCAGTGTCCATCTCGACCAGACACCTCGGTGCTCCCAGGAGTGCATTTCTGTGTGCCTTTCACCAACAGATCTCCTCAATCCGTAGTGTTGCATGTAGTTGACAAACTCAAGCAAAATAATAGCCAATCCTGCTTGGATCAAGAACGCGTACAATACTGCAACAGAGAATTGCCATAATAAGGCGAGGAAAGCAATTTGCAGAATCACGCCGTGTAAAATCGGGTTTTTCAGTCCAGTCCTTCCCTTTTTAGAATGTGTGAGCCAAGCTGATTTGTATTGGCGAGGAATTGTCATTGCGATTTGAGTCCATAGACCTCTACCTGCAGGAGAAGATGCTGGGTCCAATTCTGTAGCATAATTTCTGTGATGACCGTGATTGTGTTCTGTGGTAAAGTGTGAATATAGCACCAAAAAGAGATTGACTCTAGCAATCCGCCAAATCATAGAACCTTTCTTTCTGTGTCCGGATTCGTGTGCATTGATAATGCCGGAGATCCCTCCTACTATTCCAACTGATAATCCGCCCAATACTACCGGTAACCCAAATCCATCAAGGTTGGCTCGCCAGAATAGCATCCCTATCGATGCATAGTAAAACAAGCCGTGAGCATACAGTAACGCATTCCATGGCTTTGTACTCATCTCACCTCTTACAGGTGCTCTCTCTGGAGCGAAGTAGTCAATGAATGGACAAATCCCTAGCGCGTACACAAATCCAGAGAAAGCCCACCATCCTCCTACATAGATGCCCAAAATGGTTACAATAGGCAGGATGAATCCTAGTAAATGAGGAAGCCACGACTCTTCTGACTTCTGCATGTGTAATCCGATGCGTTCCTTCTTGATAAGCGTGGGTTTGAAATCAGCAATACTAGTCCGATAGATGATGGACCCACTACTAAAGGCGAAGTTGCAGAAGCAACGCTACCACATTGTCGGGGAACATGGTGGAGTCAAAGTATGTCATTGGACGAAGGAATCCTTACTGAGAGACCGCCAATGCTACAAAGGTAGGTTCTACGGTATTGCAAGCCACAACTGTATGCAAATGTCTCCAGTTGTCGACCAGTGTAACCTCGCGTGTTCATACTGCTGGAGAGAGCCACATATGGATTCCCTAGAGCTAGTCGACCAGGACCCGCTGGAAATGCTGTATGAATCCGTTAAAGCGCAAAGGAGGTTGATTTCTGGCTTTGGTGGAAACCCTAAGGTTCCCAAGGAAAAATTCCTAGATGCTCAAAATCCTAAGCATGTTGCTATCTCTCTGAATGGAGAGCCAACTCTTTACTCACGCCTCTCAGAATACATGGAATTATGTCACTCACACGGAATGACCACCATGCTAGTTACCAATGGAACACTGCCAAAGGTAATCGAAAACCTAGACACACTTCCTACTCAACTATACGTTTCAGTTGATGCTCCAAATAAGGAAGTGTTCGATGAAATCTGCCGGCCTAAATGGAATGCTGCAGCATGGGATAAATTTGAGGAAACCATAGATTTGCTACCAAGCTTGGACACTAGGGTTGTGTGCAGACACACTCTAATCAAAGGTAAAAATATGAATCCCGAGCACATTCCTCAATATGCTGCGCTAGACAATCGAGCAGACCCTGATTGGATAGAATGCAAGGGCTATGTGCATGTTGGTAATTCAAGAGAAAACCTAACTGCAGAAAATATGCCATTCCATGAAGACATACTTGATTTCTCAAGAGAATTGGCTCCTTTGACCGACAGGAAATTGCTGGACGATTCACCGCCGAGCAGAGTTGCTTTAGTCGGGAAAGAAATTGTGCCAATACCAATTCCAGAAGCTACTATGCATTTCCCTGAAGATTTAGGAATTGCAGAGTCAATAAAGCACCTGAAAATAGTTCAATGAGGGATTTCATTGCGTAAAATCACATTAGCAAGAGGAGGAGCATTATCGCCCTACTCAGGCTTAGGAAGTACTCATTCATCTCTAGTTCAAAGGTTGAAATCTGGATTGGTTGAAGGTTATGAATTAGTTGGTGTTCACGAATACCAAATCAAGAAAAATCCTTTCTCCAGAATATGGAAAAGGTGGTTCAGTAGCCCCTCTAAAGTAGCAAAGTTATCCAAAGAATCCGATATAGTTCATATCACAGACCAAGAGCAGTCCGGACTCGTACCAAAATCTGGAAAATCTGTGGTTACAGTGCACGACTTATTCCATCTCTACCCGAGTGTTCGGAATGGTGTCAAAGTAGGCGAGCAAAGTCCATCATTCATCCGAAAATCAGATTTGAAAAAAATCAAGCGTGGTCTTGCTAGAGCATCTTTACTGATTTGTGTCTCCAAAGACACTCAGCAAGAGTGTGAGATGAGATTCCCTGGGACTCCTACTGCTTGGATTCCTCACGCAATAAAACTGCAAGAATATCAGATCGAAACTGAAAAGCCATCATGGTTTAATGAAGGTGTTAATCTGCTTGTCATCGGTAGTGAAGAGCCGAGAAAAAGAGTGGATTTCGCGGTAAAGGTCTGCTCAGAAATGGACGTTACACTCCACAAGATTGGGGCAGAATCTTCACCAGAATCAAAACGTGAATTGTGCACCTATGCCAAAGAAGTGAGTTGTAATCTAAACTGGGTCGGTAGGTTGGAACAGGATGAGATGATTGCTGCACTGCAGCATGCTGATGCATTGCTTTTCCCATCCGTCGCTGAAGGCTTTGGACTGCCTCCACTCGAGGCATACGCAGCAGGAACAACAGCCCTAGTTGCTGATGCTCCTGCACATAACGAAATCCCATTAGAACATCACATACTTCCACCCGAAAACATTGATGCTTGGCGAAATGCGATTTCAGAATTGAAAGATGAAAGTAACTTGGTCAAAGAAAGAGCCGCATTATTTTCTGTGGAAAACTGGGCGAAGCGCCATCGAGAGGCGTATGATTCACTATTTTGAACTGAAGCCTTCCCCCGTTTAATTCATGGAGGGGTTTGATTTGGAGGGTAATATGCAACCTGTACAGAGTGTGGCAATCATCGGTGCTGGCAACATGGGTTCCGGAATTGCTCAGAAAACTGCGCAAGAAGAATTTGATGTCCAAATGGTAGACAGAGAGGCAAAGTGGGTAGAAAGGGGTCAAACGATTATCGCAGATTTCTTGTCTGAGGCTGTAGAAAGGAGAATTTTTTCACCAGACCAAGTCGAACAGATTAAAGGAAGAATAACAGGTGTTGTTGGAACTGAAAATACTGCAGCAGACACAGACCTAGTAATCGAAGCCGTGTTCGAAGATTTTGATATCAAGAGCACTGTTTTCAACACTCTAAACGAAGTGTGTGGCGAAGGTACGATTCTAGCATCCAATACCTCCTCTCTATCGGTAAATGAACTGGCATTGGCATCGGGTAGACCGGACCGATTTGTTGGATTACATTTCTTCTATCATCCTGCAAAGAATCGTCTAGTCGAAGTCATTCCTGGCGAAGACTCATCACAAGATACAATTGCAAGAACTGTACAATATTGCAGAGGACTGGGCAAGGTCGTGATTCTGTGTAAAGACCGCCCTGGTTTCGTAGTAAATCGATTCTTCGTGCCTTGGCTAAACGAGGCTTGTTTGTTGTTGCAGGAAGGAATTGCAAGCGCAGCTGCAATCGATGCAGTAGCAATGAAGGCTTTCAGAATCGGAATGGGTCCTTTCGCTTTGATGAACTTAACAGGCCCTCCAATTGCCCTACATTCAACCGATTATCTGGCTGAACAACTCGAAACTCCAAGGTATGTTGGCGCTGAAAATCTTCGTGAAATGGTTGAAGCCGGAGACCAATGGGAAATCGGTGAAGATACCGATTGCAGTGATGAGGCTGCGGAAATTATCAGAACTCGTCTACTGGGGCAAGTGTTCGCAGTTGCTGGACAAATCGTTGATGAAGAAGTTTGTTCGCTGGAAGATGTAGACCGTGGTGCAAAGGTCGGCCTAAGATGGGCTCGTGGACCATTCGAATTAGCGAACCGATTAGGTATTGATTCGGCTAAAGCCATGGCAGAAGATTACTGCGAATTAGCGAATTTCCCTGTACCAGAAATCTGGAAGAGAGAAGATGAGTTCTCCTTCTCATATGTCGACCTAGACATCAGTGATGGAATCGCAACTGTTACGATTAATCGTCCTGAGGCAATGAATGCCTTGAATGAAACTGTAGTCAATCAACTAGGAGATGCTCTAGACAAAGCTAATTCTGATAATTCCGTAAGAACGATTGTACTTGACGGAGCAGGAAAAGCATTCGTTGCAGGTGCCGACGTCAAGTTCTTTGTCGACAAAATCCGGGCAGATTCCTTCCCAGATATTTACGATTTCACAGCAAACGGTCATGTCGTTCAAAACAAACTTGAATCCTCAAGCAAGACAACAATCGCACTAACAACAGGCTTAGCACTAGGTGGAGGACTTGAACTCGCTCTATCCTGTGATTACCGGATTGGTACAAGGAAAACTCAATTCAGATTCCCGGAAACAAGTATCGGCATATTCCCCGGATTAGGTGGAACACAACGTCCAGCCAGGATAGCAGGTCTGCCTGCAGCTCGCTGGGCAGTACTTGCTGGAAACTTCATGGATGCAAGAACTGCTGCAGACCTTGGAATGGTGACAAACTTGGTTGATGTTACCAAGGTTGATGAAACAATTTCAATGCTTGATGCACAAGGAAAACCTGCTGAAAAGTATCCTGCTAAACCAATGAATTCAGATTCAAAGATTGCAAAATTTGCACAGAACTTCTACAGTGATGAAAACCTAGCAACCATTCTTGATGGAAACTGCCCTGACGGCTTTGACCCTGAAGACAAGCTCGTTTCTAGACAAATGAAATCTCTATCTCGCACTGCCCCTATTGCATTACGAATGGCCAGTGATTTGATCGATGCAGCGGGTGCAACTGAATTGTCAGATGGATTATCACAAGAACTTGGTAAATTAGAAGCAATTTTCTCAACCGATGATGCCTTGGAAGGTTTGAGTGCCTTGATTGAAGGTAGAAAACCTACGTACCAAAATTCATGATGGTTTTACATTTACACTATGTTTTATCATAGACACCTTGTGGGAGATTTATGCCCGAGCCTCCTCTGTCTCTGTCCAGTTCCGTTCTAAGTGATATTGAGAGCCATGTCAAAGATACAATCTCCAATGGTAAACACATACGGGAGTTGCTGGCTAACAACTCTAGAGGCGGACCATGGAACACTGAATGGGAAGTTGAGGCTGCTGTAGAAGCATTACATGTTTTCGGAAGTCGCTGGACTATTGAAATCCTATCAACGCTGTACATTGCTGGGCCTCGAAGATTCAATCAACTCAAGACATTACTGGCTGGTATCTCTAGCCGCACCCTATCTGATAAGTTGCGATTTTTAGTTGAAGAAGGATTGGTTATTCGCCAAGTAGATGATGGACCGCCTGTAAGAGTTGATTACATCCTATCTGAGCACGGTGTTACTTGCGGAAGATTGCTCTCGCCATTAGTTGCTCACCTCAAAATCCGTAGCGGCTCAATCAAGTCGAGATGATGATTCACATAACCGAATCAATTACAAGTGAGTAGTGCTGAAAACACCTCATGGCACTTCTAAAACAGTGGATAACTCAGCGACCGTGGCTTGCCGCGGGCCTTGCTGGAGCCACTGGTGGAATCTTGGGGATTGGCTCCAGCCTATCCTCACTGATGTTCACAAGAGGTGGAGTGAAAGCCAGAATCAGTGATTTCGAGCATCCGCTCAGACAGAGAATTCTCAGAACACTTGAGAAAAATCCCGGTTTGTGCTACCGTGAATTACAATCCCATTTGTCTGCTGCAAACGGGACACTAAGACACCATCTTGATGTCTTGACTAGCAGAAAAGCCATCACTATTATCTCAGTTAATGGAAGAACATGCTACTTTGCAGGAGCACCTTCGCAGATCGAAGTTCTTCGAGGAATGGATGTTGGTGAATCTGAAGCTGCAAGGAAGATGCCAATCGGGCTTTCTCTAGTTCAAAGGACCATTATTGATGACATTAGAATAAATGGAATCCCACGCTCACAGGCTGCATTAGCAAGAAGAATCGGCCGCTCTAGAGCATCTGTTCATTCTGCAATCAAAGTCCTTCGCCGCCGTGGAATCTTGCGTGAAGACCGACTAGAGATGGCGCCACATCTAATCGATGCTGAAGAATGGCAGAACTCTCGTTCTATTGATTATGAATGGTCGGACGAGAGACGTTGATTCGCTAATCGTCTCTCAAGAGGCGTTTGTTGCGCATTGTTCAAAGCCTCTCGGCAATCCGTTGGCTGTATGTTCGACCTGCGTTTAGATGAGATTCCTCTTCCTGCAGGTAAGAACGATAGAGAGAAACTAATCTCTTGGCTGATCGATACACTATGCTTACATCGCCGAAGAGGTGAGAATGCTGCTGATGATGGCACATTTTCCCCTATTCACAGAGTTCTTTCAGAACATCTGTTCATGGACCCAAGTAAAGGGTATGAGACAAGAGAATTGGCTGAAAATCTCGGCCTAACTCCTGCCGCTATTCACCACCACTTTGTGCGATTGGTTTCTGCTGGATTAGTATCGACATCATCTGGCAAGGGTTGGAAAAATTACTACCTGACTGGAGGCTCAATCGACAAAGCAATTTCGAATATGAAAGCCCGAGCTCAACTAATCCACTCGCAGCGACTAGAGATATTCGATGAAGTTTGGAATCGAGGAAAAAAGGTTGCAATGAAAATCGAATTGCCTCCTGACGGCAAGCCTAGCGCCCTTCTCAGAATCAAAGAATGGGGTCCGCTTGAAGAAGGTGAGAGTGAATTGTCGAGATTCATGGCCGACGTAGGCCTACTTGGTGAAAGGCCTGGAAAAGAAATCGTTGCGGGTTCTTTGTCGGTCAGAATATTCGAAATGTTGCTGAACTCCGGTGCTCCGATTTCAATCGATGAGGCCGCAAAGGAATTGAATGGGCCCAAACCAAGAGTCGGTAGAATCCTAGAAAGATTCAGGTCCACAGGAATGGTTGAGAGAGTTGCAAGAACCGACCGGCTATCTACCGCACTGTGGTCAGCAATGACTACTCAATACATGCGCAGAGGAGAAGATTGGTTACTCAAGAAAGGTGGATTTGAGCGGCTGTCTGTGCCTAATTCTTTGTTGAAGAATCTAAAGAAAGGAACATGCAAACCAGAAACTATCGAAAGAGCGCTCAAATCAATGGAGGCCAAAGACCAGATGTTACTCCTGAATCTACTAGGAGGAAGATTGCCACTTGGCCATAGACTGGTTGGAATGGATGTTGCAATGTTGAAGCAGAAATCTATGGACGACCTCAACCGTGTTATTCGAAGAATCGAAAAGGTTGGTCAATTGGTTGCTAAGAACTCACTAGTTGCTTGAGCGAATTCTTCTCTACTTTGCTTGCCATGCATGATGTTGCGGATTTTCTTAGCACTCGGTAGACCCTTAGTGAATGAAACTGCATGTCCTCTCATCGACTTCAGATTTAGGCCCGTAGTTTCACGTGCCAGTTCGATATACCTGTTCCAACACCAACGACGAGTTGCAAATTGTTGCGCGACATAGCTCAACTCATCCCAGTCTCCATCGTGAGCAGAGATCCAAGGTAAATCATCTCGCTCCATCCAACCTAAACCCACTTTGATTTCTCCAAAAACAGCAGGGCGTCCGATCGCTCCACGGCCTACCATCAATCCAGCAGCATGAGTTTGGGAGAGACATGCCTTTGCTGTCTTTGCATCTACCACATCACCGTTAGCAATAACTGGTGTCTCGACTGCATCAACTACCTCTGTAATGTAGTCCCAGTCAGCGACTCCTGAATACCTCTGCCTCAGGGTCCTACCATGAACACACAATCGCTGAATCCCAACATTCTCTAATTCTTGACATATTTCTTTGGCATTGAAATTGCCTTGCCCAGTGCCAAGTCGCATCTTTGCAGTAACTGGGATATTCACCCTATCAACCACTGCCTCGCACATCGAGACTAGGTTTTCTGGCTCTCCCATCAAGGCTGCTCCAGCACAGATTTTAGTTACCTTTGGAGCAGGACAACCAAAGTTTAGGTCAATCAAATCTGCAGTTTCTTCTAATAACTCAGCAGCCAAAGCCATGTCTTCGATTACTCCACCAAAGATTTGGGGAATGAATGGATTCTCATCATCACAGGTTTCCATTTTCCGCCAAGACATAGCTGCATCACGAGTAAGTGCAGTCGAATTTGTGAACTCTGTAATTGTAAAATCTGCTCCACACTCCTTGGCAAGTAATCTGTATGGAAGGTCGGTTACGCCAGACATTGGCGCTAGGAATAATGGGCGAACCTCACCATCCCATTCGCCTGGTTTTGGTAAGATGAACTCACTCATCTCTATTCACCCATTTGGGGTGAGTCTCTGCTCAGAAAGTAGATTCCCACTCTTCTAGGTCTTGAGCTTCAGCCCATGCCTCGTCTGTAGTCTCACCACGGGCCTTTAGAACTTCACGGGCAAGAATCCAGTATAGTAGAGCAAGTGATTTGCGACCCTTGTTATTTGCTGGTAGAGCAAGGTCTACGTTGCGTAGGTTGTTGTTAGCGTCACAGATACCAACGATTGGTAGCCCGGAGTTAACTGCCTCACGTAGGGCTTGTTGGTCTGCTGCAGGGTCTGTTACGAATAGCATATCTGGCTCAACGTAGGATCGTAGAGCAGGGTTAGTTAGGCTACCTGGAATGAATCTTCCAACAGCAGCGTTTGCGCCAATTGCTTCAGCGAACAGTCTTGCTGGGCGCTGTCCGTATTGGCGAGCGCTAACAACCATGATGTTTGCAGGGTTGTAGCGGTTAAGGAATTGGGAAATGGAACGGATTCTGTTATCTGTGACTTCTACATCGATTAGGTAAAGTCCATCTGAACGAACCTCTTGGATAAATTGTGCCATATCTGCACTCTTTTGTTGAGTACCGATGTGAACGGCGTTTGTCTCGTATGTCTCACGGTCGACTAGAAGTTCTGTCATGGTAATGACTCCAGCATTCGGGCCACCAGCCCCCCCTAAATAACCGCTTCGTAGGGCTAAAACAGGTAGATGTGGCGCAGTAATGCGAACAGATTGCTAACACCATCAAGGGTAACCTTGATTGCAACGTAGCCTCTACGTCTGATGTAGGAGGTTTGGTTTTGTCTGATATGTCCCCCAGTAACCTTGTAATCGCTAATGAAAGCGATGATGGTTTTTGGCGCGATGAATCTGGCAAACCACTACATGTTTCAGCTAGTGACCTCGAGAGACATGCATACTGCCCTTTGTCATGGTCTCTTGCCAGAGATGGAAAAACCGGGCGAGGTAAAGCAATTGATAAGGGTCGCATCAAACATGCGGAAATTCATCAAAAAGTCGAGAACTTCAAACTGAAGCAAAACGATTTGCGCAGGGCGTTAATCATCTGGTCGTGGTGGTTTACAATTGTGGTAATGTTCGTCACAGATGCGATTATTTTCACAAACATCTCCGATGATCGAACTCCAATCGATATATCTCGCTATTTGTCGATTCTATCCGTGGTTTGGTTAATTGCTGGCCTTCTTGCGATTTATCTTCCTTGGAGAAAGTGGATTGATTTACCAATCGAAAAATCTCCTGAACTTCAGGATTTGAAAAATCTTGACGAAGTTGCTATTCCACGAACACTGCAACCATACGGTTTCATCGGAGGCTGGAGACAAGGTGGCAGAGTCGAAGCAGGTTTGTTAATGGGCGCTACGATTTTCGGATTACATGCAATTGGATTAATGTGGGCGGAAGACAAGGAACAAGCTGGGTTTATTCTTGTCACAGTAGCAATGATTTGGACATTACTTGCTTCTTGGCAATTACAGAGAGCCTTGCTAGCAGATAATGCCCTAGAAGTTGCAAGGATAAATGCTGGATTAGACGAAAATACAGATGTTGCTTATTCAGATGATGAAGCCACTGCAGGATTACTTGTTGATGACTTGAGTGGACTTAGAGGGAGGCCAGATCAAATTGTAATTGTGGATGGTGAATTTATTCCGGTTGAACAAAAGACCGGAAAAATTCCAGAAAAGCCTCACAAATCCCACAAAATGCAGTTATTGGCGTACTTACATCTTGTCGAATCTACAACCGGAAGAAAACCTCCTTATGGAGTCCTGAAATATGGTTCTGAAAATCTACATACAATCGATTGGAGTGAAGATAACGAGCACCAGTTATTCTCCGCTATCAAAGAAGTTCAACGATTGATGGTTCAAGGCGGGGCTGAAAGAAATCACAATCGAAAAGGCAAATGCGATAGTTGTTCAAGACGCTATGCTTGTGATTCAAGCTTAGTCTAATCGTACGCGCATCCTTCTTCGTTAGGGTATTCCCAGCACTTACGCTCAATCTTAATCAGAACTTGGAATGAATCTTTGTAGAGATTTGCTACTTCTTCTCCGTATCCTCTTGCATCAACCGATAGAGTCCAGGTTCCTTCTGCCAATGGCTGCTGGAAAGTTGCGACCATTTTTCTCTCCGTTTCGGTTACTTCCTCAAACCAAACTTGGTCTCCGTTTGCATCGGTCAATGATGCCCTTACAAACCTGACATCGGTTGGGATTCCTGGTAAAATCAACTCTAATGGCATTGCTGCAGAAATGTATGCACTGATTTCAACTACATCTGAATCAACTTCAAATGTTTGACTTGTGGAATATGTGGTGCTTCCTTGAACATCTGTGATATCGGTAGTAAAGACATGCGATGCATTGATCTTATCCTTGACATCAATCATCTTAGCCTCTGGTCGCAAATCTTCCATAAACTCACGAGCAGGTACCAATCCAATACAGCCCATGCTAGAAGCCATTAGAATGGCTAACATCATGAAAGCAGACATTGCTGGCCTCGGCCTCATCACGCTACCCGAGACATCACCAATGTATCAATGACACCCCTCGATGGTTTGAAGCATACCTTTTGTTTCGAACGCTCTGCCTGAATGAAGTCAAGAGGGTCAGCCGAGCTTTAGCGATGACGAACCCTATGAGTACTGACAGGCATCAAATTCTATTCGAGGTCTTTGCCAATTATTGTAGGCAGCGACCAAATCACAATTAGAGTGAGTGGAAGAAGGTAAGGAGCAGAGAGGTCATCGTAGTGTAGAGTGTTATCTATCGCTGCCCAAGGTTCGATAAACCAGAGCATGTATTGGCCAATTTTCTTTCTCTTGAGCATCAAAATCGCTCCAGATATTGCCACGACACTGTATATCAGTCCAAAGATAACCCCGCCAGTTCCTCCTTGGTAATCACCTGAAGTGATTTGAGTGTAAGCGGCCCAAGACATTACGGATATTCCCAGAGTTCCCCAGCACAATGCAAGAATACCTACTATTGTAGTAATCTTATGCTTACTCTTTTCCATTTAGATTCCTCATTCAAACTTAGCTCCACAAACAGAGCATTCGCTTGCATCTACTGGGATATCCGCGCCACATGCGCCACATTCAGCGGTTTCCACCTTCTTGGAGCGTCTTCTCACACCGCGTCGCCTCTTGTTTTCAGCAGCCGCAGCTGCGGCAGGATTCAACTCGTCGGCTTCTTCATCATCGAAAGAGAAATCCATTGCGTCATCTGGCAGAATATTTCCTGCCAGTGAACGGTCTTGGACTCCCATTCCGACTTGCACTTCATCGCCAGGCATTACACCATCTTCTCCGGTGATTTCGTACAATTTGCCACGAATATCTGCATCGCTAGCAGATAATTCACTTCCGTCATCAGTATGAGCCTTGATGTCCTTATTCTCTAGGATTGCATCAATATCGTGTCCTTCGAATGTTTCTTCGATAGACTTGAGTGTTGTAGTTACGGTTGTCAGTGCTTCTTCTTCATCCAACTCGACTTCCTCATCTGCCATTCTTCTATCGTATGCAGCCTCAACTTCTGCTTCAGCTCTAGCGATGTTCTCATCCCAGTGGTCTTCCAAATCATCAGCGTCATATCCGAATTCTTTGACAGCTTCATCGAACCCTTCGTATCCAGCTGCGTGAATGGTTTCTGGGTCAATTTCTTCTTCATCAAGAAGTGGAACTTCTTCCTTCTCGAAGACTCTTCTTTCTCTTTGTTCAAAGAATTTGGACGTGTCTTGTTCAGCACCACAGTAAGGACAGTTTGCGAGCAAGTCTGGTATAGATTCACCACAACTCTCACAATCGTGGAATTGCTTCCTTGCCTTCTTGAGATTGAATGAACACCAAGGACAGCGGTCTTCTCCTCCTTTCAATTCACCGTCACAAGCAGGACAATAATCGAAGATATCACGTTCGACTTCTTCTTCTACTTCTCTTGTCAAAATTACTGCAGCGATTAATACTGCAATCAAAATGACACAAATAATTGCGATCATTCCTGCGGTCTGGAATGTCATACTCCCTGGGTCGTCTGCAACATTGTTGCTAGATTCTTTGGAATCCCAATTCCAAGATTGTGTGGAACTGACCATTGTCTCATTTGGAATTAGGTTGATGTTCGTGTAAGGCGCAGATGCTGTAAATGTACACTCAACGGTTACAATTTGGCCACCAGTAGTAATCACAACTGGTATTGTAGCGAAGACTTCACCCACCTCATTTTCACACGAATAAGTCACTGTTCCTGTTTCTTGTGAAGCGAGTTTGATTGAGACTGTGTATTCATCGCCAGCCATTAACGGGAACTCCGCTGGTTCTTGATTTGAATCGACTAACTCCATTGAAGTCATAGACCAGGAGAGTCTTAGTTGAGCATTAACTTCGACACTACCATTCGCAAACGAATTGAGAGGGTTTTCATCGAATGAGCTGGATAAAGGAATCCATTGAGCCTCGAATTCAGCAGTGTGTGAACCACTTTCTGTAGGCAGTGTGTTTTGCCAAATGTAAGTGTCACCTGCTTGAATTGTGATAATTGGTTGAGAGCTTTCTGCTACAGTTTGTCCTTCCCATGTGTAAATCAACTTACCCTTGACTTCGACATCTCCAGTGTTGGTAATTGCTACCGTCCAATCGACATTACTTCCGCTATTGACTGTGTTTCTAGACGGAACTGCGAACGGGTCGACTGAAACATCCGGGATATCGAACTTGTCAAAATAGGTACTAATTCTATCATTTTCAATACTCTCTTGAATGAAACTGGCTGTACCATATGGATCTATTGCAGCAGTAATTTGGTGGTTACCAGAGGATAGACCAGAAACATGTGTGTACAATAGGTCAAATGACCATGCTTGTTGTGCGTTTTCTCCGCCGCTAATGTTAACGTAGAATGTGGGCAACGGAATATTTACTCCATTATCATCCTTAACTTCAATTCTCATTGGCACTTCAGAAACTCCATCTCCTGCGGTACGAATCAATGTCCCAGATATTGTCCACGGGCCCTGAAGTGCTCCTTCCTCTACAGAAACAGACAATTCTCCAAGGTGAGAAACATCCATCCTGGAATTGACGGTTAGAGAGGAGGTGAATGTGTTATCTTCATCTGCTTCAATTACAGCATCGTCGAGATCAAGTGTCACAGTAAAGTCATAGCTTCCAGACGAAGGAGCAGCCATCGTGTGATTGACCCAAGTGCTTTCACCCGCAAGTATTGCAGGAACGTCCACAATTTCACTCTGAGATTCCAAATTGATTTGCAATCTGCTAGCATCAGCATCCTGTGAACCTGTGTTGGAAACTTCAGTTGAGATTAACACATCATCTCCAGATTGAACATCAACAGGGCTAGTTGAAATTGTAGTTACTTCCAAGTCCGCTAGGCCACTAACGATAATTTCTGAGAAGAAAATCTGTTCACCAGAGTCCGCATACTCGAATGCGACCCACACTTTGTGTTCGCCAACAGTTAATCCAGATTTAACAATCTGAACATCTGCAGTGGACTCTGCTGGTATGTCAACAGTATTTGCTGTAATCAATTGTGATGATGATACGCCATTCCAATAGAATTTGTAAATCACATC
>DAGO01000070.1:0-1168 GCA_002498185.1 Euryarchaeota archaeon UBA10 | reverse complement strand
TTTGAAGGAGAGATTGCAACTGTTGACTCAGAGGCTTGCACTCCCCCACTATCTTCTGCATTCGCAGATATTGGCATTACTGAGACAATCAGCATCGCGAGGACAATACCAGTCAAGACAGACCTTGCCATGGTTGCAAGAGGACAGGGGTAGCACTTGAAACAACCGACTCCTAGAAAGGGTTCGGATGGTTATTCCAAACCCGCAACACACCCCGAAGGGGGGTGTTGCAATGCGAGCATTCAAGGGCGGAGGGTGTTGTCAGGTAATTGATGAGGCGCTTCATCTCGGTGCTATTGGTCGTGATTATCATGACTATGGGGCAAAGTGGTGATGTGTTTTTACCTGATTCAAAGGTCGTAAAATACGCTGATAGCGAGTTGACATTGGTATTCGCGAATGGGCCCACTGAAAACCAAGACGTAAAGGGCTTGTACACACTGAGTTTTTCCTCAACTGGTAATGGAACAATCTCAAGTATTGAAATCGATATTTCCAGCGACGGAACCAATTGGGATGAAGTTGCTAATTTGACATCGACGCCATGGCTAAAACACGTTGACACAACAGGATATGAAAATGGCACATGGACGTTCAGAGCTAGAGCATGGGATTCGAGTGTTGGAAACTTCTCAGTTTGGTCTTCTAGTGGGCAGTTCAATATTGTCAATCAAGTCCCTGTAATCACATCATTCGCATTGTCTAATTCGGGTTATGGTAGTGGAACTACTGCGTTGGACCGTGCTTGGTATGCCCTAGATGCTAATGGAACCCTAGGATTTACTTGGTCTGCTAGTGACGATGACCTCACACATGCAAGTCTAGCAAATGTACCGGGGCCTGGTACTCCTTCAGATGACGGTCCGGGAACACTGAATTATGGATGGGACTGGAACACTGGCGCAATCGCAGAAGGAACTTACAATCCGAGGTTGACAGTTTGGGACGGTTCCGGGCTTTCAGCAAGCAAAACGATGTTCATCGGAATAGACAGAACCGCCCCTACGATGACTACACCGACTGTTGGAGATGGAGGCGAGTGGAGCGATAGCACTGAAATAACCATTTCAGGATTCGATAGTGCTACTGATGACGGAAGTGGCTCTGGTTTAGATTATGTCCAAATCCAGCAAGAAGGAACATGGAGCAACATAACAACTTCTAGTAC
>DAGO01000047.1:1008-6523 GCA_002498185.1 Euryarchaeota archaeon UBA10 | reverse complement strand
AGAGAGACTAGCATTAGAAGAATCTGAGGTGAAAATATGTCACGTAACAAGCCAGCCGCAAAGAAGATCCGCCTACTAAAAGCAGGCAAGCAGAACCGCCGTGTTCCTGTTTGGGTTATGCTGAAGACTTCACGTAATACTGTTTCACATCCCAAGCGTCATCACTGGAGACGCTCCAAGTTACAGAGGTGAATAGAATGGCACGCGCAGCAGTTAGTGAATTGGTAGTTCCTTTGAGAAATGCATGGAACATTACTCGTTACAAGAGAGCACCAAGAGCAATTCAAATTATCAAGAATGAGGTAGTCAAGCACCTCAAGGTTCGTGAAGATGAAGAAGTATGGATTGATCCATCAGTTAACGAAGCGATTTGGTCTAGAGGAATTGAGAATCCTCCAAGAAAAATCCGCCTTCAGGTAACACGTCACGACGAGCCTGACATCCCGATTGAAGTCAAATTAATGGAGGAGTGAAAATGGGTAACATTAGACCAACATTCATCAAACTACGTGCGATTATCCTTTGCGAGGAACACGGTGAAAAGTTCACCGATGATTTCGACCACAACAAGAAGATGGTCGAGCAATTGACTGATGTCCAGTCAAAGAAGTTGCGCAATTGGATTGCTGGCTATGTCACAAGATACCGCCAGCGCCGTACTGACTGAGGGTAACTCATGGCGATTAGAGTCGCCTGGGATAGAACACCAGTTAGTGTTCATGGCAGTAAGGATGAACTGACGATGTTAATTTCGCACTTGCGAAATAAGCATAATTTTCGTAAGCATTCAATCATCATGCCAGATAGAGAAAACGATGAGGATGCGGTGGTTTTTCTCTATGCTCCCTGTGACCCACGCTGGATTGCGGAGGTCATGTAATGGGCGACAGGATGGATATCCCTCTTCCCGACTCAAATTATGAATTGGATATTGTTTTAGTGGGAATAAATCACCCTGGCAACTTGGGTGCGATTTGCAGGACAATGTTGAACCATGGATTCGATAAATTGGCGTTGGTTAATCCTAATTGCTCTACTGATGACGAGGAAGCTAGAAACAGAGCAAAGCATTCTGGAAGAATTTTAGATGCAACAAGGGTCTATACCTCTTTGGACGATGCAGTATCTGAATCTTCTCTTGTAATCGGAACAAGTGGAAAGCGCGAGGTTGGCTCAAAGGTACTAAAACGTCATTTCGTCTTACCGTGGGATTTTGCTGAAATGTTAAGAGGTTTTGAGGGTAAAGTTTCCCTAGTCTTTGGAGAGGAAGGTAAAGGCCTCTCAACAAGTGACTTAGATCGCTGTGACTTTTTGCTTACGCTTCCAACATGGGAAGGCTATCCTATCGCAAATTTGTCACAGGCTGTTGGCCATTGCGTATACGAACTGCACAGAGATAGGGTGAAGAGAGGTAAGATGATTCGTGGAGTAGAGAAAAAACGAGCGGTTACACCGGAACTAAGACAAATACTGAAACAGGCAATATCCGAATTCTCTCATTCCCTTGACAGTGATAAAAATGAACTGATTGCTGATGTATTTGACAGAGTAATATTGCGTGGCCTTCCTATTGACTCAGAAGCAGAAAGGATGATTGGAGCTTTTGTCCAAGGGGCAACATCTCTCCAAAAGCAATCAGGTGACCCGAATTGGCAAAGAGAGAGAAGAAAAAGAGTGAGACCAAAGGATGATCAATAGTCGCCTTATTTCGCTAAATTTTTCTTTTACATTTCGCACTATTTGCACCGTGTTCCCTGACTGTTACACTTTCAACCCAGCATCTGTCGCCATAGTTCTCTGCAATTAGTTTAGTAGAGTATTCCATGGCCATTTTAGCAAACATTTCAGCACCTGTTGATTCGACAATAATTAGGTCGATTATTCCATTTTCTTCCATTGATTTGAATTCAGACAATTTAGGGTCATCTGAAGCAACCAAGGTTTTGTGATCGAAATTCTTCCTGAGCCAGGATTCTAATTCTTTGAGTCCACCGAAATCAACAACCCAATTTCTTTCATCTAACTCATGTGCACCAAATTCGAACTCAAATTCGAGCGAGTATCCATGTAGGAATTTACAATGACTATCGGCCCTCCATTGTCTGAAAGCTGCAGATAGTCCTCGTTCGTGCCCATATTTCTTAATCGAAAAAAATCTAGCCAAGTTAATCACCTCTAAAGTTCAAGCAAATGGAGTTGATGCAATATCTCGGACCTCGGTATTCGTGGAATAAGTGTCCCAAATGCGAATCACATTCTGAACACCTTACTTCTATTCGCTTCATACCATGACTTGTGTCTTCCAATTGAGTGATATTCGCATCCTCTGCTTCATGGCTGAATGCAGGCCATCCACATCCCGAATCAAACTTTGAATCGGATGTGAATAGGAGTTTGTCACACCCAGCGCAGTAATAATTTCCCTCTGCGAAGTGCTTGTCATATTCTCCTGTAAATGGTCTTTCAGTGCCATTTTCTTTCATAACATAATGCCGCAATTGTGCCTTTAGTGCCCCCTCGAGCACCTCTTCCCAGGAGGTCACATACTCGACTGGGTCCTTTCTTCCAATTGCATGGAAGGCAAGTATCCTTTCCACATCGGCCCCGCTGGTTCCACTAGAGCGACCAGCTTTATCTGGATTGTATGAGGTGTTTGTATTTGCGAATACTTTATCGAAATCTAGGTCTAACTTTTGGCATGATATCAAGGCATCACGCAATATTGTTTCCTTATTGCCATCGATGTATGGTAGGTGAAAAGACACCTTTTCACTATCCCAGTTACCTACTGAAAATGCATTACCAATAGCGTCATAGAATTCAGGCCTACAATCTGGATATATTGCATGGTCTCCAGAATGAACACCCAAGGCGATGATTACATTCGTATCCTCACGTAAGGCAACAGATAATGCATATCCGTACAGTATGGATGCAAAAATTGCATTTCTATTTGGCACTACTGTTGCCTTCATTTGTTCTTCTTCATAGTGTCCTTCCGGGACCTCAATATCGTCGCTCGTGAGTGCTGAATGAAATAGGCCCATTGCTGAAGATAAATCGGCAACCTGGTGTTCAACAACGTACCCTTTTTGGGCAAGGTAATCGATGTTTGCTTTAGCTCTCTCAAGTTCGATATTGTGCTTTTGGCCGTATTCATAAGAAATACAACTTACATTGTATCCCTTGGACAATAAATGGATTAACAAGCCTGTTGAATCCATTCCTCCACTTAATGCCATTACTGCACGCATTAATCTACCCCCATCCATTTGTGAGTTTGTAGCGATAGACGCCAACCGGGATTATTTTTTACGATGTTTTCGACCGTAGCGAAACTTCGACCATTTTGCTCGACAGTATCGTTTTCCATGTAACAAGGTTGAATGAAATGGTGTTCAAATCCTTGCTTCAATTCATCATACATCGACAAGTCTTGTCCACAGTATACAACTTTCAGTTCATCACCAATTCTCTGCTTTATTGTTACATTAGGATAAACCTGATCTTTAGGTGATACACAAATCCAATCGATTATTTGGGGTACTGGGATTGTGCCATTTGTTTCAACTGACAAATTGATACCATGCTTCTTTAGTTCAGCACCAATAGTATCCAAATCTTGTAGACAGGGCTCTCCGCCTGTGAAAATGACCCTTTTGCAGTTGTGCTGCAAGACTTCATTAACAATGTCCTCAAGTTGCATCTCCTCAAAGGTTAGGAAGTCTGTATCACACCATTCACATCTGAGATTGCAGTTACCAAATCTAATGAAAACATGAGGTATTCCAGCATGGAATGCTTCACCCTGAACGGAGTGAAAAATCTCGACTATTGGATATGTGACCATTCGACCATCTCACAATGACGGACTTTGAATTAACTGCATCAACTCGCTTCTAGCTTCATTTTTATCGAAGAAGACACCGCGCATCGCACTCGTTGTCATAACAGCATTTTGCTTTTGCACACCTCGGCACTGCATGCACCCGTGTGCCGCTTCGATGATTACTGCTGCTCCTAGGGGTGAAAGGTGCTCTTCTAAGTCATCAGCAATTCCCTTGGTGATTCTTTCTTGGTTTTGTAATCGGCGTGCATGTAACTCTACGATTCGCGCTAATTTACTGATGCCTACAATTCTGTTAGTTGGAATGTAAGCAACGTGCGCTCTCCCCTTGAATGGCTGTAAGTGATGCTCACATGTCGAGTGGAATTCAATATCTCGTAACAATACAATTCCATCATAACCTTCACCATTGAAAGTTGAAGAAAGCACCTCTGCAGGATCCATTGCATACCCAGAATATATTTCTTCATAGGATTGTATTACTCTCTTTGGAGTATCAACTAGTCCTTCTCGTCCATCATCACCTTCGATGTACTTTAGCAAAGTACTAACTGCCCTCATAGCATCTTCTTTAGTTATCATTCTGAACCCTCCATTCGGCCATGTCTGGCGTCAATAAGGTCTAACTGGTCTAGCATTTTGCGGCATGCAGTTCTAATTGCATCAGCTACACTAACGAATTTAGCATCATCACCAACATGCAATTTCAGGTCTTCAAGAATCTGAGCCGGCATGTCCAAACTTACCTTTGGCATGATTTAGTGGCAAAGCCCATAGAATATCAAGGTATTCCTCAAGTATTACTATAGTATTATTGATGTTCCTTTTTGCTTTTTGCAATTTTTGCAGTTAAACCGCCGTCCCAAACACGCATGCTTTCTTTTAGCCAATGGATTATTGCCATGGTGTATTATTTACACCGGGTAGTATATTATGCTAATGACTTAGGAAATAGAAGCCACTAGATCTTCCCGCTTGAATTGTCTTGCAGCAAACCAAGCAGCTAACCCTGCATACAGTATGCTTGACGTCAACCAAACCAATACGTGTTCTAGAATTATTCTATCTAGCAATAATTCCCTCATGGCCAGTAATATATTGACCAATGGTACAGCGAACCACCAGGATTCGATACTATCTAGGTTGATTACTTGTGTGAACAGTGCCGGGAAAATGATGAACAAAATTGCTGGTCCAAGTAGCGAACCTGCTTCTTTGACACTGTGTGCTTTCATTGCTAGGGCCAATTCGAAAGCAACTACCATTATTGCAAAAATTACTACTGCTCCTAGCAGCAGTGCTATACTCATCGCAGAAACGGAAGGAATGCCGATTACTGAGGATGACGCAAGGTAAGTTATTGCGAATAATAGACCGCCAATTTGCAATGCCACTCCGGCACTAGTGATGCTTGCAACGGCTAGCCATTTACCTATCAGTAATTGTAATCTCGAACATGGTAGGCACAACAAAGCCTCTAATGTCCCTCTTTCCCTCTCTCCAGCAGTCATATCAATTGAAGGTTGAATTGCACTCGAAGCGGTCCATATTGCAATGACCATTGGTATGAATAGTGATAGCGCTAATCCAGCTTGTTCGCCTTTAGTTGCAGCATCTGCCTCTTCCCAATTTCCATCCCATGTTACCGGGTCGAGGGTCGATTCAGGG
>DAGO01000047.1:0-908 GCA_002498185.1 Euryarchaeota archaeon UBA10 | reverse complement strand
CTCTAATGTCCCTCTTTCCCTCTCGCCAGCAGTCATATCAATTGAAGGTTGAATTGCACTCGAAGCGGTCCATATTGCAATGACCATTGGTATGAATAGTGATAGCGCTAATCCAGCTTGCTCACCTTTAGTTGCAGCATCGGCCTCTTCCCAATTTCCATCCCATGTCACCGGGTCGAGGGTCGATTCAGGGTCAAGCCCAGCTTCAACTAAAGTGCCATTTACCACGTCTGATTCCCAGTCGATAATTGCATCAATAATTCTACTTCTGGCTTCACTAGATGCTTCGCTAGTTGAAATGTACAGGACTGAAAACTTCCAACCTGTTTCGTTTTCTAATAACCTGAAGACTGCCTGAGTTTCCTGGTTCCTTATGCGGTCAAGGTCTTTTCCAATATCCGATAAATTGTTGATTTCACTTGGCATCTCTTCATAGACAATAATCAGATTGGATTCAGCAAACGACATATTCAACTCATCATTTAGGTCTCCCTGCCATACAATATCCAACTCCATTGCATCTAATTCAGCAGCTTCAGATTGTAATAGAAGTGGTAGTGCAATGAATAGAGCAGGGAAGATAAGGAGTGGTATCACGATTAATGCAATCAAGGTCCGCCAATCTCTAACGAATTCGATTACCTCCTTCTTTGCGATTGTCGAGATAAACCTCCAAGAATCACTCATCCTCAGACACCTCCTTGTAATCAGGTGTGCTTCCAGTGAGGAATCGTCTCCACCATTTTGCCAACTTGCTTTCCTTTTTGTCATCTTCACTTCGCGCTCTTGCTTTGTCAGATGTTAGTGAAACATAGGCCTCCTCAAGGGATTCCTGTCCTGTTTCATGCAATAACTCGTCAGGAGAACCATCGGCTCTTATCGTCCCGTTGTGAACTATTACGATGCGA
>DAGO01000107.1:1268-23530 GCA_002498185.1 Euryarchaeota archaeon UBA10 | reverse complement strand
GTAGTCGATTTGATAAACCCCTTCAAGGTGGCGAGAACAGACGAGAGTCAGGTGATTTACCATGGGCCGTAAAGAAGACAACATCAAGAAGGCAACAGAAGTTATGCACATCCTACCACAGATTCGTAACTTGTGTATCGCTGCTCACATTGACCACGGAAAGACTACACTTTCTGACAACCTGATTGCAGGTGCAGGAATGATGAGCGAAGACCTAGCTGGAAAGAGCAGAGTTCTAGACTTCGATGAGCAAGAAAGCGCTCGTGGAATTACCATTAACGCTGCTTCAGCATCTATGGTTCACAGCGTCGAAGGAACTGACTATCTCATCAACCTAATCGATACACCAGGTCACGTTGACTTTGGTGGCGACGTTACTCGTGCTATGCGTGCTGTTGACGGCTGTTTCATTCTAGCATGTGCTGTAGAAGGACCAATGCCTCAAACAGAGACTGTTGTTCGTCAAGCATTGAAGGAGAAGGTAAAGCCTGTACTATTCATCAACAAGGTTGACCGTCTAATCAACGAATTGCAAGTAACTCCTGAAGACATGATGGAGAGGTTCAAGGAAACCATCACCAAGGTCAACAAGTTGATTCGCCAATTCGCTCCTGAAGAAAAGAAGAAGGAATGGCAAGTAAGCGTAGGTGACGGAACTGTAGCATTCGGTTCTGCATACCACAACTGGGGTATAACAGTACCATACATGGCTAAGTCCGGAATTTCATTCAAGGATATCTTCGAGTATTGTAACAACGAACAACAGAGAGAACTAGCACAAAAAGCTCCTGTTCACGAAGTTCTTCTAGACATGGCAGTTACCAAGCTACCGGGCCCTGTCGAAGCACAACCATACCGTATTCCTAACATTTGGACTGGCGACCTAGACACTCCAATCGGTAAAGCAATGGTAAGTTGTGACCCAGATGCCGAACTAGCAATGATGATCACTAAGATTTGGATGGACCCACACGCTGGTGAAGTCGCTGTAGGAAGATTGTACTCTGGTGCTATCAACCAAGGTGAATCTGTTTACGCAATCGGTGCTGCAAAGCCTGAGCGTGTTCAGCAAGTCAGCATGATGGTCGGTGGAGACAGAATCACCGTACCAAAGGTTGTTGCTGGAAATATCGCAGCAATCACTGGAATCCGCTCAGCAGCTGCTGGTGTAACATTGTCTCGAGACAAGGATTTCACTCCATTCGAAGCAATTAGACACTACTCTGACCCGGTAGTTACCGTTGCAGTTGAGCCAAAGAGCATGAAAGACCTGCCAAAGTTCATCGACGCTCTAAGGTCACTTGCAAAATCTGATGCATCTCTACAAGTTATGACAAATCAGGAAACTGGTGAAGCACTTCTAGCAGGTATGGGAGAACTTCACTTGGAAATTACAGTCTACAGATTGGAAGAAGAGCAGAACATCAAGGTAAAGGTCAGCCCACCTATTGTTGTATACAGAGAATCTGTTGAAGGCAACAACAAGGGACGCTCCTTCGAAGGTAAGTCTCCAAACCGCCACAACAGATTCATGATGGAATGTGAACCACTTTCCGCTGAAGTCGTCGCTGCATTGAGAGAAGGCCACTTCGGAAACGGAACAATCAGGTCCGGAGATGCAAAGGAAGTCGGAAGCAAGTTCGGTGAGTTCGGAATGGACAAGGACCTAATGCGCAAGATTTACGCAATCAATGGAACAAACGTACTTGTGAATGACACAAAGGGTATCCAAGGACTTCACGAGACTCGTGAATTGATTATTGAAGCATTCAATGAAGTTTGTAAGAAGGGACCTGTGGCTGACGAACCTGTTATGGGAATGATGGTCAGACTAGTCGATGCAAAGTTGCACGAAGATGCAATCCACCGTGGACCAGCTCAGACTATTCCTGCAGTTAGAAACGGTATCAAGGGTGCAATGCTACGTGCACGCACAGTCTTGATGGAGCCAATGCAGAGATCTCACGTCAGCGTTCCAAACGACTGGCTAGGACAAGTTACTCGTGAAATCACCAACAGAAGAGGAATCATCGAAGATATGCCATCTGAAGGTGAAGCAACCACTGTTATCGGAACACTGCCTGTTGCTGAAACATTCGGATTCTCCAACGACATCCGTGCTGCTTCCCAGGGCCGTGCTGTCTGGAACTCAGAAAACATCGGTTTCGAGATGTTACCACCTCAACTATTCGACAAGGTAGTCGGTGAAATCAGAACACGAAAGGGATTGAAGCCAGATCCAAACCCAGAATCTTACTACGCTGACTGAATAAGTTCACCCAGGTGACTTACATGGGCCAGGTTTTGGGGATTTTCGTCTCCAATGGGGGAGTTCCGAAACTTGCAGTTGATTCTGCAGAGATTTCTTTGCTAGGCTTAGTTGGAGATGACCAAGCTGACAAAAAACATCACGGTGGAGAAATGAAAGCAGTTTGTGTTTTAGATAATGAAATACTGACTAAATTACAGTCTGAAGGACATCCAATAACACCCGGTTCAACTGGAGAAAATTTACTTGTTGAAGGATTCAATCTAACGATTGGTTCAACATTAGAAGTTGGTGATTGCATATTGGAAGTAGTTTCTGCCGCAACGCCGTGTAAAACAATTGAAGCATCATTCACAAATGGCTACTTCAATCGAATATCTCACAAAAAATACCCCGGTGAAACTCGATGGTATTGCAAGGTTTTGAAACCGGGTAGAATCAGTATATCCGGTTGAGTTGGTAATCTGTCAACTCTCGCAGAGCCCTAAGTGCGGGATTTTCTGAAATTCTATCTAAACAATCGTGAGCTTTACGATGGTATGCTTCAGCTTTTGCCTTCGCATAATCGATTGAACCCAAATCGTGTAATGCTTGATGACCTCTGGCGACCTGTTCTGCAGTAACGTTGTCACCTTTACCTAGAACAGCAAGCAAATCGTCCTTAGCCTGTGAAGCAGGTTGTCTGAGTGCGTGAATAACCATCAGCGTCCGCTTACCTTGGGCTACGTCACTTCCACTTGGCTTACCGAGTGTATCAGAGTCTGATAAAACGTCGATTAAATCATCCATCAATTGGAAACACAAGCCAAGGGCCAAGCCCCAATCATGCATGCATTGGATGATTTCTTCATCCGCACCTGCAAGATGCGAACCAACTTCTGCACAGGTCAGGAACATTGCAGCGGTTTTACCATGAATCATTTCGATGTACTCCTCTTCAGAAACCACATCTCTATCTTCAAATTCAATATCGAGTTGCTGTCCTTCGCTACACTTTCGAACCATTCGACCAATTCGCTTTACTAGGAATGGTAACAATTCTGGCTCGATTCCTTCTGCTACTGCCATAGCCTCAAATGCGATGGCCAACATTGCATCTCCTGCATTAATTGCTGTAGGCAAATCATACTCTACGTGAACTGCTGGCCGGCCACGACGTACATCATCATCGTCCATGATATCATCATGAACTAGGGTGAAATTGTGAATGATTTCTATGGCAGCCCCAACATCCAACAGGCCTGAGTGGGTGTCTCCAACTGCCTTGGCTACTAGCCAAGGCAATGTTGCTCTCAGACGCTTACCTCCTCCTTCTACGAGATGCATCATTGCACCAGATAATCTTGGAAGTTTGCTGTGAGTCAGTGCTCGCTCAATTCGGCTCTCTACCAAGTCCTTGACCTCAGCGATACTTGTTGACAAGTCTGCACCAATTGCATTCGGTAGCATGTGAGATACGTCGCCCATATCGTGAATCATATCATCAGCCGATACACAGCCTGGTCTCCACCAATCATCATCCATTATTCTTGCAGCAATGCATCTGAACCATGGTGCAATGACATTTTCAGTATCATCAGCGACCAACATTTCTTCTAAATCTTCATGGGATACCCACTTAATTTCACTAACTTCATTCGGGTTAGGATTCACATCTACATCAGCATGGATGACTAAGCAATGGTCGATTTCTCTCTCTATCCAATCTTCGTCTTGGCGAGCTTGGTAACGCATTCTTGTAACAAAATCAAACTTCTCAATAGGAACTTGAGACGGATGAATACCTAATTCCTGTTCCAATTTTCTGATTGCAGCCCTCTTGACTCCTAGAGCGTTTTTGAGTTCCATTTCTTCTTCAGAGTGTAATGGATGAGAGCAACATGAGTTTGCCCACACATCTGGGAATGTGATTTTGTGCGATGCTCTTCTTTGCAGCAACAAACGGCCAGAAGAATCGAAAAGCATCACGCTGAATGCTCGGTGGTACTTTCCATCCCCGTGATGGCTATCAAATTTTGAGATTGGTCCAACGACTTCGTCATTTTCAGTTACTTGAATGACTGCCTCTGACATGAGAGACTCTTGAATTGAGTCAGAGCCAGCCAACACCTCGGAGGCATCAGCCTCGAATTGCATGGTCGGAACATCCTCTATGCCATATCCAGACATGCACTCACCGTACAACCGGTTTCGCGTCCACTACATCAACAGTTCCCCGGAACTATTCTTGTCCCAACTACCGGCAACCCCTCAATTGCATCAGCAACTCTTTGCGGGATTTCACCATTAACAAGAATGACATCAACTCCCCCAGAAGCAATCATTGACCCTCTGGTAGCCTTCAATCCAATTCCTCCAGTGACATCTATCTCTGCAGCATGTTCTCCTTCGAACTCCATCGAAGGATTCCATTCCTCAATCAAATCACCTGGACCGGCCTTACTGGGAGGAACCCTCAGAATTCCATCCACGCCCCCTATTGCAAAAACCGCCCTTTCCACATCGGGTAACTCCTTGGCATAACGCAGCATCAGGTCGTCTCCAGAAAGTATACCGAAATCGTTTGATTCGTCATCAACAACATCACCGTAAACAACGGTAATTCCCTCGTAAAGCGGGAGTTCTCCAGAAAAGTTTGGCCCTGTTCCCTTAGCCCACTGATGAGGAGGAAATGATCGCACATCCAAACCTCTTGATTCCAATGAAGAAACTACTTTTTGATTAAGTTCTAACATGTCATTCCGTACCTCAGCAACAGCTTCATCTTGACTCAGACCCGCCACTCTTCCTTCGGCTAGGCGGAATTTTTTGGCCTTCATATGTCCAAAAGAACCTGCACCATGTACGATAACCAACTTTTTGTTGGAGTTTTTGCAAACATTTGCCAAAGAATCGATTACGTTCTGATTGACGCTGCACAACTTGTCTTTGTGAGTGATTAATCCTCCACCCCATTTGATGACAACTGTGCCGGCCATGCTTATGCCACACATTTCGTACTAATGTGTGCATTGGATTTACATGGGAGTCTGGATAGGGTCGTAACATGACAGAGTCACCATCGGTGGATGAGTTCATCCGCCACATGCAGGCAGAATTAGATGCATGCGAAGATATTGTTGATAAAATCGAAAGAGAGAAGAGGCAGTGGCAAATTGAATCTTCTCTATTATTGGCGATTGATTTTGCTAACAAATTCAAGGAATTGTCTAAACTAGGACAGAACCCAATGCAAATAGTTCAGGCACTTGCAACTCAAGACCCGGATTCTGCAAAAATTGCCAAACAAGTAATTGCAATCGCCGGTGGCTTCTGCCCACATTGTGGTGCAAACATGGACCCAGACTTGGACTTCTGTCCTAGTTGCGGTAACTATGTGGAATAATCACTCTTCTTCCCACATTGCAATCATGTCTTGGATTGAAGGGTCATCCGCTTCGACATGGTACAAGTAGTCAGGTGGCATCTCTTCGCACAAGAACACTGTCTTACCCGCTCGCCAAATAGTAAATCCATCTGCAATAGCTCTGGTAGTGTCGACCTCCAAAATTGCAGGGCGGCTAATTCGAACGTGTCCTGCTTCCATAGCATTGGAAATTGTCTTTGACAAGTGAACGTGTTTTCTGTCCCCTGCTGTAATACCATACTCCATGTGAGTTGAAACAGTCTCAGGATCACACGGCCAGTACAATGCTTCAGGGATGTCATCTGTCGGTAGGTCTAATTCCAATTCGATAGAATGTCCGTAAGTTGCTCTGATCATTTCTCCCTCGACTTGATATCTGCCTTTTGTGTCTGCATTTGCAATTGCTTCAAAATGCCAGCCACGTAGCCAGTGGAAATGCCTTCTCTTGTTTTGGATGGCCTCTGATAACTCACGAGAATTAACCCATCCATTAAGGTCCATTTCAACATCAAACTTTTCAGGTGCGTGACGTAGTACTAATGCCAAAATTCGTCCCAGGCTGTTGGCTTCTCTATCAGACATGATGAACTTGCCTTCTTCATTACAAACTGGACAGTTACTACCAGTAAAGTGTCCGTTATTGATTGAGCAAGAGCGCTTCTTACATTGACGCAACATGTCTCGGGCTGACAGCAACCCCTTCATAATCCGTTCTATCAACTGAGATATTTTCAGGGCAATGATGATGAAATCAGACGGCTTGGACAGGTCATGCGAGCAGTAATTGCAGACTACTTGCGAACTCCGTTCCATAGAGCCCACAAAGGAGCATTGGCATCAGTTAGGCCCGAGGATATGCTAGAAGTAACTATCAGGAGCATAATCGAGAAGAATAACATCGAAGTCAACGATATTGAGGACTTGATGCTGGGTTGCGCATATCCAGAAGGAGTGCAAGGACTCAACCTAGGCAGAATTGCGACATATTTGCCAGAACTGCCTGATACTATTCCAGGAATGACAACCAATCGTTTGTGTGGCTCTTCTATGCAAGTAGCTCACACTGCTGCTGGTGCTATCAAATTAGGCTCGGGGGAACTTTTTTTGGCAGCCGGAGTTGAAACTATGTCATTAGTGAAAAGAGGTGGCTGGAATCGAGACCTGCATCCTGGAATTGAATCTAAATTTCCTGATGCATACATTTCAATGGGATTAACCGCAGAAAACCTCGCCAAGGATTATTCTATTTCACGGCTTGAGCAAGAAGAGTTTGCACTGCACAGCCATAATAAGGCTCTTAGTGCTCAAAGTAACGGACTACTTACTAAAGAGATCGTGGGAATTAAGACCGATGAAAATGTGATAGATGTGGATGGTTGTATGAGAGAGACATCAGTCGAAAAGATGGCTAGATTACCTCCTGCCTTCTTAGAAGATGGTACTGTAACAGCAGCAACATCTTCTCCCCTCACAGATGGAGCAGCATGCAATTTGATTTGTTCAGAAAAATATGTTGAAGAACATAGCATAGGAGGACTTGCAGAGATTGTTTCAACCGCAGTAGTAGGTGTTCCACCACATATTATGGGAATTGGGCCTGTTGAATCTTCGAAGAAGGCTCTGAGCAGAGCAGGTATAACGATGGATGATGTCGATGTTATCGAACTGAATGAAGCATTTAGCGCACAATCAATCGCTGTATTGCGGGACCTCGAGATCTCTCCTGAAGATTCCAGATTGAATATCGATGGAGGAGCGCTAGCAATAGGGCACCCACTTGGAGCAAGTGGCGCTAGGATACTAGGCAAGGCAGCTTCATTGCTGAACAGGGTTGATGGCGAGTATGCATTGGCTTCAATGTGCATTGGAGGCGGCATGGGAATTGCTACTGTTTTACGTAAATACGAATGATAACCTTCATCATATGTCGCATGCGTAAGTGAAACATGGGTATCCGAAAGGGGCGTAGAGAGGCATACGAGAATCTTAGCATCAGCGAAGATGGCGATTGCCCACGATGTGGTGGTGAAAAGCAACCATCGAGTCTTGCAGGCTACCTTAGTTGTGTTAGGTGTGGTTATGAGTGGAAAGACCCAAACCACGTTGCACAAAAGCGTGGCCCTCCTGAAACATACCGTAGAGATGCGGAATTGATTGAAGAATTCAAGCAAGAAATGCAGAGCGGTGACTTGACCAATGTTTTGGGAATCGATAAGGGCCTTTCTGGAGAACAGGAAGCCTCACTGAAGAGATTGGAAGACAAGTGGATGAGCGGTATGAGTGGTCACTTCAACGCAGCTGCCGAAGAAAGAAAACCTCTGATGATCTCGTTTGACGATGATGATAACCTAGTAGACACTACTGTCGGAAGTATCACCATCGTAGCTAATGGCTTTGATGGTGGAGAAGAAGTACGTCTTGAATACCCTGGCCTAGGAACTGAGTTCTATGCTTATGATGAGGCTAGTGAAACAGGATGGCGAAGAGGCAGGACTGCTGAAGACACCGCACGTTCGATTGCAAATGTCATTAACAGATTCTCTAATCTGGTTTATGCTACCCAGGAAGGTAGCATGATTTTGCTAGAATTACGAAGTGAAGACTTGAACCCTGATTCACTAGTGATATTCGTTGATGACCCCGGCGGAACAGACATCGTGGCTGAAAAGGCTGGAGTTTCAATGGATCCTAGAGACGTTAGGATGGTTGAAGATTACAGAGTCGTTGTAGAAATATGCCTAGCTGACGGAATTATATCTCCTTCAGAGGACCAGATGCTGTGGGCTATGCGCCAGCAATTAGGAATCGATGATTACCTTCATGTCCAGATTGTTCAGCAGATTTTTGGAGACCATGCACTCAAGGAATGCACCATTTGCGGTAAGATGGCAGAACTTTACGCTGACTATGCTGCATGGTACTGCCAATCTTGTGAAAATTGGTGTTAGTGTTACGAATTATAGATTATTTAGCAGTGGCAAATCGAATACTCACTTTAGGTATTCTTCATAAGGTGAGAGCCAATCGCCCGATTAGGCGAGTATTATGGCTGAAGAAGTACTATACATCGGAATTGACCTTGGAACCTTTCGCTCTGTAATGGTATCAAGCGACAGTCACGAAGAAGAAGAACTTACAGTAATTGGAACTCCAAAGGACCCAATTGCACGAAATTTCCTGAAGAGAGATGTTCTATTCGGTAATGAAGCACTAAAGAACAGACTAGCTCTGAATCTATTCAGACCTCTAGAACTTGGTGTCATCAAGGATACACCAGAAGACCGTGAGTTCATCGCTCACTTCATCACTCACCTAATCGGCTTGTCTGACCCAGAAGATTACGACCGTGTAGTTGCTGTTATCGGAGCACCTGCTGAAGCAAGTCACGTTGACAAGACTTCAATCTTCGATGCTGCTGCTGGTTCAGTTAACGCTGCAATGATTATCTCAGAGCCTTTCGCTGTGGCTTATGCACTAGACATGATCGAGCACACCTTGGTTATCGATATCGGTGCAGGAACTACTGACCTTTGCCGTGTCTACGGTACAATCCCAGGTCCAGGAGACCAGATGCACACCGGATATGCTGGTGACTATGTGGACAACCAAATCATCGTTGAAGTACAGAAGAAATACAACGGTGCTCAAATCACCAAGGACATGGCACGCCGCTGGAAGGAACAGTACTCATTCGTTTCCACGTCCACTCCTGATGAGCCAATCATGGTTGACTTCTCTATCGAAGGTAAGGCAATGTCTCTTGACATCACCGATTGTGTCCAAGCTGCTTGTGAATCAATCGTTGACCCAATCGTCGACAATGTCAAACAACTGATCGCTGGTTCAAACCCTGAATTCCACGACGAGTTCCGCCGAAACATGGTTCTTGCAGGTGGAGGTTCCGGAATCAGAGGACTTGGAGCACTTATCGAGCGCCGTCTTTCAGACATGGGTGAAGTAAATGTTCACGTTGTAGACGACCCAGTTCGCTTGGGTGCAATGGGCGGTCTAAGACTGGCTATGGAAGTTCCTGAAGACATGTGGAAGAACTTGACTCTAGCATCCCGCTGAGTAGTTCATTCTTCTTCTGGACCACCAAGTACCAAAGGCGAATCGCAGTGGGGACATCTGTCCTCATAAGATAGCAACAATGGATTTACTGCTAGCACTGCTAGGCAGGAAGGACAGGCTGCTAGCATTTCGTTAGCAGGCAACTTATGTCCCTCATCGTAAATTGAGTAACCGCTGTATCCCATTTTGTATACAGGATGGAAATGAACTCTTATGAATCGAATCGAAGAAAATATTGCGTAAGCAAGTATTGCCGCAAATAACAGGCCACTAATTGAACCAGAAAGAATCTGAATAACAAAGGCAAACAGGATCACACAGAATACAAGAGTAAGTCCGCCGATGATTAGTGGTACAAACCAATATGCCCAAGCCGCCCTGTTTCGATATCCTGCCCAAACTGACAAAAAGAAAATACCAGGTATAAATGCGAGTTCTCTAAATATTTGGAAAAGGAAAAATGTGACAATCAAAGAATCTACTACGAAGACAAATGACGTACGGCTGTGTAGGGCATCTATTGGATTTGAATGCTGAGGCCGCGAGCCTGCGAGAATCATCTCATCAGCATCAGACATACCCAGTTCGAGTGGAGATTTACAATTGAATCAACCGGTTATCTGTGAAACAATGTCGCATTTTGTTAGCGAAGCCGTATTGAAGCAGTGTCTTTTGGGCGTATCATGCGTGACACCGATGTAGAGGTTCGTGGCAGTTCACTTAGTGGGCGTCATGTCTTGCTAGGTGTAACCGGTGGAATCGCTGCAGTTGATACGGTCAGGCTTGCTAGAGAATTGAGAAGGCATGGTGCTAAAGTTTCAGTAATTATGACTACATCAGCTCAACAAATAATCACCCCAATGGCAGTTAGGTGGGCATCTCAAGGTGAAGTCATTACCGATTGGGATGGTGATTTGTCTGCTCTATCCAGTTTTGATGCAGTGCTAGTAACACCTGCAACTCGAAATTTAATCGCATCGTTCATTCATGGTCTAATGAATGGGCCTTTACTAATGGCGCTTTCAGCAGCAAGGGGAAGGAACTGTCCAATTATGATGGTACCTTCAATGCATAATGACCTAGTCAACGATCCAGTTACCGAAGACCTAGTATTCCAATGCACAAAACAGGGCGTTCAAATCCTATGGGGAGCAGAAGAAGAAGGCAAGAGAAAGACTCCTAATCACGAAGAAATTGTGGCACGCCTTGGTAATTTAGTCAATAGGAATGATACTTCCGTAGTCGTAACCTTAGGCGCAACACGTAGCGCAATTGATGATGTCAGATATGTCCAAAACACCTCTAGTGGCAAGACTGGTTACAAAATTGCAGACGACCTATACCGTCACGGGATGGATGTAACCTGTGTAAGTGGTGTAACCACAGTCAGCAAACCTGAATGGCTGCCTTTGGACATCAAATGTCCAGAACCGGACTCTATGCTGGATGAATTGAAAGCACTGACCAAGGATGGTATCGATGTTTGGATTCATGCTGCTGCTGTTCTTGATTATGTCATACCTGAACCTGTTGAAGGTAAAATTGCATCACTTCAAGGTGACCTTAATGTTCAGTTGAAAGAAGGTGCTAAGCACATAAGCGAACTAAAGGAAATGTGCAGTGGATCTGTACGCATTGGTTTCAAATTGGAAAGTGGAATCAAGCAGAAGGACCTAGTTCATAGAGCACATGCGCAAATCCAGACTGCAGGAATGACTGCTACCATTGCCAACAGAATGGAAGATTACGGCAAAGAAGGTATGCCAAGAGGCTGGCTTGTAGATTCACATGGAGCTCACTTTATTCTCGAGACAGAGAATGACATGTGCAATGCAATTCGTTCAGTCATTGAAAACAATAGGTGATTTTTCTGCGACGCTTCGTCATTGTTGGAACCAGAGCGATGGCGAAGGGCAAACTACCCCTGAATGATTTAGCTGGCGGAGCAGGACGAATGGATGTGCTAATTAGAGCACTTATGTCTTCGATTCTAACCAGTCATGGAATTAGGAAAAATGTTGAATTTACAATGATTTTACTTGGAGGACCTGGTCCTGCAAGAAGAATCAAGTTCGTATCAAATGAACTGAGAGGAATTCATGCTGAAGAGAGAGCAGTTGCAGGTAAAGTGGCTGCCGTCATCAAAGAGCCAATTCCACCAAGAGGACACTGGATTGAAAGAAGCCCGGGAATCTACGATGGAGGAGGAGATTTGGAGATGACTTTAGATGATTGGGATTGCACTACAATTAGGCTAGAGGCTGATTCTCCAAATCTATATTCTGGAACACTACCTAACAATTTCTCAATTGAAGAGATTGGATTTATCCTTGGTGACGATAAAATCCTGGAATGTGACAGAGGACTCCCCAGAAGCCTGGGAAGCAACTGGTTGCAAGGCCACACATGCATTGCAATAGTTCACTTCTTACTAGACGAAGGGGTCAACCTAGAACTTGAATAAATTAGAATCAGAGCCAGATTGGCATTCCATCTTTGCTGTTTTCTAGCGACCAACCTAGTAGTTGCATATCCATTTCAAGAGGATGGGTTTGCGGCCACGAAGGCATACAAGTGACGCTTGCTACACCAAGTATGTCTGAGTCAACATCTCCTTTCGCAACTTCATCTACATCTATTCTTGCAGCTCCAAGTTGGAAAGTCGATGTATCATTAGAGAATGTAATCGCACTACGATACCAACGCATCCCCAATCGAGTTGATGAGAAATTGCCATTCCATCCACGTGGAACATTGAGATTGAGCAACATTTCACCGGCTGCAAATGATTTCCTAAGTGCAGAAATTGGGTCGTCACTCCAAGGTTTACTGGATTGATTTGGCCAAGCTGTGAGATGAGGAGCGTTCACATCTACATGTGGACGATTGAGATTTGCTGGCTCATCTGGAAGTACCTGCAAGGCTGCTTCGATTAATTGGATTGTTGCATTAGTTGCAACTTCCATTCCTTCTGGGTCAAATGAAGACCAGGATGATGCGATTGCTGGCATTCCATACATTCCTGCTTCACGTGCAGCAGCTATCGTTCCGCTGTGATATGCATCTTGCGACAAATTAGGGCCGAGGTTAATTCCACTGACAACTAGCTTTGGCATTATTCCGGGAACCAATTTTTGTAATCCTCCATCCAATGCTGCGATAATACAATCGCACGGAGTTCCACCAATCGAAAATTGGTGTACATTTTCTCTTGCATCGTCTCTTTTGGTTACAGTGAGTGGTTTGCCCAATGATATTTTCATGCTGACTGCCGAATTGTTTTCACTCGGTGCGAAAACAATGCAACCGTGTCCTCTCTCATGAAGAGCAGTCACAAGATTCTGAAGGCTATCTGCCTCTATACCATCATCATTCGTCAGAAGTATCCATGCCATATTCAGCGCCTCCCTTTATCACAAACATGATTCCAATGATCAGAATCAAACCACCAAGCCATGTCCATTTTCCTGGAACGCTTTCGTCATAGAAAAACCATCCAATGAATGCACCAATAATCGGCTCTAAAGTTACTGCAAATGATATCGTTAACGGACCTAGCCACCTTAGACATGCGTTTAGTCCTGTGTGTCCGACTATACCTGCCAAGAATGCAAGTTTGATGAAGTCAGAAAGTAAGTCAGATTCAATCCATCCCAAAGCAGCAGTCTCTTCACCCATTAGAATAGACATGGGAATCAGTAGTATACCACCGAGCAATGTTACTGGAACTGCATAAACGAATACAGGCATCCACTCTCTAAGTATGCGCCCGGCTACGATGTAGCCAACAACAGTTACGGCACCTGCAAATGCAAGGAAGTCTCCCCAAAGAGTTACTTCGCCACTATCATTTGCGTCGAGCAATGTAATTCCAGCTCCAATTAAACCGATTATTGCACCTGTAGTCTCCAAGCGATGTGGTTTTCGAACTAGGATTGCCGTACCAATGACGATGATGATTGGATGGCTGGTTACGAACAAAAGAGAGTGTGCCAATGAGGTATGGTCTAGGGATGTTACCCAAGTTCCAAAGTGGGCTGCCAAAGCAACTCCTGAACCAAACAAAATCAGCAGGGTTCTCTTCTCTCGCATCTTAGCACGCTTCTTGTTATCCATTTGCTTGTATTGTAAAATTGCAAATGGCAGCAACATAAGCACTGTGATCTGGAGACGCCATGAAGCCCGCATTAGTGGTGGGATATCATCTAAACTAGAGAGTATAGCTCCTGCTGAAGAGACACCTAGAACTCCAGCAACTAGTAACCCCCACACAAGCGGTGGAGTACGTGACATAATCACGCCTCGACTAATTCTGCATCTTGGTTTTTGCCACCAATTACGCCTGCTCTCTTGAAGAGCGCATAAATCGCCAATCCAATCAATGCGTTAAGAGCAACAAATCCAGCCAGTCTAGCCAAATGCCAATTTAGGCTTGAGCCAAACTCTGGATTCCATAGTGAATCGATGAATGAAAGAATACTGCTCTCAGTACCAAAGAATGCTTCTCCTGTTAGTAGACCTGCCGCAACCATGAAAGTTCCTAGCAAGATTAGTGCACGCTTCTTTTCAGCAACAACAGCACCTTCTTCTTCCTTAATCGCATCAATACGAGGCTTGAGCTTCTTGTCTTCCCACTTGTCTCTTGCTACACCACCAATAAGCATTGGAAGTGTGTGAGGGACGTCCAGATACATACCCAAACCGAAAGAGGTTCCCATTCCGGTTGCCCATTCTACGAATACTCCTAGCAAGAATCCTAGCAATAGCAAGGTTAGGTCACCTTGACCTTCAGCGAAAATTACTGAGAATGTTGCGAAAGCATTTGCTTGAGGTGCGATCAATTGGATTCTTCCCGCTGCAAGTTCGTTTGCTAGGAAAATTGCAACACCAGCACCAATTACAGCACCAGGGACAACTCCCATGATGTTACCCTTTGAGATATGGTAAGGGCGGTTTCCAATATACAAACTGTTCTTGTAGTCACCGATTACAGTTCCAGACATCGAGATCGCTGAACCAAATACTGTAGTCCCTACAAGACCCAACAGTACAGCTTCTTGTGTGGTAAGACCCAATGGGTCAGTGAAGTTTAGGAACACTCCAAATAACATCAACAAAACGATGAAAGATGTTCCTGAAACAGGCTCTATACCTGTTTCACCCATAACCCTGACAGCGATGGCGCCAAGCAGGAAAGTAGTCATCAGTAGAATTAGAGAGAATACAATGCTTGCAATTAGAGGGAATTCTCCCAGCATGAAGATTACAATCATTGAGCCAAATGTAAGAAGCATAAAGATCGGGATGTGTGCCAATGGCCACTCATACCATCCCTTACCTTCCATGTATTCCTTTCCGCTGTCGCCCTTGAAGGCCTTTCCAATGTCAACAAAGATGTTTGCAAATGTTTTCCACATCTTTAGAAGACCGAATATTCCACCACCAACAATTGCTCCGATTGCAATGAATCGCACAGCCTTTGCGAAGGCATACATCTGAACTGCGCCTGTTGAGAGAGGATAATCTGCTGGATTGACAGCATGAAGTGCTGCAGGAAGTTCTTGCAACGGAACGCTCGCCCCAAGTTGTCCTTCGTAGACAGGCAAGTTGGTTGCAACTGCAAGAGGAACCAAGAAGAACCATCCGACAATAGTACCTAGGTTAACAAGGAATGCTACTCTGGTTTTCATGAACCATCCAATAGCGAACATGGATGGGGTTAGTGCAACTCCAACATATGTGTACATGAACGGATTGAATACTGTATCTGGATTATAGTGAGCAGGTCCTCTTGCAACTCCTCCGACTACTTCTCCTGGCTGGTGTATCTTTGCATGCGAATAGAAAGATGCTAGACCAAATGTATCGCCGGTCAGCATTTCAGCGAGGAAGTCACTCAATGCCTGTCTTTTACCATCTATCCATACTAGAGGGTACTCAATCAGGAATAACCCAACCATGGTTATTGCAGTCCATACACCGATTGTCTTCAGTGAGTCTCTAGCATGCTCAACAGCACCAGTGCTGACATCACTTGCAATGTCTAGCATCTTCAGAGTAGCTTCGAAGCCCGGTAATGGTAGAGGGTCTTCAACCAGCCATACACGTCTAAAGATGATGAAATACATCACGCCAAGGAATCCAGCAAACATAGATGCTACAATTCCTACGAAGGCCAAGCGCATTGTTTCGCCTTCACCTAATACAATTAGAGGACCATCCGACAACCAATATTGGGGGTCTGCAGCCAGCAAGAAAATTGCCGGAAATGTGAAGATGAATCCAGTGGATGCGTGGGTTGCACCAGTGGTTGCAGATGTTGCAATGTTAACTTCGGAAGGAGACCATTTCAAAGCCATTCCTAAAACGTAGGCGATATACCAAGCAGCTGAAATTGCAAGACCTAGTTTCAGCCCTATGTAAGCGGTAACACCAGAGAAAATGGCACCGATTCCGATACCAATCATCACTTTCTTGGTATCCCAGTGAGACACTTCGAACGCTTCTTCGAGATTCTTTTCTTCGAGATATTGTTCTAGAACACCTGTGTTCAGGTTGTTGTACATCTCGTCATCTAACCAGGTAAGAGTGCCACTTTCAATCGCTTTGAGACCTTCCGGCGTTACCGGTTGTCTATATGCGGATTTCTTGACACCCATCATTTCACCTCAAGGAGAAATATCAGTGGTCACGGATGATCTTGTACAAGCCCAAAGCTTCCATCCACATGATTTCCTTACCTGCATCAATTTCCATTTCTTCCTCAAGTGGAAGAATCATCATTGAGTGGTCACGCATGTTCATAGCATGAACTTCAGCCCCTTCGATGTGAGTTACCATTGCGGTTCCTTTCTCGATAAGTGGTACGTTGATAGAATCTGTTACGCTTCCTACGTGAGAGATTTTCTGGCCAGTGAAAATGTCGACCAGTTCTAGTCTTGCCTTAGCAGAACCGTGCTTACCCGGCTTGGATTTTGATATTGAATTAATCTTGTACGCTTTGTCCTCGACACAGCAGTATCGACCGACCTTCAGTGTTCGAATTTCCACACGAGTTGTTCCCGGCATATGGCTCCCTGTGCCTTAGGCTATGGTTAGGGCTTATGACCGTTACCATTGATACGGTTGAGTATCACAAGTTACGAACATCCAATCTATCACCGTTCATACCCAATTTCCCGAGGCAATATGGAAGTAGTTTGATCGCTACCTCATCAGGTTTTGACAGTTCTCCATTTCTGTAATAATCTTTGAAATTTTGTAGCAAGGGAAAAGAGGATTCATCTGCTTGTCGGATTTCTTTTTGCATGCCTGTATCAACAATACCTGGTGCGATTGCCAGAGCAGAAATATTCACATTTTCTCCTTCCTCTGCCATGCATTTGGTCCACATATCAAGACCAGCCTTGGATACACAATATGCGCTCCAACCGTGTAGAGAGCGCTGAGCTGCCCCACTAGAAATGGTAGTAATCCTCGTGTGATTTTCTCCTCCAATTATAGATTCTAAAGAGCGAGTTAAGTCTTGGACCCCCAACAAGTTAACCTGAATTGCTCTCTCCCATCCTTCTCTTTCAACATCGAGCATATTCCCAATCGGATTAATGATTCCAGCATTATGGATAATCCCTGACAGATGTCCAAAACTAGATGCTATCATTTCCGCAGTGCGTGAAATTTGTGAAGAATCTGCCAGGTCACAAACAACAGCGAGGGATTCTTTGGAGATTTTCTTCAATTCAACTTCGACAGATTCTAATTCTGGACTTTCTCTTGCCAGCGCTATTACTACGCCGCCTGAATCAGCGATTGATAGAGCTAATGATCGGCCCAAACCTTTGGAAGCACCTGTGACGAGAAATACGTCTTGCATGGTATTGTTAGAATGATTCAGTCTTTGATAATTTCAATCATTCCAAACTCTAAACCCATCATCGGTAGAGTACCAATAGCGTCCGTCATTATCCTGATACCAATTGACACCGTTCTCATCATTCGGCAACCATTCACCTTCCGGTAGTTCTTCCCAAGACGAAACATGTTCGATTATCTTCTCTGATTCTACTTGTTGCATTACCTGCTCTGCAGATGCTAATGACTCAGTATCGACCTTCGCATCATCGACATCCTCCAAAGATGGATGAACAGCCTTGTCAGGTTTTGCTCCTGATTTTGGTTTCTTACGAATCAATACAGCAATCGCTCCGAATAGGATTAGTACAATTCCTACTCCCGCTATTCCTAATATTAGAACGAAGTTGGAATCTTCTTCCTCAGAATCTTGGGTGGACTTCTGCTTATCTTCCTCAACAACTTCCAAGCTGGAAAGACAACCTTGTGTATCTGAGTAAAGGAATGCAGAGTATTCGTTAGGACACCTGTCCGGTTGTGTAGCTCCTATGACAAATTCTCCGTAAATTCTAGATTCGTTCCAATCAGGATTGTCCCAATTATCACCGAATCCATCACCGTCAGTGTCGTTCCATTGAGTGGCATCACCATCATTAAAATCATGGTCGAATGACCATCCGTCGCCATCAAGGTCAAAACATCCTACTTGGTCGTAAATTGAAGTTCCCTTCTGTGTAGGACAATCATCTCCTCCTTGCTCGTCGGAATTATCTCCGTAACCATCACCATCAGTATCTGCCCACTGATACGGATTGTTGTCATCCCAATCTAAGTCGGAGGTTACTAAATCACCATCAGCATCAATCTCCGAAGGAGCACATCCTACAAACGGATTTGGCACTGTGTTATCATCATCTAAGTACAGAGTTGTATTGACCATTGTCGATTGTAAAAGTGGAGTGTTCGGACATTGGTCAACATCGTCGTTAAATGAATCGTAATCAACATCTCTTTGTGAGGGTCCACAACCATTTGAATCAACCATTGCTATTTCATCAGCAGATGTGTCAATACACAAATCATAGGAACCAGATACTGCACTATCTCCAACACCATCACCATCAACGTCTCTATATTGTTCAGGATTAGATGGCAGATCGTCGATTGAATCCGCCCATCCATCACCATCAGAATCTATGCACCCGAATAAGCCGTCCATATTCGAAGAACCGCTCACATTTACGCAGTCATCTCCTTCAAGTCCGGTATTGTTGTCACCAAACCCGTCGCCGTCTGAATCTAACCATTGTGTGACCTCAAACGGGAATACGTCAGCATTATCGCCATATCCATCCGAATCGGAATCCTTCCATTCTAGCGGATCTTCAGGGAAATCATCTCCCGAATCAGACCAACCATCACCATCTGAATCGACGCAACCTAGCAAATCTTGAGTGGAATTTCCAAACTCAATAATGCAATCATCAGAGTTATCTCCAAATCCATCCATATCTGTATCATTCCACTCTGAATTGTCATTGGGATGGCTATCATCCGAGTCCTGCCAACCATCTCCGTCAGCATCAGGACATCCAACACTACCGTAGATAGAAGTCCCAGCTACATCATCACAGTCATCTATGTCGTTGGTAAATCCATCATTATCCTCGTCAAGTTGGTTTTCAGCACAACCTTGCATGTTAACGGACAATCCTAATTCTGTTTCTGGGCAAAGGTCATCACCATCCCAGATTCCATCAGAATCGGCATCAGGAAGTAAATATGACATGTTTACTCCAAGTTTAGCCCAAGATGTGTATAGGCCCCAGGCATCAAGTCCTGTAAAGCCCATTTGCTCCCACTTCAGTTGTCCTAAATCTGTTAACAGGAACTTGAGGAAATTCAGATTCTTAGAAATCTGGTCCAATGAAATAAATGCTCGCATGTCGGTTTGAAGCGGCCACTCCCCACTGCGTGATGAATTCACTGAAGCGTTAATTGCTATACCGCCATCAGCAATCGCATCGGCGGCACCGTGAGTGAAATTGTCAACTAATGGTACAATGTATATTCCGTTGTTATTGTTAGTTGCATAAACCATTTCTGTGAAACCAATAGAACCCTCTCCTGAGGAAGCAGCAACACCCTGAGTTACATCCGACCTGAACTCGCCTGCAATGGCGCGATATCTCGATGAACTAGAGGAATATATTGAGTCAGTCTGAGCACAATTCGCACACAATACGGTTTCGTGTAGAATTGTGGTGTCTGTCTTATTCTCCCAGCGGTGAGACAAAACAATCTCTGTGTCTGGGCATGAGGCGTCCAAATCAATCCATTCTGGAATACCATTTCCGTCATCATTTGGAACCACAGAATTCCAATTCAGCGCTGGCATGCCACCTGGTGAAGTCAATGTACTCTTTGTCGAGCCAGAAATTATCCATCTGACTTGGCCCATGGAAAGTCCACCGATTGTTTGTAGGCATGTTTCTGTATTTCCTCCAGACCTAACCATCAGTGCTCCGGCCGCTCGACCGTAAGGAATCTCAAGAATTTGGCTTTCAGTGTACTTACAGTCCCATAATCCGGTCTCAGAATAATTTGCAGCTTTGTCAGCATATTGTGGGCTGACACCATTTGTGCTTGAACCAATGTAATGCTTAGAATCACAGACATCCAAGGTTGTTGTCACTCGGTCGTAATTCCAAACCCTAACAGATTCGTTAGTTGTTGGGAAAGTTGATCTCCATGGGCTCTCCATCAACGAAGTGTAGTACTGACCATGCACTCGGATGAATGAATCAGCAGCCATGTGTAAGGAAACGTAACCCCTACGCCAGCCAACTGCCAACTTGTCACCATCTTCGTGGAACTCTACCGAATACACTCCCCGGTTGTTACCGTTATTTCCGAAACCTTCCATAGAGCCAAGCGAACTCCATGTATCTGTACTGTATGCAGACATAGAGGAAGCCCGACCTCTAGCAGCGACTAATGTGCCTCCATCCGCTGAAAAATCGATGTCATAAACATCAGACCAAGCCTGTATTGTCTGAATCACAGTTTGATTTGCAATGTCAGTAATTTTGATAGAATTATCATTAGAACCTGTTGCGACATATCGGCCATCTGGACTAACTTTGACGGTGCGGATATATTCAGTGTGATTAGTCATGTTAAGAGCCATAGTTCCGTTACTGGTCCAATATCCACGCAGATTGTTGTTGGAAGAGAACAGCAATAACCGATCATCTGGAGTAGTATCAATTCCACTAATCCAGCCGGGCAATATGGACTCATTTCTAATCTCAGACCAATTAGAGGTATCGAACCAAACCAACTTAGAATCAAAGCCTCCAGCAAAAATCATTGAACCATCATTAGACCAGGCAACTTCGAAAACACCGCTATTTGTGGAATTGTTCCATAGGTCCGCAACCAATGAACCTGTTGTAGAGTTAATGACTCTGCAGCCACCATTGCCGCTTGTCACAACTAACATAGTTCCATCAGGAGATACGTCGATGTCATAAATGTCGCCTGGCATTTCATACATTTCGCCAATATGGTTTCCAAGCTCATCGAAGGTGTGCACTTTGTTATTTTGACCTCCAGCATAGAATATGGAACCATTATTTGCCCAAGCCAAACCGTATATCTCAGAACCTAATCCAGAGAGTCCATAGTCTAGATTTTCCCTAATCGCTTCTCCCCAATTATGGGTAATTGCTTGTTCAAAATCTGCCAAACCGTCACCGTCTGAATCAGGGCACCCTAGGCCAGCAGTCGAGGTTGCTGTTCCTGCAGCAAATGGACAAATGTCAACGTCATCGTTGACACCATCACCATCGCCATCCGATGCAGAAGCGTATGGAGTTAGAATGACACCAATCATTAGAATCGACAACAGAATTGCCTTTCGCATGATTACGCCAATTCACTCTAGGACTAAACATTTAGCCACTAATGATTGGGGACATCAAGAATAATCATAGAAGCCTTGACCAGATTTTCTACCTAGTTTTCCTTCATCAACCATTTCTATAAGAAGTGGGGCTGGAGCGTATTTATCGTCGCCCATTCCTTCATGTAAGACATTCATGATGTGTAGCACTGTATCATTGCCAATCAAATCTGACAATGCAAGAGGACCTATTGGATGATTCATTCCAAGTTTCATGATTCCATCTATGGCATCTGGTTCTGCAACACCTTCTTGCAGAGTAAGAATCGCTTCGTTGATCATTGGACAAAGAATTCTATTTGATACAAATCCTGGAGAATCATTACACATCAGTGGGATTTTGCCCATCTTTTCTGCTGCTGAAAGAACGGTTGCTGTCACATCTTCGGAGGTTTCCTTTCCATTGATGACCTCAACGAGTTTCATTATTGGAACAGGGTTCATGAAATGCATTCCAATGACCTTGCTTGGCCTTGAGGTAGCTGCAGCAATTTCACTTATCGAAATCGACGAAGTATTGGTTGCTAAGATACAATCGGGCTTGCAGATGCCATCTAGTTCGGAAAATATTGAAAGTTTCAAATCTAGAATCTCAGGTACTGCTTCAACGACTAAATCGGCATCTGCGCAAGCGCTTCGATCGATTGCAGTGCTGATTCTAGAGCGTGCAGCATCAGCATCTTCCTGAGTCATTCTTT
>DAGO01000107.1:1049-1176 GCA_002498185.1 Euryarchaeota archaeon UBA10 | reverse complement strand
TGAGGTAGCTGCAGCAATTTCACTAATCGAAATTGAAGAAGTATTTGTCGCTAGAATACAGTCAGGCTTGCAAATTGCATCAAGTTCTGAAAATATTGATAGTTTCAAATCTAGAATTTCAGGAACA
>DAGO01000107.1:557-755 GCA_002498185.1 Euryarchaeota archaeon UBA10 | reverse complement strand
TTCAAATCTAGAATTTCAGGAACAGCCTCGACTACCAAGTCTGCATCAGAGCAAGCATTTCTATCGATCGCAGTGCTGATTCTAGCGCGTGCTGCATCAGCATCTTCCTGAGTCATCCTTTCTTTGGAAACAAGTTTTGCTAAGGATTTCTCAATCGTTGCAACCCCTCTGTCCACGAAATCTTGCTGGATATCAATC
>DAGO01000107.1:0-123 GCA_002498185.1 Euryarchaeota archaeon UBA10 | reverse complement strand
TGTTCATGATAATTGGCTTCAAACTACATTTTCAACAAGATGATTCAAAATTGATTCCCATTTACCCGTGCTATGCGAGAATGGCTTGGTCTGAAGAGTATACTCAGAACAGGATGGGTTAGA
>DAGO01000126.1 GCA_002498185.1 Euryarchaeota archaeon UBA10 | reverse complement strand
CGCGCTACCTTAGCAGTCTGGACTGCAATATCTGCAAGTGTTTTGCTATCTGGATATACATTTACTGTTGCGTCTCCTAAGAAAATCAATCTGCCCTTGACAACCATCATGTAACAACCAATTGCACAATGGCTGTCCTCGTCGCTTCCGATCACTTCTAAACATGGCCGTAAGACATCGGCGTAATTTCTACTGATTCCTCCCAAGAAACCGTCTGCATCACCCTGTTCTACCATTTGTGCGGCAAAATATGGCCTGCTTTTCAGAAGTCTTTGAGCATCAACAATTGTCATTCCCTTACGGCTACGATTTTCTAGTAGCTTCAAATCGTAATCTCCAATTCTTCTTTCATCATATCTTGGATTAGTAATCTCACAATCAAATTCAATATTCAATTCAGCCATTTTCTCGCGAATACTCTTTACGTTACCTAACAAAATTGGTTGACAAATGTCTTGTTCAATGCATTGTGCTGCGGCCCTAATGACCTTTTCATGGTCGCCTTCAGGAAAGACAATTTTCTTCTTTCGTCCTTTGACCTGATTGAATACTCCTCTCATTACAGAGTACGACATTCCTAATCTTGCTTCAAGAGATTCTCTGTATGCTTGCTTGTCGAAATCTTCAGCACTAATCGCTGCAATTCCTTCCATTACTGCCGCTTCTGCAACATCTGCAGCTTCCCAAATCAATACGCGTCTGTCAAATGGTTTGGGTATGATGTATTGTGGGCCATATTGCATTTCTTCACCAGAGTAAGCGTGAGCGATATAGTCAGGAACCGGTTCCTTTGCAAGTGCTGCCAGTGCATTAGTCGCAGCCATCTTCATGCCTTGAGTGATATCTCTAGCACGAACGTCAAGCGCACCTCGGAAAATGTAAGGGAATCCAAGAACATTGTTCACTTGATTTGGATAATCTGAACGGCCTGTTGCGATTATTGCATCACTGCGAACCGCAGTTACTTCATGTGGCATAATTTCAGGAGTGGGGTTTGCTAAAGCGAAAATTATCGGCTTATCTGCCATTTTTGCAACCATTTCTCCACTTACTAAGCCTCCTTTGGACAAACCTAGGAAAACATCTGCACCGACTAAAGCATCAGCAAGACTTCCGTCTTCAGAATCGACAGCAAATGGAGCCTTGAACTCATTCAAATCCCCATCATCTAATCGATTTTTTGTCATTATTCCCTTGGAATCGCACATCACAATGTTGCTCATTTTGACGCCTAGAGAAACATAGTGATTTGCACAGGCTATAGCCGATGCACCTGCACCTGCAACTACCACCTTGATTTTTGACAATTCTTTGCCTTGTAATTCAGCAGCATTTAGCAAAGCCGCACCAGAAATAATCGCTGTTCCATGCTGGTCATCATGCATAACAGGAATGTCCGTAGCCTCAGCAATTCTTCGCTCGATTTCAAAGCATTCTGGGGCTTTGATATCTTCCAAGTTTATCCCACCAAAAGTGGGCGCAATATTGCATACTGTTTTGATGAATTCCTCTGGGTCTTCAGTATCGACTTGAATGTCAAAAACATCAATGTCTGCGAAGGTCTTCAACAGCAGGCCTTTTCCTTCCATAACAGGTTTCGAAGCAAGTGCTCCAATATTACCTAAACCGAGTACTGCAGTGCCATTTGAGATAACCGCTACAAGATTTCCTTTCGATGTGTAACGATATGCATCATCTGGTTTTTCTGCAATTTCTAGACAAGGATATGCCACTCCAGGAGAGTATGCGAGCGATAGTTCGTGGGCGGTGGAATGCGGTTTTGTTGGAACGACTTTGATCTTACCTTTTGGCTCCGCTTCATGGTAATCGAGAGCTTCTTTTTTGATGGTGCTTTCACGCCAATCTTCATCCATAATTATCTCTCCAAAGCCTATACGGAAAAACCTCGGGTTTGACCTTTGTGTGAGGTGGGACCTAACATTGCTCAATTAGTGGACAAATAATGAATTGCGAGAATTAGAGGTGACTTTTATCTCAAACAATTGGGCATTCGCTTCATATACCATTGGATTTGGATAGGAAAACATGAACAGTTCTCTCAGGCCCGTAGGGCCTGCTAAATCTAGTGCTAGAGCGGTTATGCTTGTCACTGTGATGTTATTGGCGTCTTTGGGTCCAATAATGACAGCTCCAGTGGCAAGTGCGCACGAGGGAACAAACGGCACAATATGGCCAATGGAAGGTTCCGAAGACACCGGTTGGGTGCTTCTCAATGCAACGGGGGCGAATGCGATTAACGGCACACAAGCCAGTGCGGAATGGATGATGAACTTCGCCCCGGGTGCAATTCTTGAAAATGTCACTATGGAACTGAGAGCGGATGGTTCTGATGGAGTAATGATTCAGCAACCATTGCTGATGGCTCAAGATACAGGACAAGTCATGTTTGACTGGAGAGGCAATGGATGGCTAGGACAAAGCTTCGGATTCGATGCATCAAATCCACACCAAGGCAGGCTAGGACCAAACGCTGATGTGGGTGCAACTGTGACTCTACCATCTGGTAGCGAAATCACAGATTTCATTCTTGAAGTTCTGGCACCTGCTGATCCTTTCACTTCCTTGGAGCCTGTCGACTTGTTTATCCAAGATTATGAAATTCATCCAGTTGATGGTCGAATGTACGTTGCCATTGGAACATACATCATCATTCTAGATGCGCAGGCTAATCCTAGCGCTATTGATTTGTTTGAGATTGAGAATTCGGAAGATGAAGACTATATTGTGGATTTAGAGATGGATACTCAGAACAATCGAATGCTTGTAACCACCGACCAGGGATTTATTCATTCAATCGATTTACTAGACACTAGTTGGAATCCAGATTTACCAGTAGAACCTTCTGGTGGCGAATGGACTAATACTCACATAGCGAGCAATGGTGATTTGTTCGCTTTCAGTAATTCAGGTGTTTTCAAACTAAACACCGCAGGCACGGGTTGGACGCTCGAACAAGCGAGTTCGACCACTAATTGGCCCGCAGGCACCCCCTGGAAAACATTCGAACACAATGGTGTAATCTATGTTTCAATACTTGATGGAGGAGTTGCAAGATGGGATGTCGCTAGCATGTCGGCGCTTTCTCCATGGTCAACTGCAAATAATTTGCATTCAGATTTCATCAGTGATTTTGCAGTTGCTGGAAACCAGTTACTAATCGCATCATATGATGCTGGAATAGCACGTCGTGACCTTTCAAACAACTTCTGGCTAGCTACTTGGAATGATGGCAATTGGTTGTCCTCAAACGAAGTTGCAGGAATTACTGTCGTCAACAATGAAGTCCAAATCCTCACCTCAGACACTGTCCATATTTACAATACTAATTCTGGCACGTTCTCCACATCGATGACACTAGACTCTCTAGGTCTGATCAAAGGTGCTCGAAACATAATGCACTGGCCTGCATCAGGGTCTAGAAGCCCAACAAACGATACTGTGTTGGTTACCGATGGTAGTGCGGTTCTAGCCATGCTTGAACCTGGAAACTCGCCTATGTACACTGGTGATTTCGTGATTGGAAGCGGCCCTAGCGCAGGCGACATGGGAGATGCAATGCAATTCAATGGAGTAATCTATGTCGGTAGTGAAAATTACCTCGACCGTTACTCTATCGGGCAATCAAGGTGGCTTTCAGCCATAGATACGGGAGATATAATCACACAAATTGTCAACGATGGAACAAATGTATTGGTTGCCACACAGGGAAGTGGAATTCATGTTATTGACACCACCGGGAATGTGATCGATACTTGGGATACAAGTGATGGCCTACAGTCAAATGATGTTTCAGGACTAGATGTTGAAGGCGATTGGGTAGTAGTGATTCACCCGGGAGATGGCGCCACTGCATTCAACAAATCAGCCCCAGGTTCTGCAGTTGCTCTAAATGAAGCAAACAGCGAACTAGATTCTGACAATCCTACTGGAATTGCAATCCACAATGGGGTTGCATACATTGGAACTGCTGAAGATGGATTAAACCGCTACATCATCGCCAACGATACTTTCCTAGGCTCATGGGTTTCAACTGGAATAAATGACGTTGATTTCGCGCCAGTGGCAATTCTTGGTTCTAATCCTCAGGTTCTTCACATGGGATTACCGGGCTATGGTGTCGCAAGAAAGGACCTATCAACAGGTGAAATATTGATTCCTCTGACTCAAGAACCTAACTCTCCAAATGCAGGTTCTACAGAAGTTTTACCTTCCAACCAAGTATATGCAATAGAATCCACTCCCACCAATTCAGCAATTTACATCGGAACTTCAAA
>DAGO01000023.1:3325-3732 GCA_002498185.1 Euryarchaeota archaeon UBA10 | reverse complement strand
GGGATTTGCCTGATTATGGTAGCAAACCCGTTCTCGTCGATTGGGCCTTCAATGAACTCCCATCCCGGGTCAGTGTAGTTCGAAATTGCGAACTCAGAGTCACCGAAAGGATCTCCAAAGTGGCGATAGAGGTAGTAGTTCTCGCCAACTTCAATTGAGTTCTTCCACTCCAAATCGACTACTTGCAATTCTCCAAGCATCATCAAATCATTGATGATTGCTTCAGAAGGAATCTCAGTATCCTCAATAACAGGGCCATCCCAATTTTGTACTAATTCGGTATACATCATTGTACCATTACATCCCTGACAATTGTACATTGCTTCACTAGTAACGAAATAGTGTGTGTTAGTAGTACGGATTCCTGTTGGTAGAGTTACATCAAATTGCTCTATTCCATCAGATAC
>DAGO01000023.1:0-2942 GCA_002498185.1 Euryarchaeota archaeon UBA10 | reverse complement strand
CTCCAGATATGGTAACGTTCTCCTTCGACACCTGCTTGGTCGGTCCAAGTTACTCTAGTGGTCTGATTGCCGATGAATTCGGCTTTGACATTTGTCGGCTCTTTGACCCAGTTCTCATCAGAGTCTTCGTCAACAATGTCACATGAAGATGCTGAGATGTCTGAGTTGTATGCTCCGTATTGGTCAACTACAACTACACAGTAGACGAAATCGCCGTACGTGTTGTACGGAATGTTGTAGTGGAATACAAACGAACCATCGCCATCGGTGTCAGCTTGTTCTGAAACTGTAGCAATCAACTGAGCATATGGGTCATTAGTGGAATTGTAATATTCGCCATGACGGTAAATTCTGTATTCTTCATTTTCTTCAGACAGCAAGCCATCCCAAACAATGCTAGTGTAACCAGTTCCATTCTCATTTGGAGTGAAAATTGCTTCAACTGAATCCACATTATCTGGTGGAGTGTTATCTTCCAGAAGAGCATTTGTCATCGCATTTCCGGAGAGGAATCTGGTGTCTTCGTAATCTGAGCCGTCTTGTGTCCAATTAGGCAGTAGATAGGTTACAGAATAGTACACTTCACGATTGGTTTGAGGAGGAACATCTAACACATATTCAGACACTGTAGAAGTTAGTGTTGCTACCTTTGTGACTCCGCTAGCTCCAGGTTCTAACAAGGTTTGACCGTTTGAACGCTGAACCATGAAGTCAGTTTGCCAGACGTTGATTTGTAATGCGTCTGCTCCAGATTCGGGAAGCACTGGATTGATTGTGTTGTAGTTAATCCACTCGATTGTAGTTTGACTGTTTCCAGGGTGGAAAGTGGCCTTGATGTTGAATGGAGAACGGATTGGAGTAGTTAGTTCATGCACTGGGTCAAGCAAAGAGCTGGCGTTGAAATCCAGTGTTGTTGTCATGCTACCGTTAGCAAGTTCGGTTGTTATTGCATAGAAGAAATGTCCATCAGTTCCTGCGCCGACTTGGTATGTTGCAGAATGCCCCGGGTGGGGGTTTGAGCCGCCCTGTCCTCTGCAACTCAAAGGATTTTGACCGATGGTAGATTTGTCACATGCAGTGACGGAATGCCATGGGTTCAAGTCGCCGATATTGGCTGGTGTAATCGGAACATCGTGGCGGTAAACATGGTATGTAGCATCCCACAACTCAGAATAAAGGTCCAAATCGCCTCCTGTTTGCTCGATATTTCTCCAAGTAACCGTAGTTGTTTCACTTACATTATCAAATGAAACCGATATGTCCTGAGCCTGTAATTCGCTCGGAGTACCTTGGTCTTCTGCACTCACAGTTGTGAACATCGGAAGTGATGATACAAGCAATATTGAGAGGACAAAATAGGTAGTCCTGCGATTCCCACCGTTCAGCGTTTCGCCAGCCATCATTTGGCTGCTTTCTGTGATTTGGTTATGAGAGTACCGCCGTAGGCGGTGTGAACAAAGGCCAGTTTGACATAAAAACAAATCTTCACCGGCGCGATTTCTAGTCATCTGATTTATCACTGCCTTTCGGGGTTGATAGAGGCTTGGATTTGTCAAGCGCTTGCAAATCTGCACGTGCTTTGAAAAATCTCACAACGAATGTGTAGATTCCGCCCGCTCCAGAAATAGCAATAATCAAAGAAATTGGATTGATTTCAATACCATTCCATTCACCCCAAGAGCCGCTGCCCAGATAAGCCATAACCGCAGTACTGAGTAATGCAACGAACGTCAGAACCATTCTGTCAGCCCTACTAAATCCGCCATAGTTTCTGCTTCCTGCGACAGCCTGAGCTTGTGTTCCCAAATACGAGCCAAACATGGTTAGCATAGCCGCTATCCAAGCCAGTTCGATGTGTCCGAACCAAACCATGTTGTATCCAAGAGCTAAAATCCACACTACATCTAGTACTCTGTCCAACGTGTGATCGAGATAATCTCCCCAGCGAGTTACTTTGCCTGTCGCTCTTGCAAGATTGCCATCCAAGCCGTCAAGCGCCATTGCGGAAGCCATCAAAAAAGCCGCACCTAGGAACATTATTGCTCCATCTTGCCCGGTTCCTGCTTCCATCATTAGCCACGCTGCAGCAAGCCCTGTTGGTAAGGTCAACCAGGTAAGAGTTGCAGGATTTACACCTTCCAGTTTGGAGACTAAGGGCTCGCTAATCTTCTTGAACAGGTTGCGACCCTTTTCTAGTGCCATAACTTGCCTCGAACGCCTAACGCCTTTGTGCCTTATGGTTGTGAGAGCCAATCTATTGCTGAATCGGGGGTTGTATGAGGCGGGCAGCCACTCTCTATCCATTCTCTAACGCCTTCACCTTCAAAAATCGGCCTTGAATCTCCAATGAGCTCATTCCAAGGCCCTCCCATCATTTCAACCTCAACGTTTGCTTGGACTTTTTGTGCAGAGTATCCTCTTTGCATCAGTCGCTTTCTCAATTCATCTGGATGACATCTAACTATAACTAAAGCATCAACTGGAACATGATGTGCAAGGTGCCCATCAATTAGAGTAAGCACCTCAGGATGCTGCCACAATTCTGCTAATCTCTCGACATCCATCGGTGCTGCTCCGTCAGCCTCTACATCGCCTAAGCACTGATTTTGCTTTGCGATATCTCGAAGTGAAAGTACAGGCAGACCAAGATTTTGACACAAGGTGGTCTTGCCACAGCCAGGAGTTCCAATCACTCCAATAGAGCGCACCTCTCTGACTGCCATGCTTATGCTATGGTAGCCAAGAGTTAAACATCATGCCCCAATAACGAACCTGATATTCATGTTTGGCGCCGCCGACCCAGAACAGGCAATCAGCCAACTTGAAGCATATTATCGCGAAGGGCGTGGCGAGAGAGCGGAAGTAATGGCCTCTGCACTCGTCGACCAATTGATTGCTCTGAAGGATAGAGATGATGACACTCAAGGTATCTTGGTTAGAGG
>DAGO01000034.1:6917-12050 GCA_002498185.1 Euryarchaeota archaeon UBA10 | reverse complement strand
GATTCTAGACTCTTTACGAACTCAGAGGATTCGTTGTCCATGTAATTCTGGTCAGCATTTGTTTTGCGACGCCTACGATTATTACGGCGCTGTTTGGTATCTTTGGATAGTTCCTCGTCCCAATCTGAGCGACGTCCCATGATTTGGCCTCCTTAATTTTGAAGCCAATTAGGATTTGAAGATTTGAGTTCAACCGAAGAGATCGTTGATCTCATCGTCGTCATCATCATCTTCCATTTCCTCGACTGCCTCTTCCTCTGGCGCTTCTTCCGACACTTCCTCTTCATTGGAAGAGGCGAATAGGCCATCTTCATCATCAAAGTCATCTGCTTGTGTATTCATTCCGAACAAGTCAACCTCTGAAGGCAGGACTCCTTTTCTGGATAGATACATTGCTTGAGTTTTGGTGTACCGGTGCTTTACATCAGCTTTGGAATCTTGAAAATCCCATGGCCAAACGATAATCAAATCACCTTCGCGAACCCATTGGCGTCTTCGCATTTTCCCTGGAATCCTTGCCATTCTTGACTCGCCATCAGCACACAATACTGTAACTCTGCGACCACCCAAGATTTGCTCAGCAATAGCAAACATTTCGTTGACCTTGGTATTAGGCATCTTGACACGAATCTTAGAGGATTCACCCTCTACATTACCCATCAGACGAGCTAATTCTTCCTCGTCTACTTTCTCTTCGCGCCTACGGCCCATAGGTCAAGCGAAAAGCCCTTCCTACTTGAAGGCTAAGACTCAAATCAAGCCAAGTTTAGGCTGTCAGCGGCTCTGTAACACATATCGATTAGTGTGTCTCCAGATAATCCTAGAAGGATGGTTGCAACCAAACAAATCCAAATTGCCATTCTGATAGATGCTCCATAAGGTAGAGGCTTTCTGCGACCTTCCTCAGGCACATCTAGGAACATTACAACTCCAATTCGCAAGTAGTAGAATACTGAGATTGCACTGTTGATGAACATTGCAAGAGCAAGCCACCAGACCCAGTGAATGTCTGAGAATGATACGGTTCCGTTCATCCATAATTCTCCAACACTTGTTGAGACAATACCCGCAATCACAAGGAACTTCGACATGAATCCTGCAAGTGGAGGAACTCCAGCAAGAGCTAGCATGAAGATGAACATCGCCGTTCCAATCAATGGATCTCTGCGTGCTAGGCCAGAAAGTGCTGATAGCCTACTTGCTCCACCTTCCATCTCTAGAAGACCCAAAACAAGGAATGCTCCCAACTTGAATGCGACTAGAACGAAGAGGTGGAATAGTACTGCTGCAACAATTGCTTCAGCATAATCTCCTGGCGCCTCAACTTCTCCCCACTTCCATGCTCCGACTGCGGTTAATGCTGCAAGCATGTATCCAGCGTGTGCAACTGAAGAATATGCTAGCATTCTCTTTGGATTGGTTGAGCCTAATGCTGCAACGTTACCCCATGTCATTGTAATTACAGAGAGAGTAGCTAGTGTGTACAACCAAATTGCACTCTCATCTGCTCCTGCTTCTGGCAGAGCGATTACGAGTAGTACTCTGATTAATCCAATCATTCCCATTGCCTTTGATGCAGTTGCTAGAACACCTGCAACAGGTGAGTTCGCACCTGCGTATGCATCAGGAGCAGCAAAGTGGAATGGTGCTGCGCTGACCTTGAATCCAAATCCAACCAAAACCAATCCAAGAGCGAGAGTTCCTAGAATTGTTGAATCTGCCCAATTCGCTGCAATAGTATGCAATTGTAGGCTTCCGAACTCCAAGTATAGTAGAGATAGACCGTACAATCCAACTCCGCTGGCAACAGAACCTACGATGAAATATTTGACTCCAGATTCTGCTCCTGCCTTTGATTCCTTGTGGAATCCAACCAAGACATATGTAGCAAGGCTTGCTAATTCTAGGCCGACGAATAGAACGAACAAGTCTTGAGCTAATGCAACGATGCACATACCAATTGCAGTGGTTAACATCAGAATGTAGAAATCAGCCTGTCGCCTGTTATCATACATCTCCTCTAGGCTCTTCTTTCCTTCAAACGTGTGAGCAGGGATTCTATCTAAACTCGCCATAGATGCAAGAAGAACCGCTGCTAGGAACAAAATTTCAAAGAATCTTGAGAAGTTATCCATTTGCAGAATGATGATGTCACCACTAACTACAGTTGTGGTATCCATTTTCCCGTCTATGGCTTCGATTACCATCATTCCTAGTGCTGTAAACAGTGTTCCAGTAGCGAGAATACCCGGAATAGCAGGCGAGCCTGTCAACTTGAATCTCCTACCTCCAAGGAACCAAGGAACTCTAACCTTGGTCAGCGGAATGCGGAATTTTGAGTTACCCAAGTTTGGGATAATGAATATCATTAGCAGTCCGCAGATTAGGATAGTCTCTGGAGCGAAAGCCTTCCAGAAGTCAGTGCTGAATACTTCTACAATAGGAAGGTCGAACCCGTCTCCTCCATGCTCACTCATATCAGATACCCCCTAAGTTGAATACTCCCTCGAAGAAGGCAACAGTCCATTGATCCATCATTCCTAGTGCAATGAATGGGAATATACCAAAGATTACGGTAAATATTGCGAGGATAATCATTCCAATGTTTTCAGAGAGTGTGATATCTGGTGGTGTTTCACCGTTGAGAGATTCCGGAGGTTGACCTTCATCTCCACCTTCAAAGATTGTCCTCTGCATAGACCACAGGTAGTATGCTGCTGTGATTGCTAGAACAGCACCAGGCAGAAGTATCCACCAGCCGTATTCAGGCCAGAATGCGATCATGACCATCAATTCGGCTACGAACCCTGCTAGTAGTGGCAGACCTAAGCTTGCCATCCATGCAAACATCATGTAGACTGCTAGGTAAGGAGACCACTTTGCCATGCCTCTCATTGCACCAATTTCCATAGAATGGTAATGGTGCTTGAATGCGCCACAAACAGCGAAGAGCATTGGAGAGATGATTCCGTGTGCGAACATCATGAACAGTGCGGCTGCGTATCCAATAGGCTGCATGCTAGCAATACCCAGTAGAATTACACCCATGTGCGATACAGAAGAATATGCAACCATCTTCTTCAGATTAGTTTGCCCTAGACAAACTATTGCTCCCCAGACAAGAGAGATTAGACCGATTGCCATAATGACATCTTGGTAGTACACAACTGCATCAGGGAATATTGCGATTGGTATTCTTAGCATACCATATGCACCCATCTTCAGCATAACACCAGCTAATAGCATCGAGCCACCTGTTGGCGCTTGTACGTGCGCATCAGGTAGCCAAGTGTGGAATGGTACTGCAGGCAACTTGACCAAGAATCCAATCATCAGCATAGCGAATAGGATGTTTTGCATATCCTCGCCCAAGAAGACATTGTCTCCCATATTGTAGGCTGTTGCATTGGAGAACAAGACTGTCATGTCGAATGTTCTACCAGTAACTGTTCCATATTGTGCACCACTTCCTTCAGGCTGAAGGAAATACAGAGTAATCAAACCCAGTAGCATAATTACTGAAGCACAGAAAGTGTAGATGAAGAACTTCTGAGCAGCATATCTGCGGTCCTTTCCGCCCCACTTTAGGATAAGGAAGAACATTGGAATCAGTGTTAATTCCCAGAACACGTAGAACAGGAATAGGTCAAGAGCGACGAATACTCCGATGAGTGCTCCACCCATCATCAATAGTAGAGGATGATATGTTGCTCCATCCTTCTCATCCCATGTTGTAATGATTGTAATTGGTACAAGGAAAGTTGTCAACCAAACCATTGGGAATGACAATCCATCCATTCCCACGTGCCATGATACTCCGATAGTTTCTATCCAGACGTACTCTTTCTCTAGCGCATATTCGTTATACATCAAATCCCAATCGACCAAAATCAGCCAATCGAAGAATAGTGCTGTAGAAATCGCTAATGGAATCAAAGATGCGACTAAGGTAAACAGTCTGATTGGGACTGCAATTATTTCCTTTCTTGCTCGAGACTCTTGGCTAGCAAATGCCAACAGAATACAACTCACAATGATTGGGAATCCTACCAATGGCAGGCTAATCCAGTCGACTGTAGTGTCTGAATCATTCAAAGATGGGAAGAATGCCATCAATCCAGCAACGATGATTAGTAAACCACCAATGAGCATGAACTCCTTGTTTTTGATATCTAGTGCTTGGTTGCTACCCAATCAAGCCACCCCCCATAGTAACATGAAAATGACCAACGTTCCAAGCGTAGTCATCATTATGTAATCTCTTGCAGAACCGGTGGTAAGAGCACGTAGTCTCCTAGATGCTTGCTGGCTTGTAGATTCAATTGTCTTGATTACTCCATCAATAAATCTGGAGTCAAAGATTGCTGAAAGATTCGCAAAGCCAACTACAATCTTCATCATTGCAGCATCATAAATATCGTCGAAGTGTAATCGCTTGTGCAAAGAGTTGGCAAGGCTAGAGTTTGCCCATGCGCTGTTGTCGAAGCTCGAACCCTTGTTGATTTTAGCTGATAGGTCAATCGCCCATTGCATCCATGGTTTAGCCTTCTGACCCTTGTCTAGGCTACCACCGTACAATGCCATTGCAAAGGATGGACCTAGTACTAGTGACAAGCCAATTGCAACGTATGTCAAGACCAATAAGAATGGATCAGGATTCATGAATACATGCCCCATCTCATAGCCGATTCCATCAACGAAGCTGGTGTAATGGCCCGATTCAAAGTCTCCTAGCCACTTTCCAGCATGCATTCCAGCGAAGATAATTGCAGCCATAGTCATGAAAGTCAAGACAACCAATGGAATTGGAATCCATGGAGTTTGTTCATGGACGTGCTCGGCAACTTCTGTCTTTGGCTTACCAGCGAAAGTCATGAACCACATTCTAGACATATAGAATCCAGTCATTCCAGCACCGATCAGTATTAACATAGCTGGCAGTAGGAAGATTGGTTCCTTCAAAGCGACCTTCCATGCGCTAGCAATGATACCTTCCTTAGACCAGAATCCTCCAATCAGAGGAATACCGATAATCGACATGCTTCCTACAAACATAGCAGTCGCTGTGATTGGCATCCTGCTGGCTAGGCCACCCATGTTTTCCATGGACTGTGCGTCAAAGTGGTCGTCGTG
>DAGO01000034.1:6026-6580 GCA_002498185.1 Euryarchaeota archaeon UBA10 | reverse complement strand
TCATCATCATGGCCGTGGTGGGCTACTTCGTGATGAGCGTGATGCATTTCGTGAATAACTGAACCGGATGCCATGAACAGCATTCCCTTTGCCATTGCGTGGTTGAATAGGTGGAACAGAGATGCTCCCATAGCGAATGCTGCTAGGTCATCATATCCGTTGTTTGCTAGCCACAATGCTGAACCCAGACCTGTGAAGATGTAAGCCAATTGACTCATTGTAGAGTATGCTAGAACCTTCTTCAAGTCCATCTGTACGAATGCGATTAGTGCTGCCATAACTGCGGTAATTCCACCGATGATTGCAATGATAATTGCAAGAGTGGATAGTGCTCCCATATCAGCATGGCTGAAGAATGGGAACATACGAGCGACGATGTATAGACCTGCGTTAACCATTGTAGCTGCGTGAATTAGAGCAGAAACTGGCGTTGGTCCTTCCATTGCATCCGGTAGCCAAACGTGTAGAGGGAACTGTGCAGACTTTCCTACCGCCCCGATAAACATCATTCCTAGTGCTAATTGCAGAGCGCCTGAGTCAACTTTTGCAATATT
>DAGO01000034.1:0-5637 GCA_002498185.1 Euryarchaeota archaeon UBA10 | reverse complement strand
AGAATTACTAGTCCAATTACTAGGAATACGTCACCAACACGAGTTGTTAGGAACGCCTTCTTAGCAGCATATGCTGCGCTTGGCCTCTCGTAGTAGAATCCAATCAATAGGTAAGAACACAATCCCATTAATTCCCAGAAGATGAATAACCAAAGGAAAGAGTCAGCCAAAACCATTCCAAGCATACCGCTACAGAATAGAACGAATTCTGCATAGAAACGGTGGTTTCGGTTATCGTTGATTGGATCTGTATTCATGTATCCAATCGAGAAGATGTTAATCAAGAAACAAAGGAATGCTGCTACGAAGAGTAACATTACTGTCAAGTGGTCAATGTATATTCCAAAGCCGAATGCCTTGGTAGTTATCGCACCAGTTTCCGAGTTCCACCAAGATGATTCAAACCAAGTGAATACATCTGCAGCACCTACTTTGTTCATGTGTTCTCTGATTAGAGACAGTGCTAGAATCAGGCTTGCACCCATTACAGTAAGTGCGATGATTCCTCCTTCCTTGACATTCTTTACCCATGTTGGAGTTCCATTGAAAATTCTGCCCAGGAACAAAATTACTGGGAAAGCCAAGAACGGCAATAGAGGAATTAGTACGGCATAATCGATGATTTCGCTTCCACTCATGATAACACCTCAGTTCTTCAAGAGATTAACCTCATCTAGAGATATGGTCTCATGTTGTCCATACATTGAGAGGAAGATAGCTAATCCAATTGCTACTTCCGCTGCTGCGATTGCGATTGCGAAAACTGCGTAGACCCATCCGGTTACATCTCCCCAGTGAGTTGCAGCTGCTACGAACTGTAGGTTAACTGCGTTGAGCATCAATTCGATACACATCAGTACAACGATTGCATTCTTTCTGCTGAATGCACCCCACAATCCAATGATGAAAAGGATGGCCGCTAGACCAGATACCCATGCTGGGTCAATCATTCCTTTTCACCTCCAGTAAGTTCCCACTCGAGATTCACCAATCTCTCGTCACGAACAAGATATGCTGCTCCGACCATGGCCATAGCCATCAAGAATCCTAGAGCAAGCAAAGGAAGTGCCCACTCTCCAAATAGTGCAGATGATAAGTCGCTGGTTGTGATTTCTTCATCCGAAGAATCTTCCCAAACGATATCAGCAGAAACTGCGGTAACGATTACTGCACCCAAAAAGACCAGACCAACCCTTGCGAGAATAGATAGTAGTCTCATTCGAAGTCCTCCTCAAGAATTTGCCTTCTAGTCAGCATAATACCGAATAGAACAACTAACATTACGCTTGCAAGATAAACCAGAATCTGGATTACTGCAAGAAATTCTGCACCCATCAAAATGAAGATTCCAGCAACTCCCATGAAACAGAAAATCAAGCACATCATCGAATGTGCAACTCTCTGCATGTAAATCAGGCCAAGAGCTCCACCGATTACGATGGTGCTCATCAGGAAAAACATACCAACTTCAAGGTACATTGCTAGATCCATACTCAAGCCTCCCCTGCCGCCTTAGCGGCTTTCTTGGCTCTTTTGTCTCTCTCTTTGCTGGCTCTCTTAGCAAGTTCAGCATCAACTGCTTCTTGGTGGTCACCGATTAGAACTCTAGTTCTGCTCGCATCCATCCATAAATCCTGACGAGTGAATCCGGACATTCCATCATACTCGTTTGTCATAAAGAAAGATGTGAAGTTACATGCTTCCATGCATAGACCACAGAACATACAGCGGCCCAAATCAATTCTTCCGGAAACTATCTGGTCATCTGCTGGGTACAAGGATTCCAAAGGAACATGGTCGACTTCTCCAGTGTCATTCCAGCGCATGCGAGCACTGTCTCCAGTTAAGTCCAGAACTTCACCAAATCTCCACTCATCAGGAGCGTCAGAGTGAGCAGTTGCAAGGTTGAAAGAAGATAGAGATTCTGTAACTTCTGGCTTTTCAACTGCTGCGAATTTACCAACTTCGAGTTCTGCACCATAACCTTCCCATTCGCCTTCAGCGCTATCTAAGACGTCCACTCTCAATTCTGTGGTCATGTGTAGACAAGAGTTTGGACAGATGTTAACACACATCTTACACGCAGTACATGTCTCCCAAATGATACCGATTCTACCGTTGTAATTCCCAGGTACGAATAGCCATGGTTCAATTTCTTCTAGACGCTCGTATGGGTAACTGATAGTCTGAGGTTTCCAAATTGTTGGAGTCAAATCGGTTCCAGCACGGTCTGGAGTATAGTGGTGTTGAGTGATGTCGTTGATGTGCTTGGTCTTTTCAGAGCGAACAATATCCCCTTCATCGATAAACTCTGGGTGAGTAGTATTGTGATAGCCGCTAGAGAATCTCTTACCAATGAATTCGTAAGTTCTCAAAACGGTCAATCCAGTTATCTTAAACGGGTACCAGAATAGGTTTCTGAAATTTGGTTTGCCATGTGGATGTGATGCCATATTCTCACCTCACTCCTTTCCTGCAGTGTGCGTTCCCGCAGGAGTCATCGTGCGAATGTGGTACATACGTTCCTCATTCTCTTCGATGTTCTCATCTTTCATCAACACCACGAATACTGCCAACCAGAACATTGTGGTAATGATAGGCAATCCCCATGGGATTGTGAAGTCTTGAATGGTTAGGTCCCAAGACCAGCCGCCAGCAACTGTGTCTGATAGTGCTCCGGCATCAAAGAAGTACAGACGGTAAACGATTGATAGCACAACTTGCAGTACTGCGAGTGGTAGCAACATTCTCCATCCAAACTCTAAGATCTGGTCGGTTCTAATTCTGGGTAGAGCAGTTCTTGCCCAGACGAATACAACAGTGAAGATGAACCATGCTTTCAGCAGGGTCCAGATGATTCCAGGGATGGCTAACCATGCTTCTCCCAGATATGGAATTGAGCCGATTGTACCAGCGAATGGAGCGTGCCATCCTCCCATGAAGAAGTGTGCAAAGAGAATACTTGCAGCATAGACACGCATGTATTCAGCAGCGAATAGTAAACCGAATCTCATTCCTCCGTACTCAGTCCACCATCCTTCTACAAGTTCAGCTTCTGCTTCTGGCATATCGAAAGGAATCCTCTCGACTTCAGCAATCATGCTGACCAAGAACAGAACTCCACCAAGTGGCATCAAGAAGAACAGCCATGCGCCTGATGAGTGTTGGAAGTGAACGATTTCAAGGAAGTTGAATGAACCTGCCATTACACATACACCAAGGATGGATAGTAGCAATGGAATCTCATATGCTGTTAATTGTGCAGCGCTTCTAATACCTCCAAGTAGAGTGTATTTGTTGTTTGAAGACCAGCCTGCAAAGAAAACGCCTAGAGGAGCAATACCGAAGATTGCGAATGCGAATAGAACTGAAAGTTCTGGATTTGCTCCATAGATTCCACTCGATAATGGAATCATTCCTAGAATCATAATTGTAGATGAAATGACTAGGAAAGGTGCTAGTTCGAAAATCACTTTGTCCGCCCTAGAAGGAACCATGTGCTCCTTGGTTAGGAACTTCATTCCGTCTGCAATGTTCTGGAAGAAACCAGGGAAAATTGTGACACCATACCACGAACGGTTGCCTACACGGTTGACCATTTCTTGCTCGTGGCCCTTGTTACCAGCTACTTTGTTTAACCACTTGTTAACTGCGCCAACAGGCTTCCCTAATCCGAATGGAATCATATTCCACCATTCACCAGCGGTAACACCGTTTTCACCGACCCACAGAGAACGCAATGCGGTTGTTGCACCACGGCGGTCGTTAACACGAGCGTAGAATTTCCTTTCAATCCACAAAATCATGAACATTGAAAGCATGATTCCACCGAAAGTGACCAGACAGGTTACCAGTGTGAAAACAAAGAATGCAATATCATTCGATGAGGATTCCAAGAAGGTACCTTCTAGCATTGAACCAAACAAATCTCTTGTTTGATGGTAGACAAAATCGTGGAGTTGTAGCCAGTCGTCCATGATAATCACCTCAACGGTCGGTCTCCCCGATACATGGATCGAAACTACCCATGATTGCAGGAATATCTGCAACCTTGTAACCAATCATTGTCTTTGCAACGTATGGGATCGTAATGAACATTGGAGACCTAATAGAAACTCGGTAAGGATTCTTTCCTCTACCGTCGCCACCGCCTTGGATGTAGAAATTGGATACGCCTCTGGTACATTCGTATGTACTGAATCCGGTTGCTCCTTCTGGTGCGCGAGTTGGAGCCTTGGTAATCAACATCTCATCGCCCGGCTGGTAGTGAGTGTTCGCCCCACCAGGAATCTTTTCTACTGCATCTAATAGCATACGGCAAGATTGTCTCATCTCCTCCATTCGAACTCGATAGCGATCGTAGCAATCTGCACCTTTCACACTGGTAGGCTTCTCTACAGCAGGTTCCCAGTCAACTTGGTCGTAGACTGAGTAAGGGTTAGTCCATCTAGCATCGGTATTGACACCAGCAGCACGAATATTCGGCCCGGTTACACCCGCATCGATTTGTTCTTCTGCAGTTGCGTAACCTACACCCTGTAATCTAACAAGCCAAATTGTTGATTCGTCAAGTAGCATTTCGTATTCCTTGATTCTGTTTTCGAATAGTTTGACCTTAGCCTTCATTCTGTTTGCCCAACCAATTGGGAGGTCTCTCTTGACTCCTCCAACCCTTGGGTAGTTGTAGTGCATTCTTGAACCGCCAAGTTCTTGCAACAGGTCAAGGAACATTTCTCTGTCACGAAGACACCATGTCATCAAAGTCAGATTTCCAATATCTGGCCCGAATGCACCTAGCCACATCAAATGGCTAGCTAGTCTTTGGACTTCAGCAGCCATTAGGCGAATGTATTCGGCACGCTCTGGCACTTCTGCTTCTAGTAAATCCTCTGCTGCCATGATGTAAGAGTGAGCCCAAGTCATTGCGCTTACATAGCAAAGTCGGTCGCAGTAAGGAGTGATTTGAGTGAAATCTCTTGCTTCACAAATCTTCTCTACTCCACGGTGAATGTATCCCAATTCCGCTTCAGTATCGGTAACTGTTTCTCCGTCTACCTTCACACGTAGAGTCCACAATCCGTGAGTCATCGGGTGCTGAGGTCCCATTGTAATCCACATCTCTGCCATAATAACACCTCACTTTACACGGCCCTCGTCAACCGGTTTTCTATCGAATCCTTGCGGATCGTCATACATTTCATTGAAGTCGTGATAACGGATTTTGTGCTGTCTCTGAAGCGGATGAAACCCTTCTGGAGAGTCGTGAGGATTTAGAACACGGTGCATGTTCTCGTGGCCTTCAAAGTCAATTCCTACAAGGTCCCAAGTTTCCTTTTCATTCCAGTCAGCGCCTACCCACAAATCTTGAACTGATGGCACAGATGGGGAGTCGCCTGCCTCTAGAGAAATGAATATCTCGAACTCCATTGGAATGTCATCTCCTTCAAGGCTCTCGCCTTCATGGACAATCATGGTGTGCGCTTCGACATTGGTAATTGGCCAGCGGTGCATGTGATAAGCAACTTCCCAGCCCTTATCTGCACTTCCAGATGGATAGTGGGTTCCTGTAATCATTGCGCAGTGATTAACTCCTAATTCATTCTTCAAATGCTTAGCAATCGCTCTCCATTGTTCAGG
>DAGO01000102.1:1968-4137 GCA_002498185.1 Euryarchaeota archaeon UBA10 | reverse complement strand
CTAACCGGAATTGCTGAGGCAAACGGTGCAAGTATCGCAGACACAATTGTACTAGCAGGAAATGTAGGAATTGAGATGGCCTGTGGTGCAGAAGTACCATTCACCCCTGGTCGTGGAGATGCTACCGCAGAACAAACTGATGTTGATTCGTTCTCTGTACTAGAACCTGTTTCGTGCGGCTTCAGAAATTATCTGAAGACAAACTTCGCTGTTAGCCCTGAAGAAATGATGTTGGACAAAGCCCAACTTCTTGGCTTGACTGCTCCAGAAATGACTGTTCTAGTAGGTGGAATGAGATCTCTAGGTGTTTCATCTGATGACAGAGGACTGTTCAGTGATGGCTCTAGCCTATCAAACGAGTGGTTTGAGACCTTACTCGACATGGGCGTAAAGTGGACACCAACCGGAAGCAACTCTTACGAGGCTCACGACCGCTCTTCAGGAGAAAAGGTCCGCAGAGCAACAAGATATGACCTAGTATTCGGAAGCAATTCACAACTTCGTGCAATCGCTGAAGTCTATGCTCAAGATGACAATCAAGACAAGTTCGTTGCCGATTTCATCACAGCATGGAACAAGGTCATGAATGCAGGCATATTCTGATTTATTGAAACTAGAAAATCGATTGTGTTGCCTGAGCAAATGTAATGAGTTAGACCTCGTGGAGGTACTATGACCTCAGTAGGAAATGCGGCCCCAGACTTTACTCTGAAAAACACTAGCAAAGACGATGTTTCACTATCAGATTATGCTGGTAAAACTGTAGTCCTTGCATTTTATCCAGGAGCATTCACAGGAGTATGCGACAAAGAAATGTGCGCTTTCCAAGATAACATGTCGAAGCTAAATGATGCAAATGCCGTAGTTCTTGGAATAAGTGTTGATTCTCCATGGGCTAACGCAGAATTTGCTCGTAAGTATGAACTAGAATTCACATTACTATCAGACGTGGACAGAAATGTTGTCAAAATGTATGATGCTACCTTCACTGGTCTAGGCGGAATTGAAGGCTACGTCAGTGCTAACAGAGTGGTTATTGTAATCGACAAAGAAGGCGTAGTACAACATCGCTGGGTTGCTGAAAACCCTGGTGTCGAGCCTGACTACGATGCTGTTGTTTCATTTGCAAGCTCATTGTGAGTTGGTCTAAACTGAACAATAACAGAGATCCAGATAATCAGGATTGGTATTGCGAGAACATTCTCGAGTGTTGAAACAAACCATAGTCCCGTGTAAAATAGGGAAATCATCCCTGCTAAAACGAATACCAATATAGGCGCAATCTTTGGTTTTGGATGAAGGAAACTGTAAACAATGTAGCCGCCGCCAAAGTACGCAAATAAGTATGAAAATGCTACATATAAGATGCCGATGAATAGCCCGATAATTGCAAATTCAGGCTTAAGTTCTGGTTGAAGTAAAATCAATTCTGTTGCAAGGAAAATGGCTGCAAAATTATGCATTATCTGTTCGTGAAAAAGAAACATGTGGTCATGATTTCTGCCTATCCTAACCTCATCTGGTAAGATGATATGTCGAACGATTGTAGCTGTCATGAAAGCCATAGCAATACCTGTACAGAAAGTAATAATCTGCAATTGTAACAATAGATTTGGTGTTGAGAACTCGTATTTTTCCAATACATGATATATGATTGAAATTAAGAAATATGCTACATTTGACAGAAGAGTCCAACTACTGAAAGTGACAAATTTCGATAGCCCATCTGGATGTAATATCAATTCTTCACTATCCCTCATTGACATCACGCGCATATTTCCAGGTCCACATTTTAGCATGTATACTATAGCGCAAACGCCCACAAATAGACATAAAATTCTCCAAAGCAATACGAATGAAGATGATGATTGAAAACTGGAGGCTGAATCATCTAAATGACTGATTAAATCGATACTATATGCATAAAAACCAATCAATGCTGTTACCACAAGTATCGTCAAAAGTGTGTAAGGAGTGTAGTTCGACTCAGAATTAGCATCTGTCATGGCTCATCCTCTACCGATTCTAAAATTGTGAAAATACAATTATTCACTCGAATGGATCCAAATGAATCAGTTGCTCTACATCGATTCGCTTGTAGCCGCGCTCTTCAGCATCTTCTCCTGCTTTGACTAGCATACGGCGCATCCATCCAAGCATCATCAAATC
>DAGO01000102.1:0-1557 GCA_002498185.1 Euryarchaeota archaeon UBA10 | reverse complement strand
TCATAATACCACAATAGTAATTCTTCTATTGCTGCATCTGTGACTGACATTCCTGCAAATGCTCTCGACATCTTTCTTACCACTGAAGGAGTTAGAGCTGAACCGCTGATTTGTCCTTCTAGTACATCTTCTTCGACTTCGACAGCCACGGATTCTGTGGTCTCTATTTGTTCAGATGATGTGGATGTTACCGCTGAAAGGTGTCGTGGTTTAATGGTGTTAACTCGGTCCTTAGATGCTGCACTTTCTGCTGCATGTAGGATTTTCTTGAGGTGGGTTTCAAGATGTTCGATTCCTGCTTGAACCGCTTCTGAACCAACACTCTCCAATTCTCCTAATCTCTCAATCATCAACTCACGAGTTCGATTGTAGTTCAAGCGAGTACGGTTTGTGTCATCAAGTGTCTTCTTGTCAGGGGTTGCAGCAAGGGTTGCTGCTTCCATTGCAGGAACCATGTTGTCAATTTCAGCAACTAGCATTTCCACTAGTTGCTCTTTTACAGCACCTGATAGGCGCATGTCGGTAAATCCAGACGAAACAAAACCAATGTGACTAGTTGAATACGGCTTTGCCATCTACTCCACCAGTCCGTCCTCACGGCCGATGGCTTGTGATATTTCCCATGCGTGGAAACATTCGTGTCCTCCAAGGAAACCGCCGGCTTCTCTTGCTGGACCGATGAATTCTGATGCACAGAATTGACAGAAGACTTGCACAACTATTTCGTTGAAATATGTGCCATTAGGAGTTACACGCTTAGCGATTCTCTTGCCTACATCTGATTCGTCCCAATCACTAGTTTTCTCAGTAAAGTCTTCATCAAGTACTATTTTTTCACCCATAATATCACCATTCAGTTATCCAAGGAATCGCTCCATCTGCAGTGATTGGACGCATGCCTTCTTCATCCCTAACCCACGTATCTTCACTACCTATACTTCCGTTTGAATGCACTACCTTTGGCTCAATCGCCATAGTACCGCCAATAGGAAGAGGGCGGTCAAATCCTTCTGCCACCACTGGAGATTCATCAAGTTGTAATCCAACAGAATGACCAAGGAAACGAGACTGGTCTGGTGCCATGCCCATCAAGTGGTCTCCATGGCCCAGCTCTTCAGCTAAAGCAAGACCCTGACGCCACGCCTGTGAACAATCTAGACCCTGGCTCAAGACATCTACAACCTCTTCTTTGACTGCAACCATGTCCTCCAATCTCTCCTGCCAAACTTCAGGAAGTGTGCCTGCAACGAACATTCTTGTTGTGTCCACAACATATCCTCTGTGCAAGTGAACTAGGTCAACTAAAACTGGCTCATTTGCCTTGATTTTCGTAAATCCGCTACCCATTGAAGCCATTGGATGAGGACCTGTGCCACCAATTGCTGAATCGAAGAAAGATGGGATGCCACCTGCTCTACCGGATACAATTACTCCACGATCGCACTGAAGTGGGAACCTACGCATTTGCACATTGCCTCCAAACCCAGCAGCACGGCTTACCGCCTCTGCTGCAGCGACCAATTCGATTTCAGGAACGCCTTCCCCGCCAACAGCAGC
>DAGO01000021.1 GCA_002498185.1 Euryarchaeota archaeon UBA10 | reverse complement strand
CAATGATAGGGCAGAGTTAGACCACCCTTTGAGATAGGTAATTTCAAGTCCGAGCCAAGGAGGCAAGGCAACCTCTTGATGTTCATCTTCTAGTTCTACTTCGGCAATAATTAGGCCACCGAGAATTCCTTCAAATTCATCAACTTCCCATAGCAACCCATCTTTTCCAATCCAGTGGTGGCGGATTTTGCTTATTGATGGTTGAGAGTCTAGCGGTAATGAATTGTACAATTCTATTGGCAAGTCCCACTCATACTCGGTTGCCGATGCTCCAATTCTGCGCCCTTTAGCAGTCAAGGTAACAATTCCTTCACTTAGGCGAAGCCTCCAGGTAGTTAGATTTGCAAGCTCTCTATCGTCTTCAGCAAGGAGATGCTCATTCCAGTAAACATTACCATCAATGTGCTTGACGTTTTCTAGATAGCATTGGAAAATTGTTTTCGATTTGCCCCCTCTCCAAGGCTTTTCTTCGCGACCATCAACAAGAAATCGTCGCTCGATCTCAATACCCATCAATCCTCATCCTCAATCTTCTTGGATCTGGCTTTGGACATAATTTCCTCATCCAGGAACCAAAATGTAGGAGTTTCTGAAATGTGCTTGTCCCAATGCTGGACGGTTCTAGCCCAGATTTCAGAATCGGCATTTTCTTTGCAGTATCCTAGGACCCAATCCATTTGTGCTTGCAATTCTTCATCATCAGGAGAATTGCGCTTTAGATTCTCAGCAGTCATTGCCATGTTCATCATAAACATTGGAGAGAGCGCATAAGTCCAAAACGGGTTTCTTTCAAAATCAACGCTTCTTTGAGCAGTCCATAACGAAAATACTCTGTCATACAGATAACCAACACATAAGACAATTAGAATCAGTCCAGCGAAGATACTGAGCAATCCGATGTAGGTTGCAGGAATGCCTAGCACGGAGTTACTGAAGCAAAATCCTTCGTCGCATTTATCGGAAAATCTCCAACTCACATAATCCCATAAAAGTAGAGTCAAGGTTGAGCCTAGAAGACCTAGAGAAATGATAGATTGAGATTGCTGCATACGCCAATATTGGCGCATAACCCACTTCTTGACAGGGTTGATGCTTGAACTCGTCATCACCCATCCCACGCACACTGCTTATTCATATTATCATGGGTGAATTGTCTGATTGTTACACCAATGTTAGATTATATGGGGCTAGCCACGGTAAATCATGGCCCGCCTAAGAAGACGATAAGTCTGAAGGCTGAACCACGCGTGGGCTAACCGTGCTCAAAGTCGCTTTACTTGGATGCGGCCGCTGGGGCCAGAATCACTTGAGGGTGCTTGCTTCTCTGAGAGAGAGAGGGATAATCGATTACATTACAGTCATAGATACTTCAAAATCAGCAAGGGAAGCCGCAATTTTAGCTAATGAAATCAAGCCTGATTTTGATGGTGTAGACGCCGATTTAGTAATCATTGCAACTCCTTCCAATCTTCATGCTTCTCAAGCGAGAGAACTGTTGTCAAAAGGGTATCATGTATTAGTTGAGAAGCCACTTGGTTGTTCAGAATCGGAAGCCGCACAAGTTCTAGCAAACGCTCGAGAGTTTGGCAGGATTTTGGGAGTAGGTCTGCTGCTGCGGTTCCATCCTGCGGTTACTCTAGCAAATCAGATGATTAACAGCGGAGAATTAGGCAGAATCGAATCACTTAGATTCGTACGTAGAACCACCCGAGATGCTCCAGAAAATGGAAATGTGGTTGAGGCATTAGGAGTACATGCAATCGACCTAATGTGTCACTTCATGAGTGAGTCAGAACCTAGTGCCGTACATGTTCAAGGTGATAAAATCGAGGCTCGCATCGCTCTTGAATTCCCTCATGGCATCGAGGCAATAATCGATGTAGGGTGGCAGACAACTCGTGAAAGAAGAACAGTTACGCTAGTTGGCTCTAATGCAAGCCTGAGATTCGACTTAGATGTTCATGATAGAGTTACCCTGATTTTAGGAAATGAGGAAACCGAAATATTCTGCGACTCTACAACATCTCCGCTTGAATCAGAATTGCAGCATTTCATTTCAGGTATTGAGAAATTCAATTCAGGACAAGCCTGGACCCCAACTCCTGACTATGGGGCAGCCTTGAGAGGGGTTAGATGGACCGAGAGAGCGATTCAAGCATTGCCACTTTCAAGGCCACATTGAAGAATCCGATGCCTCTCGCACAGCCATGGCCGGTAGTTCGTCACCCGAAGATTCCGAACCGCTATTCGTTTTAGAACCGCTTCCAGAACTATCTGGTGTGATAGATTCATTCACTGCTGCAAATCCAATTTTCCTGTTGGTAAGCTTTGGTGCAGCCATCTATTTATTGACTAATTTTGCAGACCCTCTGAAGAAGTTGTGGACAACTTCACTAGGTGCAATTGGATTCAATTTTTATGTCACAGAATCGATGTTCTACTCGATGATTTTCACCAGCGTTTACATCCTCGGATTTTTCGTAGTCTGGGGAGCTATTCGTTGGGATGAACTCAAGGCATTGTTAGGTATTGACCGAGCAAGGATTATCTCGATAGTTTCGTTCATTGTATGTACGTGGATTTTGGTTGTACTAGGTACAGCAATCGGCATGCCTGCAGGGCCAGGCATAGTCATCTGCGGACTGACCACCGCTTACTTGTGGTGGACCTACTATTCATTGGAACCTGCTACTGTTTGATAGCGAAGGGTCAAGGACTACGCACTCACACCTAGGTGCATGGCAACATTCTCCAGCCATCCCGATTTACCCGAGATTCTTGAGAATCTGTTAGAGGACGATGTCCACACTTTGTTCTTGAAAGCCGATTGCCCGCCTAGAACAAAAGCGGGCGGCATCGGTAACCTTCGCCTTGCTGATGTTGAGGGAGCAGATGACGGAGGATGGGACACTCTACGACTTGAATCATTACAAGAGGAAATCCTGAGTTTAGTTGAAGATAACCGGGACCGCTCTGATTGTTTTTTGGAAATCGATAGGAAAGGGTGCCAAGTAGTACAGCTAGGAGACCTGAGAATATCTTGTGCTTGGCCTCCGTTTGCAGATGCAAGAGAGATTACAATCGTAAGGCCAGTAGCAAAGCTATCACTTAGCGATTATGAGATTGATCCTAAATTAATCTCAAGGCTTTCCGACCACCACCGCGGTGTATTCATTTGCGGCCGCCCTGGTTCAGGTAAGACTACATTGGCACAAGCAATTGCAGAATACTTGGACGAAGACGTTGGAGCAATGGTCAAGACAATGGAAGCTCCTAGAGATTTACAACTTGCAAACAGAATCACTCAATATGCACCACTAGAAGGAGATTTGGAAAAGACAGCGGAAATCATTTTCCTCGTTCGCCCCGACTTCGTTATCTTCGACGAAGTTCGCAGGGCTAGAGATTTCGAAATATTCGCAGACGTTCGATTAGCAGGTGTGGGACTTCTCGGAGTAACACACGCTAATTCAGCATTGGAAGCAATCCAGAGATTAATTGGAAAAGTAGAATTGGGCTTAGTCAGCCAGGTACTAGATACAATTTTGCATGTAGAATCGGGACAGATTCAGCAAGTATTGGAACTTAGAATGACGGTTAAACCGCCAAGCGGAATGCAGGAAGAATTAGCAAGACCTGTGATTGAAGTAGTCGAATTCCCTAGTGGAAAAATCACTCATGAGATGTTCGCCTTCGGTTCCGAAATAGCAGTAGTGCCAGTTGACGGTGTATCCTCAAGCAATGGTGTTTCACCAGTTGCTGCCCTAGCAAGGGACCAACTAATCAAGAAAATCAGAGACTGGGTAGGCGTATCCTGTGGCGTAAAGATAACAGGAACCAACTCTGCAGAAATTTACGCTCCTAAAGGCGTGGTTTCTACGTTGATTGGGAAAGGCGGAGAAAATATTCGAGACTTACAAGACGAATTAGGTGGAATGAAATTATCTGTATCATCATTTGCTGAAATGCCAGATGATGTCCATGTTCCTGTTGAGGACCACTATGAGACACTGGAGCGCAGAGCTAGGGAGTCTAGAGCCTGGGAGTATTCCAAGCGCGGCCGAAAGTCGAAAAAGCGAAAACGATAGCCAAAAATCGCAAACGCCACGATTTTCCATCAATTTTGTAGAAGATGGATTGATGAAGGCGCGACATTCCCGGTGTATTCATGGCACAGTCTCCTGATGGCACAGGAACCGCTCCTGTGAGGATAACCAATTCCTCAACATCGGTTACCAGTGGCATTGGAGTTACCCAGAAATTAGTCGGCGCAGCAATTGCTTTTGGCAATGTACTCAGGGGCACTTTTGGGCCAAATGGTTTGGACAAAATGCTGTACAAGACCAATGGTGAAGCCGCAGTTACAAATGACGGTGCAAAAATTGTTGCCGAATTATTGGTCAAGCACCCAGCAGCCAAGGCATTCGTCAGTCTTGCAGAAAGTCAAGAGAACGCGTGCGGAGATGGCGTAACAAGTTGCATTTTACTCGCTAGCGAATTGATGAGTGAAGCCGGCAGGTTACTGGAGAGAGGCTTACATCCTCTAATTCTCGTAAAGGGCTATGAAATGGCATTATCACAAACTCTAGATGAATTAGATTCTAGGTCAAAACCTCTTGAAAACAATCTCCAAGAGGTAGCAAGAACCGCTCTAGTGGGCCGCTCAACCGAAGGGGCGCTTGACCATCTGTCAAAACTAATCGCACAAGCAGTTGAGATGATTCCAGATAGTGACTACGAGAGAGTCAGAATGGCAAAGGCAGGCGAAGGAACACCTGCGACATCTAGTCTAATTCCAGGAATCATTTTGGAAAAGAGACTCGCTTTAGAGCGAATGCCTCGCAAATTAAGCGATGCGAAAATCGCAGTTTTGTCTTGCCCACTAGAACTTGAACAATCCACAGTTGCTGCTGAAATTGAAATTAGCACTCCTGAACAGTATGAGCG
>DAGO01000114.1 GCA_002498185.1 Euryarchaeota archaeon UBA10 | reverse complement strand
TAGATGGTTTAGATTTGAGTTATGCTGATGAAAATCAGGTTGATGGAAATCCTTGGGATTTAACCACGACAATGTCGGGTATGGATGGAGTCATAACTCAGTCTGTGACTTTGGCTAGTGAAGCCGTTTTGTTAGGAATTCCAACATTGCTGGTTAGTAAAGCATGTAGAGGATTCTTGGATAGATTAGTGAATGATGGATATCCATTATTCATTGCCAAAGAACACGATGAATCAATTCTCGCCACTTGGCTTGCTGGCATACATTTGACGGATGCTTTAGAAGAACCAGGTTGGCCAAATACTAGGCTAGAGATTCTTGAACTCCTCAAGGATTGAAAGATGGTCACCCGCCATTTGCTCGACTTGTGAAATGTCATACCATTCAGCACTGGCTGCATCGTCCCCTGCAGTTGGTTCTCCATCTGCAGAAACGACATATGCAATCGAAATTACATGCCCCCTTGGGTCTCTATTTGGGTCACCCTTAACACAGAGTAATCGAACTACTTCTCCATCAAGACCGCATTCTTCTTTCAATTCACGGACTACAGCAACCTCTGGGTCTTCCCCCTCGTCAACGAATCCCCCAGGGAATGCCAACATACCCTCCCATGGTTGCTTGCCTCTTCGAATCAGTAGCACTTCTTCACCTCTGACTACAACAGCATCAACGGCCAAAGATGGCTGTGCCCACTGGCCACATTCATCACAAGCAGACATTCTATTCACCAAATCTTCGCTTGCGTGCCTGGTATGTTTGAATGGCCTTTAACAACTCTTTCTTGGAAAAAGATGGCCAGTAAACATCGGTAAAGTACAGCTCAGAGTAAGCCATTTGCCATAGCAAGAAATTGGAAATTCGCTCTTCACCCGAGGTACGAATGACTAGGTCAGGGTCCGGCATTTCTGCTGTGTAAAGTCTACGACTAACCTCTGCTTCATCGATTGAATCTAGAGATAAATCTCCAGAGGAATGGTCTTTCGCAATGCTCTTTATTGCCCCTAACATTTCTTCGCGACTACCGTATGCTAGGCAGACTGTGAATGTGTAGTTGTCATAGTCAGAGGTTTTCTCTTCCGCATAAGTAATGGCTTCATTAACTGATTCAGGAAGGAGTTCTCTCCTTCCGATTATTTGGACTTTGACTTTGTTTTCATGAATTCTTTCATCATCAGCAATGTCCTTGAGTCCTTCAACATAGAGTTTGAAAAGACCTTCTAACTCATTCTCTGGGCGATTGAGATTTTCTGTTGACAATGCGTACACTGTGAAATAATGGATTTCCAATTCGAGTACCCAGTCAAGAACTTGTTCTAACTTCAGCTTGCCCATTTTGTGCCCTAAGTCAGTTTTGAGGGCTTTAGACCAAGCGAACCTCCGGTTTCCATCCATGATTATTGCTAAATGGTTAACCTTCTCTGGGTGTTGTTTGACTTCTCGAAGTAATTTCGATTCTACCGCACTACCGAGTACATCACCGAGGCGATTACTGATACCCATCTCATCGCCCCCTCTGTCCACCCCATCCGCTTCAACCGTTTGAGTTAATCCCCACCAACCCTTCGGCCCTAAACATGGAAGGTCGACCATGGTGGCCGAAAGGTGTCGCGTTGAGTCACGGTAATGACTCAATCACGACTTCCTGGGGAACGATGCCATTGCACATTCCTGAAGTTTCCATCGAATGGTGGAATGGTCTCGAGGGGGCTTGGGGCGACTGGCCACAGGCCAAGAAAATGGAACTAATCAAGGAAACTAGAATTGGAATGTGGTACGATATTGGCGATTACAAGGCATTGATTGTACCTATTCCAACAGGAAAGCAAACCTCTCGGCTTTGGAGAAATCCTCAACTTAGACATGCATTAGATGCTCATTTGCAACTTCCTTTTGCTGGACTTGATAGAGATGGAGATCACATTTTGGTTTACCCAAAAACAGATGCAGCAGAAGTAACAGCAGAATCATTGGCAGAACTTCACAAGACACTAATCAATGGTAACTGGGATACACCTCAAGATGAGTATGGCTGGAATGATAGGCTGAAAAAAGTAGAAGACACTCTGAAAACCAATACTTTGTGGAGAGCACCGCACAGTTACAATACAATTGGAATTCCACGTTTCGAACTTGATGGAATGATGCCAGTTCCAATTCCATTCAGTGAGGCAATACTTTGGAAAAACGACACAAATCTTCCAATGATTCGTCAAGCGCTCAAACACAACGTTTTGCTAAAGTGGCGAGAATTAATGCCTAGAAAATATTCAGGAGAAGACGTGATGAGAACTGCAACAGGAGGAGTTGCTCACATCAAGTACGACCTGAATCTGTTGGATAAAGCTGAGGCTATTGCTTTCGGATTAGATTCAAGAGAAATCGATGAATATTTATCTAGAGTAGACCGATTTCAGGCCAAATTAGGAATCATGCGATTGATGTTAATGGGGTCACCACTTGGAATCATTGGATTGATTGCTACATTTATGCTTGACAGAGCGGGAGAGATTAGTCAACCAAGTATCGGATACTGGACGTTCGCCATTATCTGGATAATTTCAGGAACAGCCTATACATTTACCGAACCAGACTGGCGTCAGGAACTATGACGCCTTCTGTTATCATGGAAGTTCAAATTGTGAGTTTTTGCTAATTCCATTACCTCGATGAGGAATCCATCTCTTGCTTCTCTCTCTGCTTTACCACTGCTAATATTCCAATAGATATTGCAGCCGATATCGATAGCATCAGGTCCCAATGTAGAAACTCTAGCAAACGAGTCTTCTTCTTTCATTGTCTTGTCATGTCCAGCGATTAAATCAGCAACACCGTCACAGAAATTTGAAACTTTTACTGGGTCTGAATTGATATCCAATTTGAAGATTGGTTGCCATCTCCTAAATCTGCGCTTACCCCAATTTTCAACTGGTGTATTTGCAAGATTTGCATTTGGCATTGTAACCACTGTATCCAGACTAGTTCGTATCAATGTGGTTCGCAGTCCAATTTCCATTACTTCTCCCTCAACTGTACCGATAACCACCCAGTCTCCGACTTGGAACGGCCTATCGAGAAGCACAGTAGTCGCACCGAAAATATTCGAAATGGTATCTTGGGCTGCAAGTGCCAAAGCAAGCCCAGTAATTCCTAATCCCGCCACCATGGTGGTAAGGTCGAATCCAAGTGCGTCAGCGATGAATACCATTCCGAAAATAACGATTAGGAATCTCATGATGCTTTCCGCAGCAGAGACAACAGTTTTCTGTGACCCGTCAAGAACTCCATCATCATCAGTCCACATTACGAATGCATGAATTACGCCTACGAATCTGAATGCTGTAACAACGATTGCAACTACCATTACCAGTTGTAGAGTTGATTCCACCCATTTCATCTCGTCGATAAGATACATTCCGGCCCAACAACCAGCAGCTACACCCAATGCCTTGCCTGAGTTAGATAGCGCTTCTTTTGCAACTTCGCTACCGACGCTAACACTGCTGAATATCTTGGGCAAAATTAGACCTGTAATTTCTTTCACAATGAGAATTAAAATTACTAAAATGGAGGCCGCGATCACGCTTTCCATACTTATTCCATAGAACTCTTTGTCATGGCCTGGTATGGCTTCGATTATTCTCTGCATACCATCCTCTGTGAGATTAAGGATGATGTTGTTTTCGTATGGATTTTTAGAAAATAGCCCCCTAAAGGGGCTAATTCATTCACACGACGCTTTGAAGAGGGGGTGGGTGCTGGCCAAACCGGTAGCCATGCAATTTGAATCTCGAAAGACTTCGCTAACGATTCTTCTACTACCTTTCTTGCTCTCATTTTTATCCCCTGCTGTAAGTTCTGCTTACATGCAAGCAGACGATGATGAAGGTCTAGCGCCATGGGACCAATGGGACCAAGATGATGAAGGCAAGTACATCACTTGCGAATTCGATTCAGAAGGTAACCCTCAGTGTGAGTATATCTTCCCATGGGGAGGCGATGAGATGATGCAATTCAAGGAGTACTACACCTTTGAAACGATTAGAGCAAGGATGATGGAAATCGCTAGAGACAATCCTGATATCATACAATTCCATGAAGGACTAAACGGTGGTACTAACGCCAGAGGCGAAGAGACTACTGCTGACACTTACAAGGGTTGGGAGTACAGACACCTCTCCCCATGGTTGAAGATTACTGGAGATGTTGAAGGTGGAGAATACAACGAATTCAATGGTGATACTGGAAATTACGAAGACCGTCCAGACATAATGATTGTTGGTAACCATCACGCAAGAGAATGGATGAGCCACACAACTCCAATGTTGTTCTTGGAGACTGTTGCTTACTACTACGATGGCGGACCGGTAGACAACGACGGAGACGGTCAGTTTGATGAGGACCCATGGGGTGATGCAGACGGTGACGGACACGTAGACGATGATGGGGATTGCCGTGCTCTTGAAGAAAAGTACCAAGACAGCAATGGTGATGGAAAACCATGCAACCCTGGAGACTTCGGAGTCGATGAAGACTTTAGCGAGGTCGAGTTAACCAACCTAATCAATAACCGTGAGATTTACCTTATTCCGCTCCTGAATACTGATGGATTCATCTACGACCAGACGGTATTTTGTCCCGCACCGGCTTGGGAATCTTGCCCGAGTGGTGGATGGAGAAAGAATTTGAGAAATAATGGACCAGAACCTCTTCCAGACCAGAATGAAGAAGTGGATGAGGACTGCGACGGCGTGGACTTAAACCGTAATTATCAATTCGAGTGGGGATGGCCATTGGGAGCGACGATCCCTCTTATCCCAGGTACATGCACTCCTGCTGAGGACGAAAGAGCAGGTATCTCGAATAACGATGTTTACACAGGCCCGTATGACACTACGGATAACGATGGAGACGGATTGGTCAACGAGGATAACGTCGATGGTGAAGACGACGATAATGATGGAAAAACAGACGAGGATTGGGCTGGTGGCAACTCAGAACCTGAGACCAAGTTTATTCAAGATATGACAGAAATGAACGATGATGATGGCGATGGAGCGTCCGATTACAAAGCGACTCTAACTTACCATTCCTACTCTGAACTGGTATTGTATCCATGGGGTCATTGTACAGGTTGTCAAACCGTTGACCATGACCAGCTGGTTTACCACGGAGACCAGATGGCAGAGATGACTGATTACACAAACATGCAATCCTCTGACTTGTATCCAACAACTGGTGATTTTTGTGATTGGCATTACGGCGTTCACGACTCGTATTGTTACACTATGGAAATCGGAACGGCTTTCCATCAACATGAAGATGACATAGACCACATTGCAGTAAGAAACAATGGAGTCGCTTTCTACATGGCAAAGATTGCTGACAACCCAAGAGAGAGAGCAGATTTGGCAATGGCGAATGTTGTTAGAAACCAAATTCTTGAGAGTCCAAGCCAACTGAACATTCCTGCATCAGGAACTATCCCAGTAGCAATGTGTCTGGATAACTCATTCTCGATAGACCTTGAAATGCGTAATTCACACGTGATGTACCGCATGGTAAAACCAAGTAGACAACAGTCCGATTACGGCCCTAGAGAGTGGTACACAGAAAGTTGGTCAATGTCAGGATTCTCCGTTGCTAAGGGAGAGACTTGTGAACTTCTGAATGAGAGTGGACAGGGGTACAAGGTAGTGGCTAACCTTCCAATCGAAGACGACGAATCCGGATTTTTGCACTACAAAGCTATGGTATCTACACTTGGAGGAACTCAGAAGATTGAATATCCGCCAAACTCTCAATACCATGAGATAAAAATCGACTACAGAGCGCCATATGGCACTATTTACGGCTCACTGATGCTATTCGTGACGATTGCTGTATTTGTTTGGGGCGGTCTTGGCGTTTGTTTGCGGATGATGATGGATGACCAAGATGAAATGGACGCAGTTCTTGTTCCAGAATCAATTCTAATTGAAGCTGAAGAAATTATGGAGGGCTCTTCATGAGCCAATCCTCGGACGAGTTCAGTGGCAGAATGGGGCTGATTTTCGCCGCAATTGGAGCCGCAATTGGAACTGGAAACATTTGGCGTTTCCCTAGGATGGTCGGTGCTAATGATGGTGGAACATTCCTAATTCCTTGGCTATTCTTCCTTTTCGTTTGGTCTATCCCACTGGTTATTGCGGAATTCGCACTTGGTAAGCGAAGTCGTACTGGAACAATAGGGACATTCCGTATATTCGCTGGTAAGGGATATGCGTGGATGGGTCTGTGGACTGCTTGGATTTCAACTGCAATCGGATTTTACTACGCAGTTGTTGCAGGTTGGTGTCTCAAATATTTCCAACTCGGAATTACCAATGGCTTGGTTGGTGAAAATGTCGACACTCAATTGGTATGGAATGAATTCTTACAATCCTCAGGCTCGGTTATTTTCTTCCAATTTTTGGTTATTGCAATCACATTGTTGGCGATTTGGAAAGGAGCTAAAGCCATTGAAAAGGTCAATGTAATACTGATGTGTTCACTATTCGTTCTCTTATTCATGTCTCTAGGTCTATCGTTGTACATGGATATGGCTGATGGAACATTGGATGGTTTCTTGTTCATGTTTACTGTCAACTGGAGTTCATTGAGCGACCCTGCGATATGGATCAACGGTTTATCTCAATCTGCATGGTCTTGTTCTGCAGGTATGGGAATGGTCATCACTTACTCTGTTTACATGAGAAAAGATGAGGACACGACCCTGAACGCTTTCACAATGGGATTGGCTAATAACTCGATTTCAATCATTGCTGGATTGACAGTACTTTCTGCAATCTTCGCAGTATCTGCAAATCCTTTGGATACTGTTACAGGAGGTTCATCGGCTATCACTTTCCTAGCATTACCAGAAGTGTTCGCACAAGCTCCAGGTGGTGGAGTAGGCGCATGGGTAATGATGTCAGGATTCTTCTTAGCGCTGTCTTTCGCTGCGATTACGTCGATGATTTCAACCGTCGAATTGTGTGTTAGAAACTTCGTAGACCATGGTTATGAGCGTGAGAAATCTGTTCTGCTAACTTCGATTGCAATATTCATCTTCGGTCTACCTTCGGCGATGCTATGGATTACTATGGCAGATGATGGTACTGCTTTCCCTCAATTCTTGGAAGTTCAAGACCACATTTGGGGATACGGACTGATGTTCAGCGGTCTATTCATCGCCTTCACGATTTGGAAATATGGTTACCAAAAGTGGCGCTCTCAAGTTGAAGCAGGTGAAGCAGCACCCGGACTTGGAGGCTATCTTGGAGTTGGCGTTTCTGCGTTCCGTGATGACTTCATCAACACTGGTGACAATGACATCTGGATTGGGCGATGGTGGGACCTTCTGATGTACCTAGCATTCCCGTTCTTGTTCTCTGTACTGATTCTGTCATACTTTGGAGATATGATTGCCAATACTCCGAATGTTTGGGACCCAACCAACCCTTCAGGAATCACAATCATCCTGCTGTTCTGGGGAATCGTGGCAGTCGGATTCATTGCATTCAATCACAAGTTGGTAGAACGCCCTCTCTTCAGAAATATTCCAGACGGTGCAGAAGTCGATATTTCGATGCTACCTGGTGGCTCTGACGAACTTGTTGTCGAATTGGGCGAATACCCTCCAGGTTGGGAACACCTAATGAGCAGGGAAGTTCACTGAGACTGAGACATATTGTGGGGTGAAATCATGGCACCTGGCCTATTCCAAATGATAGGAATAGGCTTAGCGATTGCTCTTATTCTAATTCCAATAGTTAGATGGTTTTGGAAGAGATTCGACATGCCCAGTAAATTTGCTTTGGAAGTGCTTAGGCGTAAGGAAATCGAAGCAGAAGAAGCAGAGATGTGGGCTGGTATTGAAGCCCAAGTAGAAGCGGAAGAAACTGCAAGACGAGAGTTTGAAATGAAGCAGAAAGAGAAGCAAGAAAGGGCAGGCAAATCCCTAGATGAGACTCAATCTGCTGAAGTATGGAACAAATTAGGAATCGATGTGCCCATCCAGCCAGTCGAGCGAGAAACCGCTCCAACAATTATAGAGGAGAAGGAAACAGAAGTTATCGAATTAACCATGGACAATGCATTGAAACCAAACAACGGTCCTGATGAGCCAGATTGGGAACTGGTTCAGAAAATGTCCAAACTAGACAAACCGGCGGAAGGGATTCCTGAAGCTCCTGATCTTGACAGGCTGTCAGAAGAGGAATAATCTGTAGCTGAGTATTTTGTGTGGGTTCCAATACCCCCTTATTGGCAAATTTTTAGCCGCTTATGTGAAATGCTGGATGCTTCCCCCTTGGGGCGATGGTGCAGAGGCCACGTGGAACTCGGGACTTCACCCCGAAGGTGATGAATAGGCGCTTAGCATTCGAGAATTTGCTTGAATCTATGGCACTATCACACGGTTTCAAGAGAGTCCAAACTCCTATCTTTGAATCTCTAGATTTGTTCACAGCAAAATCAGGCCCTGGCGTTGTCAAGCAATTGTATGCCTTCCAAGACAAATCCGACAGGGCTCTAACACTGCGCCCAGAGTTAACCGCACCAGTAATGCGAATGATCAGTGAAGAAATGCGCAGTTCTCCAAAACCGCTACGCCTTTCCTACTTTGGACAATGTTTCCGATATGAAGAATCAAAGAAAGGCAGGTACCGCGAATTCTTCCAGTACGGTGTCGAGTTAATTGGCGCAAGTGGCCCACTAGCAGAAGCCGAGGTTGTCTCTTTGGCAATCGATATGTTGGATTCCTGCGGACTAGTTGATTATGAAGTTCGAATTGGGCACGTAGGTGTATTGCGAGATATCCTAACCGGTCTGGGTCTATCAGAAGAAGGTGAACCAGAACCGCCAGTAGCCAGTGCAATGAGGCTACTGGACAAGGGAGATTGGGATGGATTATCAGAATTGTTTGCCACTAATGGAATTTCACCTTCAGCACTTGAAAACTTGCGCAAACTCTCAGAATTAGATGGAGGTTCAGAAACTCTTGATTCGGCTAGAGAAATCCTGTCTGCATTGGAAGTATCACACGAATCATTGGATGAGTTGGCTGAATTGTTAGCAGCGCTAACCGCTCTCGCACCAACACCGCCTTCGCTCAAGGTCAACTTGTGCGTTGCCCGTGGATTGGATTACTACACTGGCATGGTCTTCGAAGTCAATGTTGCAGAACTTGGGGGAGAAGGACAGGTTCTAGGAGGAGGATCATACAGGCTATTGCACTTATTCGGCTTAGAAGACCTAGACCCTTCATGTGGATTTGGACTTGGGTTTGACCGTGTCTTACTTGCGCTTGAAGCTCAGGCTGAAAGAGTAGGTCGAAGCGAGGTAGTTCCTGGTGAGACTCCAAGGCCGAGTACGCTGGTACTGCCTTTCAAAATAGATGCACATGCAGTTCTCTCTATCGTCAAAGAATTGCGTGACTTGGGTCACATTGTCGAATTGGACCTCAGAGGAAAGAACATCGGTAAGACTCTGGATTGGGCTTCAAAGAATGGCTTCACCAATGTTGTTATCGTTGGTCCTCAGGACCTAGAAAACTCTCGATGTAGTATCAAGAATCTAACAACTGGGGACCAGAGTGAAGCGGACTTAGATTCCACTTCAATTTCTTCTGTCCTGTGATTCTTCTTCTCTGCTTGGTAGATAAACAGCAGCAAGAGTCATTGTTGCAACCGCAGCCATGAATAGGAATCCCGGTTGTTCTTCAGCCTTAGGCATACCATCTTCACCAGCTTGGAATGCTTCATCCCAAGATGATGGGTCAACAGGTAATTCAACACGAGTATTGCCATCTCCTGATAGTTTCAGAGAGAAGTTTGCAATTTCTCCACTGACAGTTATAGGTGAAGTCTGTTGCCTGTCTCCTTTGACTTTCATTTCAAGTTGAATAGAAGGATTTGCAGTAGATGCATCCCACAATACTTGTTCCTCGGTAATTCTGTGAGTTATTGTGATTGGGTTCCATCCTGATGAGACTTGAGGGACATGCTGTCTGATGATTTTGGTTGCTCCTGCCCATAATGTGACATTCAACTCTTCGCAATCATTGGTACAAGGGCCCTGATTATCGTTATTTGTCCAGTCACCTTGAAGGTAAATGTTCAGAACGATTCGAACCTCTCCATCAAGGGTCATGTTCAATCTCTTGCTCATTTGAGGATTCATCGAGAATCTCTGATCGATGTTGATTACACCTTGATTCTTCTCTTGTGAATACATGTTGTCACCTGCATTGTTGTCTTCTGTTGCATTAAAGTGAGACCAGAAGGTAGACTGCCCGTTTGACCATAGGTACAGAACGGTTTGATTCTCACAAGGTTGCTTAGGGTCTTCCATACAAGGGTCGGTGATTTCTTCTTCATCTTGCATAGCAGATGTTGTTGAACCCCCAACTACTGGAACACTGACCAAAAGGGCCAACAAAATTGCCATCGCACTGCGTGCTCGCATAGTGTATCCTTAACACCGGATAGATTTGGACCTTGCTATAATCTTGCATCAGTCAAAACGCTGGAATCCAACCGAATTCCCGCTTTGAGATTTAGACCGAGTTAGTTTCAACATGTCTCCAAGTTTGTCAGGAGTCATTCTTGCACTTCTCATCTCTGAACCACCGACTCCAGTGATAATTGCCATGACTTTGATTGTATCGCCAAATCCAGGGTCTTGTCTAGCACCCCAGATGACATTTGCTTCATCGCTAACATTTGCAGTCATCAAGTCAACAACTTGAGATGCGTTTTCAAGAGTCATGTATTTACCACCTGTGACATGTATTAGTACACCGGTAGCACCTGAAATATCGACGTCCAGCAATGGGTGGTTTAGAGCTTCGTGAACCACTTCTTCAGGTCCACGGTCACTCTCACCATACAGCATCATAGTAACACCACCATTGTTCATTATAGCTCTTACATCTGCGAAGTCTAGATTGATTAGAGAAGGTAGAGTGATTGTCTCAACAATTCCCTTTACGATTTCTGCAACCAGTTGGTCCATGATTGAGAAGGCCTCATCCAGAGGTAGGTTCGGAACGAAATGGAGTAATCTGTTGTTGTCCAAGACTAATACAGCATCTGCAACTTGACGAAGACTCTCCAAACCTTCCAAAGCTCTGTTCATTCTCTGCCTTCTCTCGACATGGAAAGGAGTGGTCACGATACCGACAACAAGTGCACCCGCTCTTTTTGCTTCATCAGCAACTATTGGACAGATACCTGTTCCTGAACCTCCGCCTAAGCCGCTAGCGATGAAAACTAAGTCTGCTCCAGTTACAATTTTCTGAATCATTTCACGGCCCGCTTCAGCGCACCTGCGACCAGTTCCTGGGTCTCCTCCAGCTCCAAGTCCTCTCGTGATGTGCCTGCCAACCAATAATTTCTGCAGAGCGCGAGTGTGGTCTAAGTGCTGCTTATCGGTATTAATTGCAACCGTAACTGCTCCTTCAACTCCAAGGTGAGTAATTCGATTTAGGGTGTTGTTTCCTGAACCTCCACAGCCTACGATCAATATACGAGGATTTGGAACTCCGAAGCCACCCATGTCTTCATCTAGCAATGCAGTAGAGCCTTTTCCAATTGCCTCTTGTGCGAGTGAAGCAACCATATCATTCAACGATTGGTCTGCCGGCCTAGTTGTGCGTGTTGCATTGGGTCCCATCCCTTACGCCTCCGAGAAAAACAAGGCTGTTCATTTCACTATTAACCGTGATGCTCGCGAGCCTCAGTCGCGAGCCCATTTCGCGACCCTATTTTCGCTGCCATTTCACTCTGAAGTATTGATATACACGAGGCTGGTCGCAGACATTGCCTCGCTTAGCTCAGTTGGTAGAGCACCTGGCTGTAGTTGGAAAAATCCAAACGTCTCAGCAGACACCAGGGTGTCCCCAGTTCAAGTCTGGGAGCGGGGACCAGATTTCACTGTATGAGGTGTATAAACATGGCAAATTATCGTTTCAAAGTAGGAGCAACCGTAATGTGCAACTTCGGTGAACAAGGTTGGAAGCTTGGAAGAATTGTTGCTCTAAACTATCGCGAAACAACTTGGGCTGAGGATATTTTTGTTCCATATCAAGTCCTTCTTGATGATAATTATACTCTAATTTACGTGCCTGAGGACAATGATAGGTATTGTAGAGAAGCAACTGTGGAGGATGTTAGGATCCTAAAGCGACCAGATGCTCTGGCAGATATTGAGTCTGAGATTATTGATGTTGGACAGTACAAATCCGATTCTAAGGAAAACAAACTGTCATGCGATAACGACCCAAAGGAAAGCACTTACGAACGATATCGTAAAGGAAGATGTCACTGTTGTAACGATTGCCCAAAAGATTGGTCATATGTTGAATTGTATAGTGAACACTATCGTTGTACTCTCAGAAATGATCTCAAGATTACTCGCCGTGAATTCAATTTGGGTAAGTTCAAGCTCGGGGATGAAATAAATTTCTCACTCAGTGAAGAATTAGCAGGAAAATCTGGGTTTATGCAAAATCCCACTCTTGTTAGGCTACCCCCTGGAATTAATTTTTCAGATGACGCAAGCCTACGTGGCAAGGTACACTTTGATCCCCACAGGGAATCCGAGTATTCTGTTGGTTTTGTTGCGGTATCTACTGTTGAATGGAACAATAAAGATGTAGGGATTATCCGTCTTGAAATAAATTTTGATATTGTAGGCAACAATCCTGGAAAAAATTTCGACATTAAGTCCTTTGAAAAAACCCAGACTAAAGCCCGTTCGCAAGCTGTTAATATATTGAAAAAATTAAATCGAACCTGGGATCTTTGGGAAAATCAGAGCCTTAGTAATCGTGCTGTATGCGATGGTATGATTGCTGAACTGAAATCATTGAGAGAATTGTGCGAGGATCATCCCCGGCTTGATAATGGCAGGTGGTGGGCTCACCTTGGCGGATTCCATATGAATGTGCACAAATTACTAGAAAACACTCTATTTGAATGTGAATTGTATCTCGGATACGCCCTCACATTTGGTGATGATTATGTCAGATATTATGCAGAGCAGAATTTGAATGGATGTTATCAAAAGAGGCTGTTAGAGACTGCAAGATTCATGTGGTATGATGGTATTGAGTATATTCTGCAAAATGATTGGGAAAATGCAATTTCAACATTTAGGGAAGCAGCTCTCAAGAAAGACGGTTGGGGTTGGGCAGTAAATCACGGAGACATATGGATAGCAGAAGCGGTTGCCACCATTTTGCAGGGAGTGGATACTGGTCCAAACTCTGGAAATCCAAAAGATTTGATTTGGATTGACGAAGCCGAGAAGTTACTTGAAAAGGCATCTAAACGAGCAAACGAGTCAGGTGTTTTCGATGCTGAAGGACACCCATGGATACGCGAAGTGATTTCATCTTTGAAGGGTTACAAAGACATTATTTCGAATAACAGTGATCTAACTGATTGGATAAATGAATTCATGATTCGAACAATTTTTTGGTGTTCCCAAGTGCTAACTGGCGTTGCTCCATTCCCACCAAAATGTAGAGAAAGATTGGCTGATGAGTCGACTTTGATTGAAAAATTACCAAGTCACAATGCCTTGTATTAAGTTAGGTAGTAGTATCCAATTCAGTCAGTCACTTAGTTTTAATTTTCATGTACAGTTTGTATTTTGATAGATGCTTGATTTGATGGAAAATTCGCTTGAAATCCAAGGTTAGAAGCATCCAAGCGAACATTGTGGTTCTTGTAGGAATTAGATTCATTACAGCAACAAATCCTGGAAATTTAGCCCTTGTAAATCCAGCCCTTACTAATGCTGATTGCAATCTAGAATCTCGTGTGTAGCAAAAGACTCGGTTCTGTTTAATTTCTCTTAACAATGTATGAGAAATTCCTTCTCCTCTGTGTGCGGGGTCTACGAATAAGCTGTTGATTTCATACCCTTGCCACCGATTGCTAAGCGTCAAATGCCCTGTAGGTTTCCCCGATTCATTACGAATAATGGTGCTATTTTTGCCGAATCGAGCAAGTGAAGGGGGACGTAAATCCAACTCCTGTTTCATAATTGACTTAATCCAAGCCAAATCTTCTGTCTCATCGGTTTTCATATTCATCCATCCAGCAAATACGGGCTAGTTTGCTAACCTGTTTGCTAGTTCTAGAAGGGATTCATTATTTTGTTTGAGCGACCTAATGTATCTCGGAATTGTGTGCTCTGATTTAGATAAATCATCCATAGAGCCGACCCATTCCAACTCGCTACTTATTCTCAATTCGGCTTCAGAATCGCTTGAATGCACCGTCCAGATAGAGCAACCGTCTCCGTCTTCAGATGCAGTTTGTAGGCACCATGTTTGAGGTAGAATTGAGTCTTTGCAGTGTATATCGTTATTATTGCTGTTCACAACTATGCAATCATCAATGACATAATCCGCACCCATTTCTTCCAATGCGGAAATCGCATCTTCGTCCTCTGCACCGTGTTGAAACCAAATCAACGGGAAGTTCTCAGGTTCTTGATTGATAATCAGGTTCCTAACAACGCCTCTGGCTCTTTCCGGCGCAAGAAATAGGACTACAATTTCTGGAGCGATTCCCTTGTCTAGGCTAGGCCTAATTGGAAATCCATTGATGGTTGAGCCAGCATCTCTAGGGTGAATTGGAGCAACTGCCCAGCCTCTTGCACTCAATTCGTGAACTGCTTTGTGAGCAGGTTTTTCGGGGTTTAACCCAGCCCCAAAAATATGGATTACTTTGGAAGAGGAAACAGCATTGTGTAGTCCTACACCGTCCTCTAATCGCACGATT
>DAGO01000049.1:1409-3832 GCA_002498185.1 Euryarchaeota archaeon UBA10 | reverse complement strand
GCCGTACGACGGCGCCCTTCCATCGATGCACAGCGTATAACCATTGTGCGAGCATTCTCAATCAAAGCATGCTGGTTGTACAAAAAAAACGGTAGATTGATGAGGGGTAGATATGACCGCGAAACATGGTAGGTCTTGACACTTCATCCCCTCCAGTCATCTTTGTTGTAGGAACCGCTGGCGCAGGCAAGTCTTCTTTGGTAACTTCATTCCAACGTTGGAGTAGATTCATCGAGACCGAAGCAATTGCTGTAAACCTAGACCCCGGAGCGGAGAGAGTTCACTATGATGCTGAATTTGACGTGCGTGATGTAATCTCTCTGACTGAGGTAATGAATGAATACGATTTGGGACCTAACGGCGCACAGATTCTGGCTGCCGATTTAGTTGCAGCACAAGCTCTAGATGTTGCAGAGGAATTGCATGCACTATCTGGTGAACTGATCATTGTCGATACCCCTGGGCAAGTTGAGTTGTTCGCTTTCAGAGAGGCATCTTCACACTTGATCGAAGTTCTAGGTCAGGACCAAGCGGCAATTATCTATCTATTCGACCCAATGTTGTCAAGAAGTCCATCTGGATTCGTATCCCAGATGCTATTGTCGAGCATTGTCGAATTCAGACTGGGGCTTCCTACGAAGAACTTCTTATCGAAATCTGACTTACTCGAAGAAGAAGATTTAGAGAAAATTTTGGAATGGTCAGAAAGATTGGAAATCCTGGAAATGGCACTATACGATGAGGCAGGAGGACAAAGAACCGAGTTTGCAATCAATCAACTAAGAATGATGCAACAATTCTCCCAGACACCAGGTTTGACACCACTATCCAGTGAGACAGAAGATGGTATGGCTGATGTTCTCACTTTTGCACAAGCTCTATTCGGCGGAATGAGTGACGCCAGGGATGGATTCGCTGCAGATATTGAGCACGAAAAGAACTAATCTCAACCGATGTAACTTTCAACCGTCCACCAAGGGCGGGTAGTATGGCTGAACACCTATTGGCTATCGACGACGTCGCAGAAGATTTTGAAGACATACTAACTTGGGCTATTGAATTCAAGAAGATGTGGAAGTCTGGGGACGATATCGCCCTCAACTTCTTTCCATTAGCAGACATGGCTGTTGGAAGCATTTACGAGAAACCGAGCACCAGAACTAGAGTTTCATTTGAGGTCGGAATTAATCGCCTTGGAGGATACCCACTCACTCTGCTAAAGAATGACATTCAACTTGGAAAATCAGAAACTGTTGCAGATACTGCAAACGTACTTTCGAGATTCCTTGGAGCCATAACTTACCGCTGCTTCGGACACGCGGATGTTGCAGAACTTGCTGCAAATTCTAGTGTACCTGTCCTAAATGCATTATCAGACAAGCACCACCCTTGCCAAGCAGCAGCTGATTTGATGACAATCTTGGAACACTTCCCGGAAAGAGATAACCTGAAGGTATCTTGGGTGGGAGACGGGAACAATGTTCTACACGACTTGATGTTGGCATGCGCTATGCTAGGAATCGACTTCCACTACGCATATCCAAAGGGATACGAACCTGCAAAAGATGTCGTAGCACGGGCTGAAGATTTTGCTAGTGACAACGGTTCACAAATGGTAGGAGGCAACAACCCTGCAGAGGCGGTAAAGGATGCCAACGTGATATACACAGATGTTTTCGTGTCAATGGGTGAAGAAGGCCTGAAGGACAAAATGGCAGACTTCGATGGTTTCCAAGTGAACATGGAACTAGTTTCCAATGCTGATGATAACTGGGCATTCATGCACTGCCTTCCAGCTCACAGAGGTGACGAAGTTACAGATGCTGTAATGGACCACGAGAACAGTATTGTCTTCGACCAGGCTGAAAATCGAATGTGGGCTCAAATGAGCCTACTGGCCTATCTTGTTGACCATGGAGCATGGTCAGCAATGGGTGAAATGATGGGCGTAGGCTTCTAAGTTAGAGGACACTTACTTGCACTGCGAAAGCGATTAAACCCAGCAACATTCCAACTCTAACGTTTTGCTGGGCCTTGTGGTCATCACCATGGAATAAAGGCCCGTTCAGTGAAAAAAGAATGAAAATTGCAGGGGCATGGAATACGATTTGATGGTATTCTAGAGGACCGATGTAATGTGCAAGGCCAAGAGTTACCATTGATGCCAAAATGAAAACATATGCAACCGATCTCGCATTCATCAATCCAATTCGCATAGGTAGAGTGTTCCTGCCCTCGTCAGATTCCATATCTTCACAGTCTTTGATAATCTCACGAGCTAGATTTGCAAAGAACGCAACTACTGCAGCATAGATTACTATCTCCGTATTCGCCAGGGATACCGCTGCGGCTCCATACACAATTACTGCTCCTACCATCAATGAAATTGCAATATTGCCGACCAAACCAAGTCTCTTGGTCTG
>DAGO01000049.1:0-1032 GCA_002498185.1 Euryarchaeota archaeon UBA10 | reverse complement strand
ATAAGCGGGTAGGGCTCATCGGTGTAGTATGCACCTGCAGCCATGAATAGTGAACTAAGTAGTGTGAATGAATATGCAACCTTCGTTGCGGATTCGATTGTAATTCTTTCTGAAGGAATTGGTCTATCGGGCTTAGAGACTTTATCTATAGAAATATCAGATATGTCATTGAACGTATTTCCTGCAGCCATGAAGCATATTGCAGAAGTGGTCTGAAGGGCTACGAGACCGAGTGCTTGGGTAGTCCAAGCACCACCGAGGGCGAGGTGAGCTCCAAGCGGAACCGTAATTGCCGCTAATACGACATTTTTTGGACGGGATAACTCAACAATCTCGCGCCACATCAGACCTAGGGGGGATACAAGTGGTACATGGTCAGTTCGCTGCTAGAGCCCAGATACAGACTCTTTCGCGGAAACCGGCCATGGTTGTGCCCTCAGTGATTCCGAGCTTCTCAAAGCGCCTATCACGAGCGAGCAGATTTCCGACCTGGTTCATTGTAGCACCCCAGCGGAATCGCTTGTTGATATGTTCGAGAATTTGACTTGTGTTGGATTCGCCATTATCTTCTAGATATTGAGCGATCTCATTTCGCAGGCGACCTGTTCTACCCATCATGCCTCACCTCTGGTTCGGCGCGCTAGGTTCTGCCAGGTTGCAGGGATTTCAACCTTGAGAGGTTGCCAGTCCCACTTTCCATCAGAGGATACAATGTGTGTACTGGTTCGTGTGTTCATGTTCTTGGCTTCTCCACTCGGTACTAGGTCCGAGAATCGCAGTTTTCTGTTCATGTACCGAATTATCTAGGCTAAGTATATCAAGGAAAAATGTAGACAGGTGCATGAAAGTAAAAGTGAACTAAAAGTGATACTGAAGGTGATTTTTCACTTTCACTTTTTGGTAAATGTGAAGATTGCTACTACCCGTTCAGAATAAATACGGGTGACAAGTCGGTGGGCTGTCGCTCGTATAGTGTAGTGGCCCATCATGAAGGCCTCTCGAGCCTTCGACCCGGGTTCAAATCCCGGTACG
>DAGO01000055.1:22578-35338 GCA_002498185.1 Euryarchaeota archaeon UBA10 | reverse complement strand
GTTGACAGAACAACTCTAGATGGAATTGATTCCCAACTGGAAGAGTTGTGGAAAACGACTCAATCCGACCGTTTGATTTCCTTAGCAAGAAGGCTTGCTCCGTTGAAATCTAAGTGTGAAAAAGCACTTCGAAGACTTGTGGAGTTAGACCAGTGGCTTACTATCGGTCGCTGGGCTCGAAGTGTCGATGCAATAATGCCAGAAATGTGCAAGCATGGAATCGCAATAAAATCGGGAAGACACCTGCTGATCGATGGAGTTGCAGACCCTGTCGATTATGGATTAGGAAACTGTGCTGACAAGGCAGACCAACAGTCTATTGCTTTACTAACAGGAGCAAACAGCGGTGGTAAAACCACCATGCTAGAATTACTAGCGCATTGTACAATTCTTGCACACATGGGACTTCCAGTTCCAGCAAAAGAGGCCAAAGTTGGCCGCATTGAATCGCTACATGTACTTGCCAAAGCAGGTGGAACACAGTCTGCTGGTGCGCTTGAACAAACATTGCTACAATTAGCTGAGGTAGTTTCCAACACCAATTCAAAATTGATTCTAGCTGATGAATTAGAAGCGATTACAGAGCCTGGAGCTGGTGCTAGAATCATCGCTGGGATGCTAGAGGCTGCTGAATCTCATTCAGGCACATGCATGTTATTGGTAACCCACCTTGCTCCAGCGATTATTGAGGCTGCTGGTAAAGAATTGCGAACAGATGGTATTGAAGCAAGAGGTCTAGATGAGAATCTAGAACTAATCGTAGATAGGACGCCTAGAAGAAACCATCTGGCTCGCTCCACCCCTGAACTAATCGTTAGGAGATTAGTGGAGCGCTCAAATGGAGATGCCCGTGATGTATTCACCTCAATCTTGGGAAGATTTTGATTAACAAACTCTTCCTGCAGATTCGCCGTACTCAATCATCGGTACTTGGAACAAATCATCGCATGAACGTTCTACTAGCGGTAGTGTGAGTGTACTTGCAGCCCAATTCACTGTAAAGTGACCTACTGATGCTGGACTTGGGACATAATCTTCACCTGTTTGTGTGACAGTAAAGTGAATAGATTCGCCTGCCGCTAAGAATACGTCTAATGGCATGAATTCCATCTTCGCAACCACTGTTGAAAACGGAGTAATTTGTATGACTCCATCTCTACCACCTGCGTGGAATCTCAAATCCATCACAGCATGGCCTAAGTGGATTCCATTATCGTCTGTCATTTCCACAAACACGTGCCCATTTTGAGTTGTATGTGGTGTAGCAGACAAGTGTAGTGTAGGCATTCCTGCGATGTATGTATCGTTCTCAAAGGGACCATAAGAGAATGTGACAGGACCATAACCTGGACCAATCATTGCATCGGTTGGCCCCAAACTATCGACTGATAGTTCCATGAATTGTGTGTCCTCTGAAGGCCAAGTAGATTCAAATCTCCATCCACCACGGTTGTCCTGCATTTCGACACCGAGTACTGGTGCATCTCCTTCACCCTTCAGGTACCAGTCAAACCAGTATAGCATCTCATCAGCCCAATCCCAACGTAGAGTGTATGGGTATGCTTCCGCACCTCTACCAACTCCTTGCGAACTGTGTCCAGATACACGGTCAGGATAATCGTGAGCCCATTGGCCTGCAAGAGTTTTGATTTCGATTCCAGCGTCTGCGACTTGCTGGTGTATTGGGAATGCCATGTGTGGATCTACGTTCCAGTCCTGCATTCCCTGAATGATGTAAACAGAACCGTTGTAATTTTCTAAGACCCTACCCATGAACGACCTCTCAGTCCAGTAAGTGTTTCCTGCATAGTCGACCATGTTGCCAAGCAGATATGCAGCAGGACCGTTTGCATACCCCTCAGCATATCCTTCACAGGCATTGTCAACATCATCAGCATCACCATCGATACCGAAGGAACCGTAGACACCATTGTGCATGATTGCACCTCTCGCCTCCATGCTACCATTACGCCACATCAGTTCGTGGACACCGACTAAACCGGACATTGGAACGATTGTTGCAAGGTACGGATTGCCAAAGGTTGCAGCTTGCCAAGGAGTACTTCCATCATATGACTTGCCAATAATTCCGACCTTACCGTTAGACCATCCTTGACTACCGAGCCAGGATACAGCAGCATCAATTCCTCTCTGCTCATCGGTTCCCATCAAATCCATGCAGTGGTTTGATTCACCAGTGCCGAAGACACTCACTTGTGCTACACCATAGCCGTGTGGCACGTAGTTCTCAATCAAGAAACGACCTAATCTTTCAGCAGGAGTTAGAGCATCTACATCTCCATCGTTGTAATATGGTCCGATTTCAGCAATAACTGGAACACGGCATTCCTCAGAGAGGTTTCCTGCTTCCCAATCGCATCCATCGATAACCGGTAACCATAGTCCAAGATGAACTACAGCGTCTCCGGTTAGGCCTGCACCACCGTCAGCGGCTGTGATTGTAGGAACATCAACGTAGACACTGCGAACTGTATCGATTCCATAGGAACCGTTTACAGTTACTCTACTGAAAACATCGCTAGCATCGTATATTTCATCAGCTCTTTCCCATGGTTGAAGGTACGCAGCCTCCTCCTCATCTGGAACATTTGCTGCGCCATCTTCTCCGAAACAACCGGAGAACATTGCTGGAAGTAACACTGCCAGCATCAATAGCGCCCTTTGCATAACTAACCCGCATGATGGGTTGGATTTGAGGCTATCGTCGACATGTATTTTGCAAAAATCCCGTAGTAGGTTACTTCATGTGCTGTTACTATTTCGACATTCTATGCGCAGAGCCCTGATTGCACTTATCCTCGTCATTGCTTTGTTTCCAATTCCTACATCAAGTGAGGTTACAGAAGATGGGGGAATCATCATTGAGGAGATTCTAGTCTCCGCATCTTCCGCTCAATACAACGGAACTGACTGGAACGGAGATGGCGATATAGGCTCATTTTCAGACCAATACATCATGATAACAAATACCGGTAATCAATCAGTTGATATTTCAGATTGGATTCTTGATGACATCACAACTGGCGGAAGCCCACCTTGCCGTATTGGTTGGAATACTACAATCGGCGCAGGGGAAAGCATTACTTTCTATCGAGCAAATACAGATATTGAACTCGATTATTGGGATGGCGATACAGCAACTTTGTTGAACGCTGATGGCAACCTTATCGACTCAATGACATACCCTGGTGAGGATTCTTGGTGGGACAAGGTATACACCATCGCAGATAATGGCAGCCTTTGGAAGCAGGACCCAAATCCTTCCGAGCGCCAAGGAACCTGTTTTACTGAATCCGACAATACTGTAGAATCATACATTCTCAAAGGCAGAATCGTTACGATGACTGGACAGGGTGTTATCGATAACGGGAATATTATGATCGAGGGTAGCCAAATTGTTGCAGTTTGGGCAGACGGAGAGATTCCACCAATTAACACCGATAACATCACGATTTACGATACTGAAGCTACAATCTATCCTGGTCTGATCGATTTACACAACCACATGCACTACAACCACATTCCATTATGGGACTTCGAAGTTCACCTTTCAGATTCGCAAAAATCAGAAGAGGGTGGTTACACAAATCGCTACCAGTGGGGCAATAATTGGGATTATGGCCCAAGCATCACTTGGATGAAGAACAACGTTCAACAAAGAAGCAGATGGGATATGTCTGCTGAACAAATGAAGTATGCAGAAGTACAAGCGGTTGCAGGCGGCGTGACTGCTGTGCAAGGCTCACCTGGAAGTGGAACCGATGCATGGGATAGCATGTTATCCAGAAATATTGAACTGTACAATTTCGGTCAAGACGGAATCAGCACCTGCGCAGTATGTGGCGCTGCTGATGACGATTACACAGGAAGCCATCTCATTTCACAGAACCAATCTGGCTCGCTCAATGCTTGGTTCGTGCACCTTTCTGAGGGCGTGGACTCGAGCAGTAAAGCTGAGTTCGATGCGCTTTGGGATAAAGGACTCATTATGGATGAGACCGTTGTAATTCACGGTACAGGTATGGACCAAAGCCAATTCAACAAGATGGGTACAACAGGTGCGGGTTTGGTTTGGTCGCCATTCTCAAACCTAGTACTGTACGGAGATACAACCGATGTTGTCGCTGCAGATAATGCAGGAATTACAATCTCAATTGCACCTGATTGGGGGCCAAGTGGAACCAAGAATAACCTGCATGAATTGAAAGTTGCAGATATGTGGAACAGGGAGATCCTAGATGGGCATTTCTCTGATTATGAGTTGGTGCAAATGGTTACTAGCAACGCTGCTGAAATAAGCAACTGGGACGGATTTGTTGGACAATTAGAAGCAGGAATGTACGCTGATATTGTCGTTCTTGATACATTCCATGAGAACCCTTACCGCAACATGATCGAAGCGATTGACCCTGATGTAAGATTGACAATTGTTCACGGGAAACCTGTATTCGGAGACATCGACCTGATGACCGCAATGAAGGATGACGACTGGGAATACATCAATGGTTCAGGTTTCTCAAAAGCAATCGATGTAACCTCAACATCCATTGTTGAAGGTATGCAAACATGGGAAGAGATTGAATCCGGATTGTCGATGGCAATGAGGAATGATTTCGAGGACATCAAGGCTAACTGGGATGATGTAGATGGCATGACAGACTCAGAGATTGAGGATTGGCTTGGCACTCAATTCGATGGAGATTACAGAGATAATGTGAACCGTTTGTCCACTGTTGGCCTAGACCCAATTTACACTGTTGGAGATGACAGATTCTTCGACGTAGTCAACCGTTCGGCTCATGCAAACTACCACATTGATATGTCCAAATTATACGATTACTATGATGTAGAATATGACGCAAATGGTGAGCGCCCATACAAGGAAGATTCTGATTATGTTAACGAACCACCTGTGGATGAACCAGACCCTGTCAGAGGATGCACTGATTCAAGCGCACTCAATTACAATTCACAAGCTGATGAAGATGATGGTACCTGTGAGTATGAAGTCACAATCCCAGGCGACAATCAGGATAATGACGCAAATGGCGATGATACATGTGTCGGAATTTGTGATGAAGACACCAATGACAAAGCACAATCGGAAGATTCAGACCCAGTATTTGTTCTAACCATCGTTATGGTGCTGATTTTCATAGCAGCTGTAACTGCAATCTTTGTATTCAAAGATAATGAAATCGGCAAGGAAACCGAACATGAGGAAAGTAATGATACGTTCATTCCTGAACTACCGCCACTTGAGCCGCCTAAGGATTAGACTAAATCCCAAATTGGTCCTTCTGCAGTATCAGTTACGACTACACCCAGAGATGCTAATTCATCTCGTATTGCGTCTGCTGCAGGCCAATCTTTTGCTGCTCTTGCTTCACTTCGCTTTGCAATTAAAGACTCGACTTGGTCAGCGATTTCTGCCCTTCTTGGGTCATCTTCTGGTTCAGCAAGAGTTTGTTCTCTTGTTGGTAAAACACCCAACACAGAACCTGCTGTATCCTCTAGCCAATCGACACAATGCAAAGCGTATGCACCCAAATCGTCACCTTCCAATTCGCTGAGCATCTTGCTCATTTCTCGAATTGCGCCTAGGACCTTAGCACAGGCTTCCCTTGAATTGAAATCATCATCCATGGCGATAGCAAAACCTTGTGCCATCTTTTCTAGAAGACCTAAACTCTTGACCAGAGGTATCTGTGAGGTGATATCACCTTCAGGCAGAGGAGGGCAGTTGACTCCAACTAATTCCAATGCAGCTTTGTAGACGCTAACTAAGCGGCTGTGATTCTTTTCTGCATCCTTCAGCAATTGTTCATTCATGTCGATTGGTGAGCGATAATGGGCATTGATTAGAGAGAATCTCAAAACAAGAGGGTCCACTTTTTCTAGAATATCTTTGATGGTCCAGAAGTTACCCAATGACTTGCTCATCTTTTCGCCATCGATGTTCACGAAGCCATTGTGCAACCAATGATGCACCACAGGAGAGCACCCGGTGTGACATTCACCTTGGAAGATTTCAGCTTCATGGTGAGGGAAAAGAAGGTCGTGACCGCCGCCGTGGATATCGAATTGTTGTCCGAACGCATCCATACTCATCGCAGTACATTCAATGTGCCAGCCTGGACGGCCTGGGCCCCATGGAGAGTCCCAAGTTGGCTCCCCGGGCTTTGCCGATTTCCACAGAGCGAAGTCCTTGTGGTCTCTCTTTCCTGAACCAGTTCCTTTGACTCTACCGCCGGCTCCACTGCGAACTGCATCGATATTTTGACCTGTCAACTGTCCATATTTCTCAGGTGCACTTTCTACGCTGAAATATACTCCATCATCTGCGGCGTAGGCGTTTCCTTTGTCGATTAAATCTTGAGTGATCCTAATCATATCATCGACATACTCAGTACACCTAGGATAGGAATCCGCACGAAGAATGTTCAATGCATCCATATCACGGTAATATGTTGCAATATTATTGTCCACTAATTCACGCCAATCTTCGCCTGTCTCATTAGCACGATTGATGATTTTGTCATCAATGTCGGTGAAATTCTGAACATAATTTACATCATAACCAGATTTCTCTAACCATCTGTGAATCAAATCGAATGCAAGGTAACACCTTGCGTGACCTAAGTGACACAAGTCATACACTGTAACGCCACAAACATACATGTTGACGATACCGGGGTTCATGGTGGTGAAATCCACCTTTTCCCGACGTCTCGTATCATGTACACGCAGAGGCATCAACCGTCGGGGTGGCACACATATATTCAAACAATGGTATCATTCAGATTCATTCGAGGGGGTATTCCATGGATGGTCTAGTTGTCGTGACTGGTGCTAACGGACACATTGGCAACAATTTATGCAGGCAATTACTCGAAGAGGGTTACACCGTAAGAGGCACTGTTCGCTCATTGGATAAAGCACCTGACCTTGACATGGAATTTGTAGAGGCAGATGTTCTAGAAAAACAGTGTTGGGATAATGTTCTCAAAGGTGCAGTTGGACTGTTTCATCTTGCAACCATTTACGCCACCACCGGCGATGGGCAACTAATCCTTGATACTGCGAATCAAGGCACTGAGAATGTACTGAGAGCTGCTGCAAAAGAAGGAATTAAGCGAGTTGTTTACACATCATCCGTTGCCGCAATTGGGTCAAGTCCGAAGGGAGTAGTGAAGGATGAATCGAACTGGAATGATAACTTCTCATTGCCCTACACACGTGCAAAGACTGAATCTGAAAAGCGTGCTTGGCAGCTTGCAGAGGAATTAGACATAGATTTGCGAGTAATCAATCCAAGCGGAGTTCTTGGCGGCTCATTCTCTCGTCCAACTCCTTCTACTGACATCATTGGTGACGCAATGAAAGGGAAATACCCTGTTGTACCAAAAATTCCTCTAGCGTTCGTTCATGTTGATGATGTGGCTACAGCACACAGAATGGCCTATGAAATTGATGATGCAAATGGAAGGTATGTGCTGGCGCCATATCAAGATGGGAATATCCACGATTTATTGAAGCGTGCTAAGAAACTGTACCCGAAAATGAAATTCCCTAGATTTGGGATTCCTCTTTGGCTATTGCCTGCAGTGGTGCTACAAGATTGGTTCATGGGCTTGTTCACCGGCAAGAGATTACTCACTCGTTCAGCAGCCAAATCTTTCTCGAAGGGTGATTCAAAATATTCCAACAAAAAGGCAGAGAATGAATTAGGTCTAACTTGGAAGTCCTATGATGATTGTATCCATGACACTGTGGAGGCTTATCGTTGATTGATGACAAACTAGCTGCAAGACTTGGTTGGTCTTTACCGCTAGCAACCATTTTTCTCTCTTCATTAATTCACCTGATTTCAGGCAACAATAGAGCATTCCCGTTTTTCATCTCTGAAGCGGATTATCCCGGTTTGGAGCGCTATATTTTCACTGCTGGTTTCTTCTTCACAGGAGTGGCCTTGATTTTCGTATCTTGGAGATTATTCCAAGTTAACAAATCTCGCACAAGATGGTATTGGATGCATCTGTCCCTGCTCAGCGGAGTCTTTGTTGGAGGCAATCTTGCTCTAATGGCATTCTGGGATATGTATGACCATCTAACCTTACACATTACTACTGCATTGAATGTGTTTCACTTTGGATTAGCCTGGGGAGTTTTCACTCACCTAGCAATGAAAGAAGGAAGTCAGAGAGGAAAGAACATCAGATATTTTTCCATTGCAATAGGATTCATTGCATTCTTTGGAATGACATATTCGATGGGATTAGGGATTGACAGGCATCCAGAGTTCCTAGAAACAAATGATATGGATTTGATTCAGCCATGGATTAACTGGGCTGCTCCGATGGAATATCTGCTTGCAATTTCATTCATTCTAACCCTCAAATCCTTTGAGGCCGATATACATCATAACGAAGGAGAGGAATGATTTTGCCGAAACTTTTGGTCGTAGATTTACTTGCAGAAAGGGAAGCATTCGGCAAAAAAGGCGTAGAGGAAATCGTACGACATTTTCCCGAGTATGAAGTTCTACTCTGGGCACCGCATACCGATGAACAGAGAGAATACGGATTTGGAAAAAGAATTGATGTGCCTGAACAGGCTGATGCGATTGTGATTACAGGTAGCAGAAGAAACGTATCTATGTGGGAGTCTTGGATGGATGACGTTGCTGAATTAATAAGAGAATGCGAAGTCCCACTTTACGGCATTTGTTTTGGCCACCAAATCATCTGCAAAGCGCTTGGAGGAGAAGTAATCAGGGCAGATGAGGGGTCGTCTTTCATAGCAGAAGTCACATACACTGACGGAACCAAAACAAAGCAATTGTTTACCCACCAAGACCACGTTGTCGACTCTGGAGAAATGGAAGTAGTGGGCTCAGCTGAGCATTGTGAAATCGCAGTTTGCAAGCATCCTACAAGGCCAATAAAGACTGTTCAATTTCATCCTGAAGCAGTAGAATCTGTCCTAAATTATTCACTAGAATGCGGGGACATGACGCCGTCTGAGAGAGAAGCCTTTGGAGATGGACAACAAGACCTCGATGTCACGAAGTCGTTACTTGATTTAGATTTCTGACAAGAGAAATTCAAGCTTCGGCTTTAGCAGCCTCAATCTTAGCATCGTTTGCCTTGATTTGCTCCCAGACGATTTCAGCGATATCTTTGACTTCCATCTCTGAACCTATTGAGGATAGACCATCTGTGACCATTGTAGAACAGAATGGACAGCCAACAGCAACTGTGTCTGCGCCGGTTGCAGCCAACTCCTTAGAGCGAATGATATTGACACGGTCATATCCTTCATCGACGTGCTCTTCCATCCACATTTGTGCTCCACCAGCACCACAACAGAATGATCCTCTACCATGGTTCTCGGTCTCAACATCTACGCCACCGATTGCAGCACGAGGTGCTTCCATTTCGCCACCAATTCTTCCAAGGTAACATGGGTCGTGGTAGGTGATTTTTCCATCATGTTTTGGTTCTGGAAGTTTGCCTTCTTTTTGCAAGTGGTGTATCAATTGCGAGTGGTGCATGACTTCGATATCTTGACCTCCGAAGTCCTTGTACTCAGTTCCTAAGGTATGGAAACAGTGAGGACAGGAAGACACGATCTTCTTGACTCCAATCTCTTCGAATGTTGCTAAATTGGTTTCAGCAAGCATTTGGAACAAGTATTCATTTCCAGCACGGCGAGCAGCATCTCCACTACATCCTTCTTGCATACCTAAGATACCAACATCCAATCCTGCCTCCTTCATGATTGATATTGTATCTCTTGCAACTTTCTTGTTACGTTCATCGAAAGAAGCAGCGCACCCTGCGAAGTAAATGTACTCAGCTGGTTCTGCAACCTTGACATCCAAGTCTGCAGCCCAATCGCCTCTCTCGTGCATTGGAATACCGTATGGGTTGGAGTCGCTTTCTAGGTTCTCGATTGTCATCATTAGAGGCATTACAGTGTCCTCGACCGATTCATCAAACTCCATTCTCTCCATCATCAAGTGGCGGCGGGCATCGGTCAATTTTGGAACGTGCTCGATGTTAACTGGACAGACGTCGACACAAGCATTGCATGTAGTACAAGCCCAGATTGCGGCCTCGCCAAATCTGGTAATCATGTCCTCTTCAGGAGATTCTCCCTTGAACAGAAGTTCAGAATGTTCGTTTGCGTAAGCACGCACATCGTGAATGATTTGCATTGGGTTCAATGCCTTACCCGAAGCATATGCAGGGCAGACATCTTGACATCGAGCACAGGAAGTACATGCCCATCCATCAATCAAACTCCTCCAGGAAAGTTGTGTGTACTGAGCAGCCCCAAATGTTTCCAAGTCTAAATCGTCAAGTGAAACCGCTGTACCGTTTTCATCGACTTGTAGTGGGCGCATCTTTGCCATTGGCTGTGTATCAAAGAAGAATACATTCGGTAGTGCCATGACAAGGTGCATGTGCTTTGACAATGGAATCAAAAACATGAATGTGCAAATTGCAAGCATGTGAGCCCAGTACGCCCAGTTGACAATTGACTGGGTAATGGTGAAGGTTTCTGCAACCCAAGCGCCGATCATTTCGTAAGTTGGGTCCGGGCCTTCTCCTGCCTCGATTACGAATGCGGTTGTACAGATGGTCATAATCAGCAATAGAATGACATTTCCTTCTAACTGACTCTTGCCCTTCAACTTCTCTGGAGTGAATAGAACTCTGCGGTTTAAGGCAAGGAAACATCCGATCAAAGCGCTGGTATATCCCAACTCGACCATGCCGTTCCATAATGGGTTGATTGCCGCAGGTAGTAGATGCTCGCTGAATCTATTTCCGCTCGCAAGGTCAAACATATCAGTTGACAACATCAAGAATCCCCAGAACATTAGAACATGCATTACTCCTGCAACTGGATCTTCAAGCACTTTCCTCTGACCAAGCCAAACGCTAGCGGTTTCTTTGAGACGTGCTCCCCAAGAATCGAAGCGGTTATCCTTAGCACCTAGCATTACTAATCTAGTGGCTTTTTGCACTTGAAAAGCGAAGAAACCGATGGATACAACGCCTAGAACCAGTAGTATGTACCAACCGGAAATGCCCGCATAGGTGACATCAAGTGGGTGTTGCATCGGGCATACGAGGTGGATTCACTCCTTCAACCCAACGGCAAAGTACCTCATCCACAACCGCACTACATGGTGCAGGCTAGCGCGCCCGGAAAGTGCATTCTCTTCGGAGAACACGCAGTGGTTTATGGCCAGCCTGCGGTCGCAGTGGCAATCGACCAACGAATGAGTGTCAGTTTAGCACTGAATGAAGACTGGCGGATAGATGGTATGTCATTCCACCCACAAAGACACCCGCATGTTGAAGCTCTAAGACAGCGACTATGGGAAGGCGGCCCACCGTTATCGGTCAAGATTTTGGGAGACATTCCTCCCGCTAGTGGACTGGGCTCGTCCGCTGCTCTGTCAGTAGCAGCCAGCGCTGCATTGAGATGTGCTAGAGGCCGCCAAATCAAGGATGATGATTGGGCAGAGGGATGGACAGCAGCGAGACCGAACAAGGTCTATGATGGGCCCTGGGAAGTTGCCAAAGGTGATGATGTAGAGTACGGTGCACAATCTGTTGATGAAGATGAGTGTGCAATTCTAACCCATGCTGTAGAAGCATTTGCACAAGGAGGAAGAGCATCGCCGATGGATTCTAGCACGTGTGCGCATGGTGGTTGTATCGTGCTATCCGACAAAGTCGAGGACGACTTGAACTGGCTCTATTCTAGAAAATTGAATGATGTTTCTTGGGAAGTTCACTCTGTTGATTTAGGAGAGATTGACGATGTTTGGCTAGTGATTGGGAGCACTGGAGTACATGCGCCTACATCTGAACAAGTGGCAAAGGTAGCAGCACTTCTTGAGAAGCAACCTGAGAAGATGCAAGAGATAGAAACCATCGGTATCGTTTCTCGCAGAGGCATTGCAGCGCTGATGAGAGGAGACATGGATGCGGTTGGCAGAGCCATGAGCGAAAATCATCTTCTTTTGAGAAACATTGGAGTCTCTTGCCCTGAATTGGAATCGCTAATCGCTGCAGCAGCACCAACATCACTTGGAGTCAAGTTAACTGGTGCTGGTGGTGGAGGATGCATGATAGCATTAACCAGGGATCCCAAGCTAACTAGTGAAGCCATTGAGTTAGCGGGTGGCAGAACCCTCATCAGCAAATTAGGAGCGGCTGGAATGCGAGTCGACAATGACGAAAATTCTCCTCTTTGGGACCCGTTTGAGTAGGTACTCTGCTTTATATAGGGGTTTATAATCGGCCCTTTTATGAACGATGAGGACCGTTTAACAGTAGTGAATGTCGTTGCTAGCACAAGAGTAGCGGAAGAACTAGACCTACCAGACATCGCAATTCAGTTGAATTGTGAGTACGAGCCAGAGCAATTCCCTGGTGTCGTATACCGTGTATCAGACCCAAAACTTGCTATCCTAATGTTCCGTTCCGGACGTGCTGTATGCACTGGTGGAAAGGATGAGGATAACATCCACACTGGTATCGAGCGAATGATCAACGATCTGCGCTCTGCTGGAATCACAACTTGGGACCTAAAGGACGTAGAGATTGAAGTCCAGAACATGGTTGCAACCTACGCTCTTCACTACCCTGAAGACTACGACGGAAATGACAAGTTCACCGGTGAGCCACAAGCTGGTCAGCCACGTAAGTTGAAC
>DAGO01000055.1:5621-22195 GCA_002498185.1 Euryarchaeota archaeon UBA10 | reverse complement strand
TTCCCTGGTCTAATCTATCGTCTTGACTATCCTAAGGTAGTCTGTCTGATTTTCGGATCAGGTAAGATGGTAATCACCGGTGCTCGCCACAAGGATGAGATTCTTGAGGCAGTCCAGATTATCCAAGATGAGTTAGCAGACTTGCTGTGATCTCAATGCAGCCATTAGGGCCTAGTGAGGTCGATGCTGAAAGCATTGATGTCTGGGTAGTTTCACACGGCGGCGTAGCATCTAACGCTCTCTGTGACCATATGCAAAAGCAGGGATTACGAACAAGACCTGATAATTACGGGCTTATCTGTCACAAACAACATCCTGGAGTCAGCATTGGAAAACCAATTTTGGTAATTCATGGAGACTATCTTGATGCTATTCGCTCGATGGACAGGAGAAAATTCCTAACTGCAAATGCTGCAAAGATGTGCCTAGGAATCAATGCGCCAGAGATTCCTCTCTCGAGATTCATACAATCCTTCCCTCAGGACCCTGTAGGCTTCTCGATGTTCCTCGAAAGCTTCAGACAAGCCAAGCAAGAAGGCATAGACCAAATCGCATTCTTGCGCTATCCCTACTCAAATGAAGAGGCAATCGAAGCATTCCAGTCGATTGGAGTAAATGTCGACATGACTGGTTTCGCTCTGCGTGAAAGGAAAAAGAAGTACTCGCCCCGTTCTAAAGATGTCAAATCAATTCTTGAGACATACCAGAGCTTTGACTTCAAGGAGTGATGAACATGATTGGTTGGATAAGCACCTGGGGAATCAGGTGTGGTATTGCAACTTACTCTCGCTTCTTAGTCGAACAGATGGATGATGTCGTCGTAATGTGTCAATCTGGGGAAGGCGATGTTGAAGGCGCAATTCCATGCTGGAAGAGAGACTCAAATTTCTTTGGAGGCATCATAGCTCAGATTGCTGCTAAGGGAATAGATACTGTTGTTATTCAACACCAACCTGGTTTGCTTCGCTTCTCATACCTCAATGAGTTGCTGTTGAAACTGGATGAAATGGATGTCAAGGTCTTAATTACGATGCACAATACACGCGACCGCTCAATGATCTTCCCAAGCAAAAGAATTGAGAAAGCGGTTGAGGGACTCAAGACCTGTTCAACGGTAATGGTTCACACAAATTCTGATGTTGAAAATCTAAGAAAACTAGGAATCACGGATAATGTAGTCATGATTCCTCACGGGATATACCCCCCTCCTTCAGATTCAGCAGAAACTCTGCCAATTGAAGGTAGAGTGATGGGGACCTTCGGATTCTTACTACCCCACAAAGGCCAATTGCAACTTGTTGAAGCCTTTGAGAGATTACCGGGGTGGGACCAACTTCTGTTGCTTTGCGCAACTAGAGAGGGCACTGGAAATACCGAGAAGAAAATCAATTCAATCATTGAAAGCAAAGGTCTGCAAGACCGTGTTAAACTGGTGACTGATTTCTTGGACGATGATGTTGCAATCGCTACTCTAGCAAAGTGTGAACTGTTGGTTTTCCCATATCAGAACACCAAAGAATCTGCATCTGGAGCAGTCAGAATGGGTGTTGCATCGGGTGTGCCAATCGCAGTTTCACCGATTCCAATCTTTGATGATGTCAACGGTGCTATCAGAATGAGAGGTGGAAATGTTGACGATATAGTTGCAAGCATCTCTATGCTTTCACAAGAGGAACTAGACAATTCAAGACAAGCGATTGTCGAATTGAGAGATTCCCTTCAGTGGGACGAAGTCGCTAAGAGAATTCAAGAGCGGCTCAAGTAGTCAATAATCTGCTCAGCTGCTTCTTCTGCGCTTAATTGAGTTGTATCAATTCTGATCTCTGGGTCCTGTGGAACCTCATAAGGACTAGAGATTCCTGTGAAATTTGGCAACTCTCCCGCTCTAGCCTTGGCATACAGGCCTTTGACATCCCTTTGTTCACAGACCTCGAGTGGGGTGTCGACAAAGACTTCGACAAACTCTCCTTCATCCATCATACTACGAACCATATCTCTCTCTGAGGCAAAGGGAGAGATGAACGAACTAATGCAAATCAGTCCTGCTTCGACCATCAACTTAGATGTCTCGCCAACTCGTCGAATATTCTCAACACGGTCTGCTTTAGTGAATCCTAAGTCGCGGTTTAGTCCGTGTCTCATGTTATCACCATCAAGAGTAATCGTGTGGCGGCCCATCGCCTGCAACTTCTTCTCCAGAATATTTGCAATAGACGATTTCCCAGAGCCTGATAATCCGGTGAACCAAATCAAGCGAGGGCGCTGGCTCTTCTGTTCTGCTCTGCTTTGCTTTGTCACATCCATAGATTGCCAATGGATGTTGTCTGCACGGCGTAAAGCGAAGTCAATCAATCCCATTCCAACAGTATTGTTTGTCATACGGTCAACAATAACGAATCCACCCATTACCGGGTCGTCATCGTAAGCATCGAATGCAATGCGAGATGAAAGAGAGATATTGCAAACTCCAATTTCATTCATGTCCAATACCTTGGCAGGAAGTTCTTCCAGAGTATTGACATCAATTCGGTGCTTCAGACGACCAAGGGTCATAGGAGAAGTTTGCGAATTAGATTTGAACAGATATTGACGACCCGGCATCATTGCAGAATCATTCATCCATAGGATTCTAGCTTGGAATTGGTCTGCACTACTGCAAGGAGAATCTGCAGAGGTGATGATATCACCACGCGAGATGTCGATCTCATCGGTGAGCGTGAGTGTTACTGAGCGACCAGCGCCAGCTAATTCCAAATCACCATCATAGGTCACAATCCTTGCAACGGTTGATTCTGTACCGCTTGGTAGGACTCTGATTTTATCTCCGGCAGAAATACAACCGCTTCCAATCAATCCTGCAAACCCTCTGAACTCTCGATTAGGGCGATTTACCCACTGAACTGGCATTCTGAATGGGCGAGATTGTGAACTTGCTGCAACCTCGACAGTCTCCAAATATTCCATTACGGATTGGCCATCATACCATGGTGTGTTTTCGCTGGACTCGACGATGTTATCTCCTTTCAAAGCAGAAATAGGGATTGCGGTTATCTCTTCAAGGGTCAATGCTTCGTTTGCAAAGTTTGTGTAATCTGATTTTATTTGGTTGAATACTTCCTCTGAATAATCGACCAGGTCCAACTTGTTAACCGCAAGAATAATTCTCTTTACGCCAACCATGGATACGATGAATGAATGTCTACGAGTTTGAGTCAAGACTCCTTGACTTGCATCGACTAGAATGATTGCAACATCAGCGGTTGATGCTCCAGTTGCCATGTTTCGAGTATATTCTTCGTGTCCAGGAGTATCGGCAACGATGTACTTTCTCTTGTCGGTAGAGAAGAATCTGTAAGCGACATCTATTGTAATTCCCTGCTCTCTTTCAGCAGCTAGCCCATCGACGAGTAATGCAAAATCGATTTCTCCTTCTTGAGTCCCAACCTTCTTTGAATCCGCTTCTAATGCAGCTAGATGGTCATCGAACAACATATGCGATTCGTAGAGCATTCTACCAATAAGCGTGGATTTTCCATCGTCAACCGAACCACAGGTGATGAATCTAAGCAATTCCTTTTGCTCATGTGCAGCGAGGTAGGACTCTATGTCCTCTGAGATTAGGTCACTTACGTGCACCATCAGAAATACCCCTCTTGCTTTTTCTTCTCCATAGATGCGGTGCTATCAAAATCGATTACTCTACCCTCTCTCTCAGAAGTAGTTGTCAACAACATCTCCTGGATTACATCTGGTAATGTGTCAGCATCTGACTCAACTGCACCGGTTAGTGGATAGCAGCCAAGCGTGCGGAATCTGACGGTTTTCATCATCGGCTCTTCGCCTTCTTCCATTGGCAGACGGTCATCATCTACCAGAATCAGAACACCATCTCTTTCGACTACAGGTCTGGGCTTAGCCAAGTACAATGGCACGATTGGGATTTTTTCCAGATGAATGTACTGCCAGATATCCAATTCTGTCCAGTTTGAAAGCGGGAACACCCTGATGGTTTCTCCTGGATTTTTGCGAGCGTTGTAGACATTCCAAAGTTCTGGCCTCTGCCTTTTTGGGTCCCAATGGTGGTTTTCGTTTCTGAATGAAAATATCCTTTCCTTGGCTCGAGATTTTTCTTCATCCCGACGCGCTCCACCGAATGCAACATCGAATCCGTGCTTGTCAAGAGCTTGCTTCAATCCTTGAGTTTTCATTACATCGGTGTGCTTTGCTGAACCGTGAACAAATGGATTCATTTTCATTTGTTCACCTTCAGGATTGATGTGGACAATCAATTCCAAACCGAGGTCCTCAGCCATCTTGTTGCGGAAACCTATCATCTCTGAAAACTTCCACATTGTGTCGATATGCATTATCGGAAATGGTGGTTTTGCTGGATAAAATGCCTTCATTGCGATATGCAGCATAACTGAAGAGTCCTTTCCAATCGAATACAGCATGACTGGGTTTTCTGCTTCAGCGACAACCTCTCTCATGATATGGATAGCCTCGGCTTCCAATCTCTGGAGATGTGTCATTCTGTCTTGCATACAAGCACCTCAAGCAGACCTGCGGGAGTTGACTTCATTCATCAAGGCTGTTATTTCCGCCTTGGGTAGATTATCGATGCCGCCAGCTGTTGCTCGGCCTCCTCCTCCAAACATTGCACACAACTCACCAATGCCGGTTTGGCCTCGCATCGAGATTTGGAACGTGCTTCCTTTGTCGATTGCAATAACGTGAGGGCCCGGACTTTTTTCGTTGATTCTGTGAGCCATTACTCCGACTACTCTACGTGCCCAGGCTTCATTTGGTAGCAGGAAAAATCCGTCCTGTTCTACGATTGAATCAGCATTAGAAATGTCGGAATCAAAGCCTTGTTTGAGTTTAGCAAAGGCGGGTGATTGCATGAATTGTTCAGGAGTATTCGATTCAAGACATAGCATCATCAATTCATCAGGATGGAAATGTAGATCTGTCAAATCCGCACCATATCCATTGTAATTCAGCAATTCTCCTAATTCTTTGTAGTCAGGATTGGAAGAATGTTTAGACAAGCCGTCACCATGCAGTGCGACTTGTGCCCAACTTGATTCAACGCCTAGATATTGTTCTACAATTCTAGCGGTACAAACATTGTCAGCAGTGTCAATATATGCGTTGATTGATTCTATTTTGTCACCTGCAAGGTGATGGTCAAACCAAGTGATGTGGGCTCCACCTTGCGCTAATTTTTGCGCCACTGAATGATTACGGGCCAATGAAATGTCCATTACGATAACTTCGTCGCCATCACTTGGATGGATTCGGTCCAATAGTACGATGTCTCGCTTCACACCAGTGATGCGTTTTCCTTCAATACCATGCACTAATCCCCATTGCACCATTGAGCAAATACCATCGGCATCGCCATTGTATGCAAACCAGCGCATGCTGTGGCGACTTAGGCATCAGACATGAGTCTATGCCTCAAATAATCAAAATGCGTTGATGTGGTACATTTTTCATGGTTTTAGAAATATTCCAGATTTTACTTGTCGCCCGCATCTATATCTATTCCCCGTTTCCATAAGCATTCATGCGCCGAGAGTTGGGGATGGCAATCATCCTCCTTCTTTCCACTCTAGTTGTGGTTCCGCAAGTTGAAGCAGGCGGCCTTGGCAGTGAAGACCCGGGCGTCAGTGACACGGTTACATGGCGTGTTGGCGACAAGTGGGTGTATGCTGGTGCGTTTGACCCAACCGTTCTAGTCCAGGATGCTGGCGTCGATGCGGTTGTTGGAACAATTAGCGGAGACGCCACAACAACTGTTGATGCAGTAAATGAAGTCGACATTGATGGCGTTCCGACCTTAGTGTATGAAACATCATCTAAGGCGGATTTCGACAAAGGCGGTGTTGCTCTTGAAGGCTATACAGGGAACCTATTCATTCAATTCCAGGTAGACGAAGTCCGCAGGGTTTCAGACTTGGCTAAACTCTCAACTGACCTTTCTCTTAATGTCAGGTATGTCCCGTATGGAATCTCATCACTAACCCAACAAATTGCTGACATCACAATATCAACAACCTATGACCCGATGAGCGAGAACTACGATTTCCCTTTGCGAATCGGTGAAACATGGAACACATCCTATGTTTCATCAACAGCATGGTCTGGCTCCTCTGATTACATCACTCCATTCCCACAGCCAACAAGTGGTGCTAATCACACTAATTGGGAAATTACAGATGTTGGCAAACCGATTAACAGCTTAGGAGAACAAATCGCATACGGAGGATGTAATGCTTCATACGAATTGACTTCCTATGACGACAATGGAACTGAAACATCCTATGAGTGGTTCTGTCCTGAAGTTAGAAATTATGCTTGGTCGCATACTGAAGAAGACATTGGCTTAGTCATTGATTTCAGATTGAAGCAATATATGCCAGTGGCATCAACAGGGGTTGTTGCTAATACCAATCCTGGATATCGCAACATGAATCTCGATGTTGAATTGTCAACTCAAATCACTGCACTGAACACTCCAATTGAGGTTTGGGCTAACGTTACTGATTCATCAGGAACTCCGCAACCCGGACAGACTGTTGAGATTAGACATGAGGCTGAAGGCTTCTCCACAACTGCAGTAACGGCTGCGAATGGTAGCGCCTGGGCTATAGTTCAAGTCGGAGATGCCACAGACACATCAGCGACTACCGTCGACTGGTCTAGTCATGGAATTGTAGCATCTAGCAATGGCATGTATGGAGTTGCAACAATTACTCTGGATGAGAATATCGTGGGTCTTGACTTAGTTGCGGCCTACGAAAGAGCTAGCATTTTGCGAAACCGTAGCGGGGAGTTAACCACACTGAACTCGATATCTGGATTCAATGTTCTGCCCGGCGACCATCTTACAATTCAGTTGCCGGTATACAACCGAGGAATTACAACAAGCAATCCAACGACTACTCACATCACTTATCCGGATGGCTTTGAGATAACTGAATCACTGCCTGCGTTGGCGCTTTACGAGCAGTACATATTCGAAATTGAATGGCTGGTCGATGCCAACTCTAGTATAGATAACAAAACGATTCAATGGGAAGTTGACCGTCAGATGCTGAATCCAAACGATGCCGATTCTGCAAACGACATCGGCAATTTGCCGATTTTCATCGGTAGCGCACCGACTTTTGTCGGTGAAGACATGACTGCATGGACCAATGAGAAGATCCTAATCGATGCATCAGGCTCCTTCGATGAAGACGGAGGGGATGTTTGGTGTGAATTCGATATTGAATATGATGACGGCACTCGTTCCACTGCTAACCAACAAGTAATGCGAAGTGGTTGTTCTATCAATTGGACTTGGATTGATGATGGCTTATTCTCAATCTTCGTTACGGTTACTGATGAAGAAGGCGATTCGACTGTCGAATTACTAGAAGTCGAAATCAGAAATCGTGCACCTAGTGTTTCGATTTTCTCCCAAAGGGAGCAGGTAAGAGTTGAACATCCTGTTACCTTGTATGTGCTTGCAAACGATTCCGATTCTGAAGACCCATGGCCGGGACTAGTAGACATACACTGGCCTAATGCGCAGTGTGAGGAAGGGTACTACACGCGAATCTGTACTACAACTGCATGGGAGGAAGGATTGCATACCTTCACAGCAGTGGGGACTGATGATGACGGTAACCAAACATATGCAACAATCGATATTGAATTCACAAATATCGCACCGCACGATGTTGCAGTAACAATGCGGGATGAATACGACAACCTCATCGAAGCAACTGGACAGATGACTTGGCATGTACAGGAGGACCAAATGGTCGAATTATCTGCAAGAGCTGAAGATTCAATTGATGACTTATCCGGACTAAGTTACGAATGGTCTTTCGGCGTAAGCACTGATGGAAGAGAATCGAAAGTTCCTGCTATGTGGACAGATGCTGGAATGAAGACTATACTTGTGAAAGCAATTGACTCTGAAGGTGAAGACAGTGGATGGGTTGAGCGTTGGGTCGATGTACAAAACATGGAGCCACAAATCGAGGAATTGCCTGAAGTTATGGCAGTTGCTGAAGGGCAAATCGTCAGTCTTTCAGGCATAGCATGGGACACAGTTTCGGACATGGAGGACCTGATTGTATGCTGGGATATTGACCCAGGAGCAGATACCGACGGAATCGGTTCTGCAGACGATGATTGTGACGTGCCTGGAAATAATTTGACTTGGTCTTGGCAAAATGCTGGAGTGTACAATGTGGTATTCCATGCAACTGATGATGATGGGGCAAGGAACTCTTCTTCTGCCACAATTACCGTTTTGAATTTACCACCTGTTGTGCTTACAGATGTACCTAGCAAAGCTATTGCGGGCGAGATTATCACCCTCGATGCATCAATGACTAGAGATTCCTCAATCGATCGAGAGTACCTAACTGTTGTCTGGGACATCGATTGCTCAGTAGATAGCGATGGGGACGGAATCAAAGATAATGATGCAGACCTTATTGGTTCCAAAGTCGAATACAAATTCCCACGTGCTGGTAAGTTCAAAATCAAGGCTATAGCATGGGATGAAGAAATTATGAAACCAAGTAGCAAAACTATGGTTGTTGAAGTCGATTCTCCAGACATGACTGCCTTCGAGGAAGTTATGGGGTCGCTAACTGGTGAAGAGGCGAATCCTTTCATTCAACTAATGCTAATTGCAATAGTTATCGCCGGAGTTGCAATGCTGCTAAAGCGAGGACAGAAAAAGAAAAAATCGGTTTGGGACGATGATGATGGGCCAGTAATAGAAGCACCCCTAGAAGCACCTTCAATGGACTTATTCCAATCATCTGATTCCGTTCAATCTCAAACAGATATGGCTTCACAAGCACTGCCAGTTCCAGAGGGAGGTCTGCCAGAGGGATGGAGCATGGAGCAATGGCAACACTATGGACATCAGTATGAAGAAATGCGACAAACTGATGAAGGACAGTATGAAATGCAATGAGGTCTTCGTATTACCATGCGAAGCGCCATTCCCATCTTTATTCTCGTTCTGATGACTGCGTATGGGCCTCTTTCGATGCTAGAAGAATTAGATGCTCCTGATGTCATCAAATTCAGTGAAGAGAACAACGGAGTTCATGATGTCCCCACGTGGCGAATCGGTGACAAATGGGTGTATGAAACTCAATTCGATGTTGCTCAATTAATCCAGCAAGCTAACGTTTCAGCATCATTAAACACCTTGACAGGTGATACAACCATGGAGGTTGTAGACATTAGATTCGAGGACATTCAAGGCGTCCAAACCTTGGTTTACGAAATAGAAATCGAGGGTGACTTCACTTCTGGAAACAGTGGAGCTACGCTACAGGGTCAAACTGGAAGATTGGACATCGAATACGATGGAACTGATATTCTCAGAGCTAGCGACCTTTCGATGTGGGATTCAGCATTCACATTGGATGTTAAGTTCGCACTGTTCAACATAGGTTTGCTAACCACAACCCTAGCAGACATTACATTTGCAACCGTGTATGAGCCACCTAGAGAGAAGTATGATTTCCCGCTAAGAACTGGTGATCAGTGGGTCAGTACGTATGAATCTGGAACAAATGTAACCGGTTCCTCGGACTATTTCGACCCAACATCATTCGATACTCCATACATAGAAGACAACACAACATACCAAGTCACGACTGACGGTGAGCCTACTGAAGATGGTTCTGGTATAGCTTACACTGGCTGCTCTGATTCATACAAAGTAAACAACTGGAACAACACCGGCTCTCCTGGTGGATTTGAGTGGTATTGCCCTGCAGTCAGGTCTTATGCATGGTACAGAATTGTAAATCCTGCTGGATTCCAAATCGATTGGAAGTTGAAAACATACACACCTGCTGATTCTGGAGGAGTCTCCATTGGTTCATCTCCAGGAATAAGAAACACCAACATCGAAGTCACACCAGAGTTTGTAGCGATTTTACCCAATGCAACTGAGGAAGTTGTAGGTCACATGACGGTGAACGGAAACAATGAGGTTGGAACCAATTTACAACTTCGTTATGAATCTGAAGGAACGGTTATGAGTTTAACAACGGATAGCAATGGAGAGGTTACACCAGATCTTGATGTCGGTTATTTCCAAGATTCGTCTCCAGCCTCCGATGATTGGACTAGTAATGGTGTAATCATCTGGGACCCAGTAAACAAAATCGTTGGCGCTGCCACGATAGTGATGGATCTCTCCGTAGTCGGTGTAGATTTAATCGCACAGGCAGAATCGATGATTGTAACTAGAACCAGAGGAAATGATACGACCGTTCTAAACCAAGCGAGTGGATACAATGCACTTCCTGGTGACAGCATACATTTCTCTGTCCCAGCTCAAAACAGAGGGGTATTGACTTCCCCGGCTACTGAAATGGAAATCACAACTCCAGATGGGGCAACAATCAGAGGAAACCTACCTGCACTAGGGCCATACTCTGAAGGTAGGGTTGACGTCAATTGGACCGTCCCTACAGATGCATCAATCGGCATTCAAACCCTTTCATTTGTCGTTGACCCAGACGAGACCGTCACAGCAGATGCAAACAGAACCAACAATTACGCTTCTCTTGACATCTTCATCGGTAGAATGCCTGTGGCAGTCATGACACTTGCAGACAATGTATACACGTTTGAGAATGTATCCATAGACGCTTCAACCTCATATGACGTAGATGGAGGCCCGGTCGAGTGTTACTTCGAGATACAAGATGGAATACGTACCGAATACATTGACTCTACATCATGTATGGCTAACTGGTCATGGGTTGATGATGGAGATTGGGAAGTCAAGGTCACAGTAGTAGATGACGAACTCGATGAAGTCGTTATGGTGATGAATGCAACAGTTCTGAATCGTGCCCCGTATGTGAACCTAACAACAGACACACCTGCCGTATATGCTGGGCAACCAATTACCTTCAATGCATCCGACAGTGGTGACATAGATACGATTTCTGAAGAAGGAGATTATGTGGACATAACATGGCCAAACAGCACGTGCAGCCAAGGATTGTTTGGCCCTGAATGTACATTCACCCCTGAAGAAGAAGGTACTTTCACAGTAGAAGTTCTTGTCATTGATGATGACAATGCTACGACTTCTGATTTCTTCACCTATGAAGTGCTGAATGTAGCACCAACAATTGGAGAAATGAGATTCTCAATTGATGGGATTCCGTATCTTCCTGACGAAGATGGAACATGGAATATTGACGAAGATGTTGTAGCATCTCTTGAAATCGATGCGGACGATACCTTGTCTGACAAGGAAGACCTGTTGATTACATGGTATCCTGACGATTCAGACCAAAACTGGACTGTTACTACATCAGGACCTAATTCTGCAATAACTGCATCATGGGGCACTTCAGGATTGCATACCATCAGAGCATTCGCCATCGATGACAACGGAGAAACCAGCGAGGATATCCTTGGCTACGTTCGTGTGAACAATATCGCACCAGTTCTAGATACACTGCCTGCGCAAAAGGCCCTGTTCGAAGACGAAGTACTCAATCTGAGTGCTTTTGCAACCGACGTTGCTGACCAAGATGAATTGGTGTATTGCTGGGATTTGATTGTGTCGATAGATACTGATGAAAATGGAATCCCAACCGATGACTGTGATGTGCAAGGTCCCGACCTTGTATTTTCATGGACATCTCCTGGACTGCGAACAATCACCGTCAATGTAAGAGATGATGACAATGCAACAGATTCTTTCTCAATTGATGTAACTATTGTAAATCGGCCACCAGCTGCTAATATCTTTGTTCCAGAAGGTGGATTTTTGATTACAGAAGGTGAATCAATAACTTTCGATGGTACAAATTCATCCGATTCTCCTACCGACAGAAGTAGCCTACAATTCATCTGGGACGACCCTAACACTGAGGGTGCAACTCAAGACGGTGCTGGAGAAGAATTCACAATTAAGTTCGATAGGCCCGGCAAATACTTTGTCAACCTGACCGTTACTGATGATGACGGTAGGTCAAGCACAGCATCTGTACTAGTTGAAGTCAAAGAAAAGCCATCTGAAGGACTGTTTGGAATGACAACTTCTACCGCAGTAGGTGCTGCATTGGGAGTAATCATCGTCCTTCTAGTTGTAGTATTGCTACTTCGAGGGAGAGAGTCTGATTCCGTTCCTTACGAGACCAAAGAAATGTCGGACACGATGTGGGGTGAAAGCCCGCCAGCAGTTGCAACAACCGCAGAAGTTCCTGAACCAGTTGCAGCAGCCCCAGAAGCTGCAAGTGCTGGCCCGCCAATTCCTGCAACCGGCTTGCCACAAGGATGGACAATGGAACAGTGGGCATATTATGGTGAACAATACCTTGCGTCTCTTCCACCTGCTCCTGTAGAAACCTACGCTCAACCTGTACAACAGGAATACCAGGCTCAACAGCCAGCCCCTGCATACAACCCGGAACCGGTTCAAACCATCGCAGAACCTGCTCCTTCACTACTCGACAGGACGATGGTTCAAGAACCAGCACCGTCCGCTGCATCACAGGCCCTAGCCGATCTTCTAGACGACTTGGACCTTTGAGTAGTGAAAAAAGATGGGAACACTATGGCAATTTTTTGGATTTCCGGACCCGGAAGCTCCTGCGCCTGAAAGCGTAAAGAAAAGCAGGAAGAGAAAGCCGAAAGCAGAAGAACCACCCGGTCAGCAATTGACACTGGTTAGTCCAGATGACGCTGAAACTACTACTGAAGCGGCTCCTGCAAAACTCGAGCCCGTAAATGAACCAGTGAAAGAGGTTAGAGACATTCCTCCTCCGGTTAGGCGTTCTGCATCTGTACCGCAAGGATGGACAGGCCCACTAACTCCCGACGGGGATGCATTCCATGACCTTTCAAATTATTCTGAGAAGCCTACCGATTTTCCAGACAGAGCCCTGCGTTATGTTGTTCCAGACCAGATGCATCGCTTGCCGATTAGGCAGATTCAGGATAGAGTAATGCGAGGAGATACAATCATTGTTGACCTCAATGGTCTGATTCACATGGACACTCAAACTAATGCTTGTCGAAGGTCGCTGAAACAAATCGGTGATGAGATGAATATCGATATTTTTGCTTTAGATGAATCTGACAAACTTTTACTTCTTCCAGGAAGTGATGTTTCGATGGATGTCTCAAAGAATGATTTGGGACTAATCCCATTATTGATTTGAATATAGGTTTCAATTTTTTATATTAGGCCTATGAGTTAGACATGGTTGGCATGAGCGTCAGTACAAACCGTAAGCCCCACTGGGCCGCTGGTTCATACATCGATTTGGTCATAGCAGCCGTTGTTATGCAAATCTTATTTTTCGTAGCCACTTTTTGGGTAGGAACTTCTGGTGCAGGGTTCTACAATGATAATCTCAGAGAAGTCCAATATGCACTAAGGATACAACTCGCACTAGGTTGGATGATGTGTATTATCGCCGGAATCGGTTTTAGCATATTACCCCTTATTTATGACGTTCAAGGATTTGAAAAAAGCCTGATGCGAGTTTATGTCGGCATGAATGTGACAGGCCAAATTGCAATTGCAGCAGCAATTATGAGTAATGATTCATCGTTGTTCACCTCATTTGCTACCGTTGGAATCACGTTGCTATGCGCTTCTATCATTTCGCTATTGTCGCCATCGATGACTATCTTCAGGAGTAAATCATCCAACGGAGATACAGTTGGACCTTTTTCCTATGCATTGGGGGCATTTTTGCCACTTCTCGGACTCATAACTACACTGTCTTGGATACTAAGAAATGAGCATTCCGGCATACTGGATTTTTCTGAAGGTTTGGTATTTGATTTCTTCATGCCACTTGCGCTAACTGCGCTGATAATTTCTCATATTAATCGTCGATTAGAGTGGGAAATAATCGACTCCAAAAATACATCCAAAGTGTTTGCAATCTATGCAGTCTTACTGCTTCTGGCGTTAATTTCGAAACCACTACATGAGAGAGGAGATGTTTCCGTACGCCTAACTGCTGTACTCCAATTCTTGCCTTATTTCTACATCTTCATTATGCTTAAACCTCTGACAATCGTCTCAAAAATTAGCCAAGGCAATCCATACAATAAAATGGTCATATCATCCATATTTTGGCTCCCATTCATAGGTACAGCAGCATACTATGAAACGATGGGTTATGTCGAAACCACTGACGCTATGATGTCTTATTATCGCTGGATCCTAATCTTCGGAGTCGCATTCCAAGTACTCTGGGGTTTCACATCATACCTCCACCATGACCACAAAAAGACTCCAATGCAAACTAGAAAGACGCAGTGGTTCACACTATCTGCAATCAACTTGGGAACAATAATCACAATTTTTGCATTTTTCTCCAATTATTCTCAGGGTGATGCGATTGAAACCTACCCCCGTGTAGGTATTGCATTATACGGACTGGCATATTTCTCAATCTTGGTTTATTGGATAAAGGAAACATTCGTTTGCCTATACACATGGCACAAAATCCCAATGTTTTACGACAAGTATCTTGCGTATCCTGAGCAAGGTTCTGGATTCAAAGAAGACTAATCGAGTAATCGTAGTGCACTAGGTGCAAATCCCAAGACTGCAAGTTCGTCACCATCAACCAATCTGGCATGTTTCCCCATTTCGCCAGCTAGATCGTAGGAGCCTGCTTTCCCTTTCCAGGAACCACTCTCAATGAGATGTGCTATTTCATCCACAGTTAACTCGTCGATTTGTACTACTGCACTTTCAACAAAAAATGTCCAATCCCCACATATCTGAACTCCCGTGGCTGACCAGACCTGATGCCTTCGACCTGATAGACGCTTAATCATCGAAGCTGCTGACAATTCATCTTCAGCTTTACCAATGGCTACGTTCGGGTCATCGGGGTCCTCAAGCATTGTATCTGCTACAACAACAGCTTGAAATCCGTGATTTGATGGTACTGCATCACTTTTTCTACGACATATTGCTAGAACTTGTGAAGGTACTGAACCGGATGGCGGAGTCTCATCAACATCAGGCAGAGCCTCGATGTGAATGGGTCCAAATCTGTCATCGAGAATCTGTGCGCGTCGCTGTGAAGCGCTGGCCAACCAGATTCCCATGGAATGCTGGTTGGGGGTCACCTTGAAGAGAGCATCGCTGTTACACCCGAGTGGTGAGAGGACGTGGGTGACATAGAAAGGATACCAACACACATCGCAGGATTGGACGAAAACATGCAAGGTGGAATACCTCAAGGTCACATTTGTATCGTGGCTGGACAGTCAGGTGCAATGAAATCTTCAGTTACATTCTCGCTATTGTATAACGCTGTACTGTACGGTGAAACCAGTGGAATCTATGTAACTCTAGAACAAGGAAAAGATTCCCTACGCTCACACATGTCTAACATGGGAATGAATGTTGACGACCCTAGAGTACGTAACAGAATCGCAATCATCGACCTCTCTGATTTGCGCGTTCAACTAGACGAGCAGGGAATGAGCAACAGAATCGATTGGATGGGACAGTTGATCAAGCAACTTACATCTTACAGACAATCTATTGGATTTGAATTGCTGGTATTCGATTCACTTGGTGCATTCTTCACCCTGACCAAGATGGAAAACCCTCGTGATGAAATTTTCAGACTATTCGAGGCTTGCCGCCGCTTAGAATTGACATCATTCTTCATCTGTGAAATGACTGGAGAAGACCACAAGCAGTTCGGAGAATATGGGGTTGAGGATTACCTTTCAGACGGTGTTATGCACCTAACAATGGAGCGCACAGGCGACGACATTACTAGGAAACTTGGTGTCATAAAAATGCGTCACACCCACCACAGACTTGGTTATTCGCCGATTCTTTGGAACGCTGAAGACCAAAGATTCACTATCAGTTGAGTTCATTCAACTGTAACAGACTTGGCCAAATTACGAGGCCTATCTACATCGCATCCCAATGCCAATGCTGTTCTGTAAGCGATTAATTGAGTTGGCAGTACTGTAAGTAGCGGGGTTAGAAGATAATTGCATGCAGGCACTGGAATCGAAATGTCTGCTTCTTCGGTAGCCTCTTCATCGCCTTCTTCGTGAATCAGGATAATCTTAGCACCACGAGCACGGCATTCGTGCATTGAAGCAATGGTTTTCTCTCTATGCTTATCATTTGGAAGAATTACAACTACCGGACTGCCTTCTTCTAGAAGAGCAATCGGTCCATGCTTCATTTCACCAGCCGGATATGCCAAACAAGGAATGTATGCTATCTCCATCAGTTTGAGTGCTCCTTCACTAGCTACAGGTGCAGATAGCCCTCTACCTAAGAAAAGAACACTCTTCGCATTTTTCACAAGTTCAACCGCTTCATCAACCGGACCTGGATTAGCAAGATACCTTTCCATCTGGTCAGGAATCTTTTCGAAATCCTTGATTATTGACTGACCCTTTTCTCTAGAGAAGGAACGAGTTCTACCAATTCGAATAGCGAACAAAAGAAGTGATGCCACCATGTTTGTGAATGCCTTTGTAGATGCTACAGCTTGTTCTGG
>DAGO01000055.1:3970-5202 GCA_002498185.1 Euryarchaeota archaeon UBA10 | reverse complement strand
ACCGCAGATAATGTGTCTGCAGTCTCCCCTGATTGGGATACTGCGAAGTGAATCGCATTCGGATTTATCACTGGGTCATTGTATCTGAACTCACTAGCAACATGAGCAACTGCAGGAATACGAGCAAGACTTTCAATTGCTAATTGACCTATATTACAAGCATTCAATGCAGTACCACAGCCAATCAAACGAACGTGAGGTGTAGTTCTCAGCCTAAGAGGTTCTAGGCGCAATCCTCCTAGCTTTGCACTTCCATTTGCCATGTCAAGTCGACCTGTAATACACCTGCGTAATGCCTCAGGTTGCTCATGTATCTCCTTTAGCATGAAGGTAGGGAATCCAGCCATATCTGCTTCTCCCCATTCATCTTCAATCACTGTCATGCTAGTAGAAGACAGTCCTCCTTCTAGTCGAGAGATATCGATTCCATCTCGTGTAACAACTGCCATATCACCATCTTCAAGGAAATAGAAGTTCTGAGTGTGTTGAGAAAGAGCATGAGGGTCTGAAGAGATGAAAGACTCGCCATCGCCTTTTCCAAGAATCAACGGAGAACCATTTCTAGCGCACACGATAAGGTCGTGGTCTTTGAACAAAACACACAACCCCCAAGTTCCTGTAGCCCTGTTCAGAGTTTGCCTTACTGCTTCAAGAGGTTCTTGCCCGGATTCGATTCCGATTGATATCATGTGAACTAAAGCCTCAGAATCTGTTTCTGACTTCAACTCGAATCCTCTCTGTTCTAAGCGATTTCGAAGATCTCTTGAGTTGTTGATGATTCCGTTATGAACAACTGCAATACTTTCATTTTCTGAGAGGTGAGGATGAGCGTTTGCATCGGTCACACCACCGTGTGTCGCCCATCGAGTGTGAGCAATACCAGAGTTTCCCGCAATGTGGTTAGGCAATATTTTCGATAGTTCTGAAACCTTACCTACCTTCTTGTGGACTTGCAGGCTACCATTTTTCACGACAATTCCTGAAGAATCATACCCTCTGTATTCCAGTCTTCTTAGTCCCTCAATCAGCAACGGCGCTGCGGCTCTATTGCCGATGAAACCAAAAATTCCGCACATGAATAATCCTCACATGTTGATTACTTCAGAACAGACAGGGCAGTCCATTCTGCGTAGAGTCATATCCTTCACAGTGATGCTTGCATTACATGATGGACAGATAACTGTCTTTTGCGGCGCAGGAACTCCTGGTAATGGAGGCAACATACCCGGCGC
>DAGO01000055.1:0-3634 GCA_002498185.1 Euryarchaeota archaeon UBA10 | reverse complement strand
GGCGCTGGTGGCATTGGTAATTCACCAGGCGCTGGTAATGGAGGTAAATCCTCTAACTTAGGAAGAGGAGGCATTTCTCCCGGCGGAGGTAACTCGCCAGGGGCGGGAAGAGGTGGTAGATTCTTAGACATGTTTTCGAAGATCTCTTGTGCCTCTCTGTCATTCTTCCGCTTCATCCTTCGCTCGAGGCGCTTGGAAGCATTTCCAGCCTCGACCTTAGCTTCCAATTCTTCAGACAACGACTGCTCGACTTCCTCTTCGTCTTCGAGGTAGACAGTCGGGATACTGCCGCTTGAAACGACCAATTCGGATTCTCCGTCAGAATCAATTGCAACTAGAGGGCCGTCGTCCTCTTCGGTTTCGATAAGTAACTCAAGGTCGCCAGTTTCTGCAGAGATTTCCAATTCTTCCTCTTCACGGTGTGAGCGTCTAAGTACTACAACTACCGATATGAACAAAACAAACAGGAAACCACCTATTGCTCCTAGTGCCATCATTTTGTCTTCACGAGTATCTCCCGGCAAAGGACTCAAAATGTAATCGATTATTCCGCCATCATCATCGTTACCTTGGTTTGGATTGATATTTGCAATTTTCATTCCACTAATAAGGCCAGAAGGAGATGACATGATCACAATCGCATCTTCACCGATACTACCTGCACCGACAACATTTCCTTTAGCGATTAGATTAGACAAGGAGATTTCTGAATCGCCCACACTGTACATGCCGTATCTGGTAACTGGGCCTAGAACTCCAATTTCATCGTGGAAGACCTTGATTTCGTCTTCTGACATGTGCATCATTACAATGTTTGTAGCACCTGGAGCGGAATTGTTGTTGTATGTGTCTACGGACCAGATTGAGTCTTGTACTACGCTGATTATTTCTGCCGAGCGACCGCTGCCTTCAATCCATGCTGATATCAGGACATCCTTGTCCTTGTGCTCTACAACCATCATTTCAGGCATACTCGCATCATCCCCAGCCGGTGCTTGGAAAGAGAATGGTGTCTGCGAAATTACGCCGTGAGCATAGAATAAACCAACTCTCTCGATTCCAGTTACATCATCACGCATCGCTTGGTATAGGATGTGGATTTCTTCACCGATTCCTACAGCAATAGCGTCACCATCTTGTGGCTTGATATCAATGTCTGAAAGAACATTCATCTTAGTAGTCCAACTCGATGATTTCGCATCATTATTGTGGAGCATGAAAATATTGGTCACATCGTTCCATGAACCGCCTGTCAGGATATCTCTGTGATAGCCTGCTAAGACAATTTCATCACCTTTGACAGCCATGTCGAAGCCCCAGTAACTACCCTCGGATTGCTTGAGAGGTGTTAGGTGAGAGGTTGTGATACCCTTGTCACCTGCCATGCCAATGCTTGCAAGACCAATATCGGTCATTGTGTATCCTTGTTGGTCAGTGAATCTCTTGGTCCATGCCATCTGAACACGGTTGTCATCTCTCAAAACGAAAGCGAATTCTCCCGCCCAATTTGACTCGACCAGTGTGTCTCCAGGCATAGAGAAACCAGGGGTCAGAGTCCTTGCGTGTAGTTCTCCGTTCCTTGTAGTGAATACTAATCCACCACCCTGATCACTTTCTACGCCATCAGGAATACCAACGAACCCGAGAACGGCTTCGCCATCTGAGAGAGTGAGACCTGTCTTGGAACCTGTTGAATAATCGTCAACTACGACTTTGAATCGTAATTCTGAATGCTGAATATCTACTCCATTACCCTCCAAGATAACTCTGTGCTTGACAACACCAATCGAATCATGAGTGTATGAGAACTGAGCTGTCGCACTACCGGATGAACTGTCTGAACCAAGAATCAAGCGCAATGTTACTTCGCCTTTGTCTACGAAACCATACGGTTCGGTATCATCTTCCCAAGTTTGGAACCTGACCTTGATATCGGTTGCTTCTGTTCTACCTAAATTGTCGACTCTGACATTCACTGAATACGGATTTCCTGGCTGAGGAACACTCGGAGATGTAGTTACAGCACTGGTCAAGAACCTCAATGTCGGTTCGAGTGGCCTTTCTTCAATTTCGAACTGGAATGTGTATTCGTTGTCACTAGTATCATCATTCATCAATCCGTTTGGATCGATTTGAATGGTTACATCATGCAAGCCCGGGGAAGTAGCCCACCACCATAGAATGACAGAGATGGTTTCACCTTGCTCAAGTCTCGGAAGTTTGCCTTCACTCGGGTAGGTATTTGATTCACTACCCGGTGCATCGAGTTTCAGATGCAAATCTGTTGCATCCAAATCCCCTGTGTTTACTACGTTGAAGTGAATCTCCAGGATTGTTCCTGCGACGGCCTTGTTTGCTGGCAAGTCTTGGTCGAAAATTTGTACAGTTCCTTGGAATCTCAATTCTGGTGCTGCTGGCATATTGTCGATTGTAAATGTACGACGTACAATATCTGATTCTATTCCACTCTTGTTGACCAACTTGATTGATATCTTGTGTGAACCATCGTCAACCTCTGTTGAATCCCATGTGAAAGACCAATCTTGGGTTTCATAATCTTCTTCATCGAATGTATGAGCTAATTCCCACTCTTCTGAGTCTACTCTGTAATGCAATTCACTAGGCTCGATGCCTTGTGCTGTTCCTGAGAATGTAACGGTGTCACTGAGAACAGAACCGGATGAAGGAGAACCGAAAGATGCAATCATACGACCAATTCTAACCCAGTTGGCAGCATTGGAAATCAAATCTCCATCGCCGACTGCTTGTGCTTCAATGACAACTGCAGTCTCTTCTGAATCATACCAATCTTCAGGAATCATATCGGTAAATGACCAAGTGTCGTTGTTTATTGTAGCCTGAGTCCAATCCATCAGAACTTCTTCGTCCTTGTCTTCGTAATATTGAGTAATTTGAACACTAACACTGTTCCAAGGACCAGTTCCAGAGAGTAAGTCTCCTTGGATGCTCAGCATATCGCCTGTCAACCACCATGTACCATTTTCTGGATCTGTGAGCGTAATTCCCTCATCAGATTCATTTGGTGGGTCAATGATGACTCCACCGCCGCCACCGGTCAGTGGAGAACAGGTTCTGCCCAAAACGGTATCAACTGCGCACGAAGCATCCATCAATCCAAAGCCCCATTCATTGTTCCATCTGTCTGAAACACCAGGCTCGGAAGCAGAACCTTTCTGTTCACTCGAATTGCGCAGTATGTCTTTGACCTCCATTGGTTTGAGACTAGAATCTGCTTGTAGCATAAGTGCAACAACACCGGATACCAATGGAGTTGCCATTGATGTTCCATCTTTAGACTCGTATGCATTATCTGCTTCTGGTCTTGGTGAACCCGGGAATGATGTGCCTGTCGCTGCCGAGGCCGAATATATCCCGCTTCCATATGCCGTCAAATCTGGTTTTAATTCGTCCCAGTCGTCATCATCATTGTCACTAATACGAGGGCCTGAATTGGAATAAGATGCCATGAAATCATCGGTTCTGTTGATTGTATCGGAGTTATCTGCCGAACCGATTGTAATTGCACCATCTGCGCTTCCCGGAGATGCAATTCTTTGCTTTCCATCGTTTCCAGCTGCAACAATACAAGCGATGTCGTTGTCGTAAGTTGCAT
>DAGO01000068.1:7515-7863 GCA_002498185.1 Euryarchaeota archaeon UBA10 | reverse complement strand
CACAGGACAGTTCCATGTCGTTCATGGCGAGGACACAGTCGCCTCACTACCAATCGAATTCTTACACGATGGAGTTCCACAATTGCGCCTTGAGAGCGAGTGGAAACCTCCAACAAACCCCGATTTCAATCCTCCTTCAAATGCAAATCACTCATCATTATTGATGCGCATGCTGGCACGCCCAAATATTGCTAGCAAAGAGACATGGGTACGTCAATATGACCACGAAGTTATCGCTCAAACCGCAGTTAAACCGTTTGTCGGTGTTGAAAGAGATGGACCTGGAGACGCAGGATTACTTGCGCCAGTACACGGCTCTACACACGGCCTTGTAGTATCAAATGGAAT
>DAGO01000068.1:2552-7095 GCA_002498185.1 Euryarchaeota archaeon UBA10 | reverse complement strand
GCAGGTCTTGACAACTTCTGCTGGCCAGACCCAATTGAAAGTAAAAAGACACCAGATGGCAGATTCAAGCTAGCCCAACTGGTTAGAGCAAACAGGGAATTGGAAAGGATTTGTAGAGCGTATTTCGTACCTTGTATTTCAGGAAAGGATTCGATGAAGAACGACTACGGAACCGGTGAAAATAAGATTTCAATCCCGCCAACCCTACTCTTCTCACTATTTGGAAACCACCACGATGTTCGCTATACTACAACATCAGACCTAAAGCCCGGAGAAAGTCTGTACCTAGTTGGAGAATCCAAACAAGAATTAGGTGCAAGCGAGATATCTTACATGCTTAGCGAATCTGGAGAATCAGACGGCATCGGTGGAGAAGTGCCGCGCCTACCTAATCCAGAAAAGAATCTAGAATCTTACAAGGCGCTGACCAAAGCAATTCAATCAGGCATTGTTAGAACCGCCCACGATTGCAGTGAAGGAGGCATAGCTGTGGCTATTGCTGAGATGTGCATAGGCGGAAGGTGTGGTGCAGCAATCGATGTAGATGGCCCAGGCGAAGCAGACTTGTGGGGCCGACTTTGGGGTGAATCTCTTGGTAGAATCCTTGTTGGTGTGAAGCAAGAAAACCGTGCGGAATTCTTAGCTGCAATGAAGGGACAGTCATTGACTTACATGGGAGAAGTTACTGATGGAGACACTCTCAGTGTGTGGGATGGCGATGATTTAATCATTGAATCAAACGTTGAGGAGATGGTAATGGCTTGGAAAGGAAGCCTAGACATGACAGGAGGTGTTCAATAATGGTTGAAACTCCAAAAGTAGCGATTCTGTTTGGCTTTGGAATAAATTGTGACAGAGAAACAGCGGCGGTTTTCGAATTAGCAGGTGCAGAAAGCGAAAGAGTTCACGTTAATCATTTTGTCAATGGTGAAAGGGACCTCTCAGAATTCCATATACTAGCAGTCCCAGGAGGCTTCTCTTTTGGAGACCACTTGGGCTCTGGGCGTTTACTTGGTAACAGAATGAGATTCGCAATGAGAGAGCAATTAGCAGCATTCGTAGCTGCTGGAAAACCGATTATCGGAATATGTAACGGATTCCAAGTATTGGTGAAAACCGGATTATTGCCTGGCAGGGAAGTGCCAGACTTCGAGCAAAGAGCAAGTTTGACGCTGAACAACAGCGGGCGCTATGAAGACAGATGGGTCACTTTGGAATTTGATCCAGATAGCCCATGTATTTGGACTAAAGGAATTACCAGAATCGAGTGTCCAGTACGACACGGAGAAGGCAGATTCGTAATGCCATCAACAACAGATTTGGATGCGTTGGATGAAAACAATCAGATTGTAACTCGTTATGTTGATCCTACAACAGAACCGGGCGAAGGGATAACTGACGAGACACTACCATTCCCACTTTGCCCTAATGGCAGCATCAGAAACATAGCCGGAATATGCGACCCTACTGGCCTAGTGTTTGGATTGATGCCGCACCCAGAAGCAGCATATGCAACATTCTTACATCCACACCACACACGTAGTGAAGTGAATGAAGAAATACTTGCAGAAGGGATGCAAATCTTCCGTAACGCAGTTGAATACGCACAAGCAAACCTTTGAGAAACAACCCCTCTTCCTTTGCTACATGCCGTCGACAAAGTTGTACATGGAAAGCATCGATGCTTGCTATCTCAAGGACTTTTCAGCTAAAGTTACAGCTGTTGATGAAACTTCAGTAACACTTGACCAGACCTTGTTTTATCCACTGGGAGGGGGTCAGAATTGGGATACTGGGAAATTAACGTGGGACGGAGGACAAGTCGCTGTTACCGAAGTGAGGGGCAGAGGTGATGTTCAACACTTTGTTGGAGAAGATCACGGGCTTGAAATTGGAGATTCTGTTGAAGGCGAAATCGATTGGGACAGGCGACATGCTCACATGAGAATGCATACTGCTCAGCACCTTGTTAGCGGGCTGGTTTACGAAATGTATGATGGAGCTAGAACTGTTGGAAATCAAATACATGCAGACCGTTCAAGAATCGACTTTAATCCGGTCAAGTTTGATGAGGAAATGATCGAAGAATTATTCAGTAAAGCAAACGAAATGGTCGAGTCAAACTTGGATGTAACCGACTGTATAATGACACGGGAAGAAATCAATGCAATAATGCCTCCAGAAAGAACAAACATGGACCTGTTACCCATTTCTGTTAAACAATTAAGGATAATTAAAATTGGAGATAATGTGGATTTGTGCCCTTGTGCAGGTACCCACGTAAGGGCGCTAGGGGAGATTGGAAAAATGGAATTCCTTGGTAAGAAAAACAAGGGCAAAGGTACGACCAGAGTGAGTTACACTCTTGAGGGCTGTGAGAGTTGAAATCTAACTAAAACCACTAACCGATAATTGAATAGTGAATCTAGTAAAGACTTATCCAGAGGCCTATAAGTCTAAATCATCATCTAGCAAATCTGACACTTCAGATTGAGCATCTTTCCACTCCTCTCTGTCGCGCTGCCTTTGAGCAATAGTAGCTGCTTCAACAACCTCTTTCAACGAGTCTGGAGCCTCTGAAGCCACCCTTTCTGCAACGATTTTGTCGTTCATCTCACGATCCTCGCCCAAGCGGTCAGAACGGTCTACTGCGGCAATGGGACGGCTTGGAATTGTACGTGCACCGTGCTCTATTTCTTCCGCTTGAAGTGAATCTGCCATGATGTTCAAAACCTCTTCAGGCGGCAATTCGTCTTTCCATGGATTTTGATTTCCTACTTCTTGGACAACATTCTTCTTTTCTCGTTTGGCTTGGGATTCGAACAATTTTCCAATATCTTCGCTAGTTGGTAGCGGTTTTGACTCAGCCATGGAGTTTGCTAAACGCTGTTGTTCTCGTAGTGATGGCCCATGAACCTCATCATGGTCGTAACGATTTGGATTTGCAGCCATAGCTAACAAGTCTCTTGCAAACTGAAACAACTCATCCGATTGAGGTGCTTTAGCAATCAAATCTCTCACTTTAGTATGGTGGGATATACACTTTCTACAGCGGTTAGAACCGGCAATATCTGGAGCATCACACCTAAGGCAACACGCTTGGAAACCCAAGTCTTTCATTGCCCTTCTCGGCATCGCCATGAGCCTCCCTATTACTTGCCAGCAAAGAATGCTTCCGCGCGAGACTTCAAAACCCACCGTGGTGAGAAAGGAACATGGCGAGAGACCCCCGGGCCGACATACTCGAGGACGACCTCTTTCCAAAACAGAAGCCACGAATTCACCGTGTCCATGCTCACAGGTCGACAGACGGGACTATCCATTTCAATACAGGTGGAGGCTTCATGGGCATCAATAATCGTCAGCCTGTGCAACTCCATAAAGGGAAGATTTGGCACTTCAGCGATGAAGAAAAGAGCCATCTTATGTTAGCAACAGCAGCATTCACATTTGCCTTGGGTCTATTGATGGCTGGCGGCATCTTGCGTATCAACGCTCAAGGCGGTCTTGAACAGTGGCTCGCCATTGTTCTATTATCCATGCCTGTTATGCTAATCGCGGTTGGACCGGCTTTCTTGTTGCACGAGATAGGTCACAAGATAGTCGCTAAGAAATATGGATGTTGGGCTGAGTTCAGAGTAGACCCTAGTGGTCTAAAGTTTGGAATTGCATTCGTTGCACTAACTGGATTTTTATTCATGGCCCCTGGTGCTGTAATGGTTGCAGGATTAGTTACTCGCAGACAAAACGGACACATTGCAATAGCAGGCCCTGCGGTTAACTTCGGATTATTCCTGATTGGCATTCCTCTAGGTGGAATTATCTTAGGGCTAACTGGTGCAACAGAGTCAGCAGCCTATTTGGAAGCCGGTGCAATTAATCTCAAGGCTATGGTGTACGATATTGTATTTTGGTGGGTTGCCGCCAATCTTGGATTAGGATTCTTCAATATGATTCCATTTGGTCCCCTCGATGGTGCTAAAATCAAGGACTGGAGCGAACCGGTTTGGTTCTGCAGCTTCATGACATTTATTGCAATCATCTACATGTGGTGGACTGGAGTATTCAGTCCAATCGACGACGTAGCTCTACGAATCGCTGGATGGTTCTAATTTCATTCAAGGTATTCGCTTCTTACTGGATTCTCATCCAAGTGGAAGAATGAGTAAGTAGCCCACCACGTAATTGTGTCAAGAGCATCAACAAGGTTACTGGTACCGCTTCTTTCTTCACCGTAATCCTTGCCTGTTGTATCCATCCAATCGATCATCTCATCGACTGTATCACAGGTTTGGTGGTAACACCAATATCCATCGACCAAACCACCGAATCCCATTGTTACAGTACCCAGGTTGTCCTGGAAGCTAGCATGGTCAGAGCGAGCAGTCGTGTCTTCATAGACAATAATTTCAGGCCTATCTTTTGCCAACCAATCGTCTACTTTCCAAGTGCTTGAATCGTAACCAGTACCAATTAACGTTGACATTTGTTCTTCAACACCGATAGCATCTGAACCAATCCACAGTGCTAGATTGACCATTCC
>DAGO01000068.1:0-2181 GCA_002498185.1 Euryarchaeota archaeon UBA10 | reverse complement strand
GGCCACACTTCCTCATCCTTAGGATAACCATCTGGGTCAATCTGAGGGTCAGGGTCGCAATTCGGCTCGCCTCCGCCGTGATTTCCTCCACAAGGAGCACCGCCGCCACCAGGCCAGTTAACTCCAGCCATGTCTAAATTGACATAGTTGGTAACTTCGACATTTGGGTTGTCTTCTTTGACCCATTCTTCGGTCCAATAGTCGCTACCCCTCTTTCCACCTTCTTCACCAGACCATAGACAGAATACCATCGTATTCCTAGTGCTATATCCAGCCATAGCCTCTGCAACAGTCAGTACCATACTGGTCCCTGCAGTGTTATCGTAAGCACCAACTCTTGTCCCGTATGTTCTTTCACCGATTAGGTGAGGGGAAATCATCCCGCCATTTACCGGAGGGGCAATATCAAAGTGAGCACCAAAAACCATCCATTTGTCAGGATTGACTTCTCCGAATCTGTACCCACATATGTTGTATGCTTCGGGATTCTGTTGTCCAGTGTTGACCGAATCGTAAACGAACCTTTGATTGATTACTTCTAGGCCAAACCCTTCCATTTCTTTGATCAAATATTGAGCACCGTCTTCGTAAGCAGCATTTCCTTGTCCAGCCCACCTGTCAAGGTAGCCTACAGCGCCATCGGCAGGGTCGAGAGGGTCCGGTGTTTCATCTGACATCACGTTGATGTAATTCAGAACAGTTCTGCCATCTACTAGGCCCATAGAATGCCTTCCGCCTTCCGCCTCACTAAAGGCAGCAGCAAATGGGCGATCTATTCCTAGACGAATAGCAATTACTTCACCACCATTTTTGGTAGAAGGTAAGACAGCATCCAGAGATGTATTGGAAGAAACTCTGCTTATTCCTTGATTATCGTCGCGCTCGAAACCTTCCCTTGCGTACCAAACTTTCCACGATTCTGTAAGGTCTCTAATCGGCCAATCTTCTCTTCCATAATCTCCAATCAGCACGACAGCAGTGTCTGTGCGAGGAGGAGCAAGAACGGTCAATTGTACCGATTTTCCAGCTTTAATGTCTACCACGGTGGAATTTTGCACAAATCCATTCTCAGTATTCAAAATCATGTATGGAACAAATGCCGACATATCGGATTCTGCAGCGATTGTAATCGCTTGGAAATCACCTCCGATCCAAACCTTAGGAGTGATTGTAACATCTCCCTCAGAAATAGTCGAATCGACGTTTTCTCCAAAGCAACCGCTCAAGGGAGCTAGGCAGAATAGCAAAGCGAGAAACCCCGCCATAATCGGCCGCTGCATGTTAGCCCGTAGATGCAACCCCTTCTCAATGCTACGATAGTTCGTGAACATATTTTCAGATTCACATTTACTTTTACCGCGCTGTGCTTTCAGATTCACTTGATAGGGGAAGCACCGACACTTCACTATGCCTAGGGCGTTGCCAGTCTCCAATGAACGTCACATCGATGAGTTTCAGATACTTCCTAGGAAAGGTATGCTGTATCAATTACAAGGGCCAGGGCATTCAGGTAAGAGTATGAGAGAATTCGCAGAGGCTTGGACTGCTATGACTCTAATGAATGGAGACTATGTTCACTGGATTGATGGCGCTTGCAGATTCAATCCAGCAAGGATTATCCAAACATTTCCTCATACATTACCTGATTGCGAGCAGTTACTACACGGATTATTTATTGGACGAGGATTCACCGTACACCAGTTTTCCCATTTAGTGCAGAGGCTGCAGGCAGAAATCAAAATCACAAAAGCCAAGTTGATTGTAGTAGATGGCCCCCTCACAATGCATCTTGATCCACAAATAGGCAATTATGAAGCTAGATCGCTATTTCGAAAAACAATCGATTTGCTAAAGAAAATTGCAGATGAAAATGATGTAGGCATCGTTTTGATAACTTCCTCTAAAGTCCATTCAAGACGCCATTCTCATCTACTAACAATGGTCAAGAATAGGTGCCAAGCATCTCTTCTAGGTAGAAGAAGACGTATTCAAGGCCGGAATAAGATGTGGCTTTTTCATATGCCTACTAGGTCTTCCGGATACAGAAAAGAAATCACCCCACAACAGACGCTTCATGAATCAATAAGCAGAGTCATTGATACTAGGATTAGAATCGAAGGCGCTGAAGAAATCGAATAGCGTGTATTTCCTATGGCCTTGCCTTATTTCTTCATCGCTCCA
>DAGO01000136.1:3624-9677 GCA_002498185.1 Euryarchaeota archaeon UBA10 | reverse complement strand
GTAGTTGCTTTGCAAAGTGGAGACATTCTGACCCTACTATTCGGAATGCTACTACTGATGTTTGGTTACATGTTCTTGCGCTCACGCATGGGCGGTGCCGATGAAGCACGTATTCCTAAGGTTCTAGTCAAGCATCAAGCACAAGACCCACCACCATTCGTAGACGCTACAGCCACACTTTCCGGTAGTCTACTCGGGGACGTAAGACACGACCCTTTCCAGAGTGGTGGAATGGAAACTCCTGCACACGACAGGGTAGAGCCTGGTGCGATTCACCGTGCGCACGGTGGAGTATTGTACATCGACGAGATCAACTTGCTCAGACTAGAAGAGCAGCAGGCGCTACTTACTGCAATGCAAGAGCGTGCTTTCCCGATTTCAGGTCGTTCAGAGCGCTCTAGTGGTGCATTGACAAAAACCGAAGCTGTTCCTTGTGACTTCATTCTGATTGCTGCAGGAAATCTAGACGCTATCCAGGGCATGCACCCAGCGCTTAGAAGTCGTATTCGTGGATATGGATACGAAGTCTATGTCAATTCATTCATGCCTGACACTACAGCAAACCGACGCAGGCTAATTCGATTCATTGCACAAGAAGTACGAAGGGATTTGGGAACCTCAAGAGAGATTCCCCACTTCGATAGAACCGGAGTTGCTGTAATTCTGCGAGAGGCGCAACGCCGCGCAGGTCGCCGAGGGAAGTTGTCTCTGAGACTACGTGAATTAGGTGGCTTGGTGAGAATCGCAGGAGACTTAGCCTGCGAAGAAGGTGCGCAATACACAACATCTAGACATGTGCTTGCTGCTAGAAACATTGCGAAGCCGCTGGAACAACAAGTCGCTGACAGAATGATCGAAAGGCGACAAGAATACTCACTAGTCGTCAACTCAGGCAACAGAATTGGTCGTGTAAATGGACTAGCCGTTCTTGGCGCAGATTCCGGATTATCTGATTACAGTGGGATTATGTTACCTGTAGAAGCACTTGTCACTCCTTCTTTGGCCAGCGGTGGTAGAGTTTACGCAACCGGTGGACTATCTGACCTGGCGAAGGAGAGTGTCACTAACGTAAGCGCAGTCATCAAGAAACTAACCGGAAAGGATGTTTCTGATTATGACATTCACATTCAATTCGTGGACACACACGGCGTTGACGGTGATTCAGCATCCATTACTATCGCCACTGCCATTATCTCTGCATTGGAGAATATTCCAATTCGTCAAGACTTGGCCATGACTGGTAGCCTTTCGGTTCGTGGGGAAGTACTACCTATTGGCGGGGTTACTGCGAAGATCGAATCGGCAGCTAAATCAGGTATCAAGACCGTTGTCATTCCTCGTGCTAATGCACAAGATGTTCTGCTGGATCAACAATTCGAAGACATTGAGGTCGTTGCAGTCGATACTCTTGACGAAGTGATGGAACACGCATTGCTAATTGGAGAAATGAAGACTAGCCTCGTTGAGCGCTTGTCCGCAGTCATAGACAGATTGACGCCTGAAGTTTCACCAAACAGTCAATTGTCTTGAATACACAATTTTCCAAATTTATTTAGGTGATTAACTCAAGTATTGGAAATTATTGTCTCGGCTCATGGGAGAGAGTTCCTACAACACTAGCGGTTCGTCGTTCCACAATAGAATCGCTACTTTTTCGCATTCAGCAATAATTCTGACAGTTGTCTGTCTTGCAATGATTCATTTAGAAACAGTACTCAAGCCATTCTTCATCGCCTTAGGCATATATTTCGTGCTAAAGCCTGGTGCAGACTATCTTTCAAAGAACAATTTCCCAGTATTTCTCTCATATCTGACAATGCTGTTATTGTTCATATTAATTCTAATTTCAACCGCTTTCTTCGCATGGTCACAAGCTCAAGGTCTGATCGATGATGAGGAAAGACAAGAGGAATACAATGGCAAACTAAACCAAAAATGGAAGAATCTGAAAAAGGTCCCAATCATTGGTCCAGCCATCACAGAATCTGTAAAGGGCGACACAGGAACACTAGGTGGTGATTTAGAGACAATTGGTATTGGCTCAGGGGGTTCTGCCACCGACCTCATTGCCTCAGTTGTTAGTGAAGTTGGAGCGTTCGTTACCACAGGAATTACTGTACTCTTCTTCCTGATATTCATTATCTTCGAGGCTCATTTGCTACCAGGAAGAATCGAAAGGGCTTGGCCGGGAAGTTCGACTGGGCGGGTTGAAGTTATCCAAACCCAAATTGAAGAGGGGATTAACACTTACATTATCGTAAAAACCGGTTGTGGATTAGGCAGTGCTTTCATTGCTGCAATAATCATGCTGATGTTTGACATCGACCTTTGGTTCGTATGGGCAGTAATGACTTTCATTCTGAATTATGTTCCATACATTGGTTCACTGATTGCAACAATTCCTCCACTTATTCTAGGAATCATTTTGCTCAAACCTTCAATGCTTCTGCTAATGACAATATTACTCCTGGTCAACCAACAGGTTTGGGGTAATTACATTGAAACCAAGTGGGCAGGAAGGGCATTAGACCTCTCCCCTGTATTTTTGCTTCTAATTACTGCATTCTCATTCTGGCTTTGGGGAATTGTTGGAATGATTTTGGCAGTACCCCTATTTGCAATCGTTAAGATTGTACTAGAAAACATCGAAGAAACCAGACCAATCGCGATTTTGCTATCAGAAAGGGCACCAACTCTGGAAGAGGCATGGCAAGATGCACTGAAAGATGGGAACCTATCTTCTGGAGAGTTCTACAAACTAACAGAATTACAAAAGTCCCTTGGCGTTTCAGACGAAGAGGTTGCTAGAATTTCAAGCAGGTCTGCTGCTCAAACGATTCTGAAAAGAGGCAGAGCACGTGCCGATGAAATAGAGTTCATTCTCGCTGCCACACATGGTCGAGACGAATTCTCACAACTCAGGGAGAACATTTCACCGGGTAGAGTCTCGAAAAGCCTGCGTCTACAACTCGAAGATTTGATCGAGAAGTTGGAAGAAGAAAGTGAAGAAGAATGATTAGAGAGTTTCTCTAAGCAATTTCTCAAGTTCTGTATTAATCATCAGAATTAGTGTTCCAAATTCTGGTGGAATGTTAGGGTCTTCATACAACTCCTCCAATTTAGCTTGGGTAATTGCAATCCGGATGTCCATCTCTTTGGACTTGTTTAGTAACCATTGCTCGCATGCTTCTTTTGCACCCTTGCGAATGTTTCTGGGAACTTTAGGGTCGTCTATTTGGTTAATCACTGTGGCAATCTGCCCCAACTTAGTTTCAATGTCGGACATAACTCACACCTGCACAAAGACTCGCGCACGCCCCTCTCAAGAGTGCCTCCTTTAAGTCGATTGCCGCCACCCGAGTTTCATGGATTCGGGGGAAGTCATATCCTGGACTCGTCTTATCGTCCTATTTTGGGCTCTAGGAATTGCAGCATGGCTGGACCATAAAGAGCGAAGAGTCCCTAATGAATTCTGGATAACTTGGGCTAAACCTGCGATTTTCTTGTGGGTTCTTGACCTATTAAACTCAGAGGCAGAGTGGTATGTCATAGCTACAGCAGCAGGTATGGTAGCATACGCATCAGTTGCGGTTATTGGCCGACCTTCATTGAATGACATTCGTGCAGGTAGTCGTCTTGATTTGGCTGTTAGCGTATGGTATCTTGTCGGAATAATTGGCGTAGTACAGGGGCTTTTACTTCACTCAAATGAATCGATTTTGTCAGTCTTATCAGGAGAAGCCAGCGAAAAGGCAACGCTTTGGTGGTCTACATTTGCAGTGTTCATTCCAATATTCCTAGTAGACATGGCATGGAGGATGCGCCTTATTCACGGTGGTGCTGATTGTAAAGGCTTGATGTGGGTTGCAATATTGGTTCCATCTTGGTCTAGTATTCCTATTTACTATCCAAGCGCTATGGAAGATACCGTGATTGCAATGCCTCCAGCAATCGCTCTACTTGTGTGGGGAGGTTTAGCTTTCTTGGCATTACCAATCATTATGATTCTAAAGAATTTAAAGGACGGTAATACCACTTTGAAGTTGATTTGGCATGCTGAAAAAATGAATGTTGACATTGTTATCGATAGTCACGTATGGCTCCTATCAACAATTGCTGAAATGCCAAGTGGAGAGAAGAAAATTGTTCATAGAACTAGGGCTCCTAGAAAAACACCCAGTAAAGAAAAACTGATGGAAGAAATCTCAATCCTAAAGGAAAATGGAGTTGAGGAAGTATGGGTAACACGGAAATATCCGCTCTTAGTATTCCTATGGCCTGCAATAATTCCACTGTTCTTAGTAGGAGGGCCAATGGCATACATTATGCCGTTGCTAGGAATTCTGTGATCAAGCACCCTTGCGCTCGACATTCTTGGGACGCAATCCCTTGTATCCACACTTACGGCAGGATGTTGCTCGCATTGCATTACGAGCATTGCACTTCATGCAAATCTTCACGTGAAGCAAACGTGCCTCTGCTTCAGGGAATCGAGCCATGATTCCGCCGACCCACTCCCTGTATTTAACCCAAACCGTATTTGAGATACCCATGTTTGAAGCACTAAAGCCTCGTGGGTTGGTTTGTGCGCATAATTAGATTGCCTGGAATACACCATGACGCTAATGCAGTCATATTCGCGGGCAGTGAAAGCAATGTGCTAGTTGATTCGGGTACGACATGGTACCAGATGCTACAAGTTGAGAGAATTACTGGTCACTTGAAGCAAAAGGAAAGTGAAAGTAAACTGGATAGAATATTGCTAACTAGTCGCCGTTACCCATTTTCAGGAGCTGCAAAACACATTGCCGAATCCTTCGGGAACATACCAATTCACATTCACAGCGATGCAATTTCGGTACTAGAAACTGGAGATTTCTACTCTACATGGGCCAATCGATATGATTCTGATATGCCAAGTACAAAATGTGAACCAATTGCTCAAGGAGATACTTTCAATCTAGGCGATGGCGAATTATTCGCACTTTCCCTGCCAGGCCATTGTAGTGACGGTATGGGCTATTTCGAAAAGCAACGTGGAGTTCTTGTTGTTGGTGCAGTCTTACCCAGGGCAGATACTCCCTGCAGATGGGACATGCCGGGTGGTAGCCTTCCGGAGTTGATTACATCATTAGAGACAATACACGACTTATCACCAAAGAGTATCGTCCCTGCGAGAGGTCCAACAATCAAAGGAGTTGAGCGTATTGATGAAGTTTTGAGCCAGCATCTAAGTTTCCTAGAAGAGTGTCAAGATAATGATGGCCAGGTGCCAAGAAGCTGGCCTAGGCCGGCTAGGACTGCTTATTTCTTGACTTCAGAGCCGCCTTGGCCTTTGAAGGAAAATGAAAAATTAGGCGACAAGAACTGACTTTTGACCAGTCCATGCCACTACTTTCCTTTCCCATCCTTGCTGGATATGCAGGTCTTGGCCCACAATCTTCAGGGCAGATGCTGGTCCATCAAGGTCGAATAAATTCAGAACACGATTAGGAACATTTGCCCCGATCATGAATACTGAACCATTATCGCAACCTGCCAGAATACTCTCACCACTGATTGATGAAGAGCACAGAGAACGAATCTTGGTATTTCCAACAACATACCTGTCGATTACTTCCATTGAGTCGAGAGAAATCAAATTCACTCCTCCGCATACATCTCCTGCTACGACTCTATCTACCATTCCATCCGGCCCAATTAGACCGAGTAAAACACTAGCGGGAGCCGCAATTTTTACTCGTTTTTGTCTGTCGTTTTTTGGCTTCCAAACTATTGTTGCATCATCCATTGCTACGACACTACCACCGGAGGTAATCATCGAGCGGACTACTGTTCTTAATTGTCTCATGACAACTGAATTCACTGCCCGGGGTCTACATTCATTTCCAAGAGACCATAGGTGAAAGTGAAAGTAATCAGTAGTGAGAAGTCATGTCGTCCTTGTTGTCTTTCTTCCAGACCTTGTAACATGACTTGCAAACTCGAACTCTATTCTTGCGAACTGTAAACGCGCCTTCACCCCAAGTGTCAATAGCATTCTCTTGACTGAG
>DAGO01000136.1:1196-3253 GCA_002498185.1 Euryarchaeota archaeon UBA10 | reverse complement strand
CATGGGATCTCTCCTGGTTTTGCTTCTTTCTTTGCACCGGATTTCTTCTTCTTACCCGAAGGAATTCTAACCTTGCGTTGAACTCGGTTGGTGCGGCGGCTCATAGACATTGCAAGAACACCCAACAAATGAATATATCTTCAGTTTTTGTCGGCTTCACCTAGGCTCTTGAAGAGACCTGCAATGATGCGATTCAATTGGCGAAGAGTGACTTCTGAGACCTTTGCTACAGCGCAAATCTCAGCTTGTGTTCTCTTGTGCCCGCTCTCTGCAGCTGCCTTGTAAATAAGTGCAGCAGCAACTCCCATCGGCTTCTTGCCCTGCCACAAGTCAGCACGTGGTTGTAGGACCTTCCATAGGTGGTCGACTTGGAGGGAAATGTTTGGAGGCAACTTCAGGTCACTAATGAAGCGACCAAAGTAGTCGGATGGGCTAGAAATCTTGTGCATGTTGAACTTCCTAGAGATGTGGCGAATCATGCGGGACAACTCTTTCTCGTCAACTTGGAAGGTCTCAGCAATCTCTGGGATTTGGCGAGGCACACCTTCTTTGCGGGCAACAAGGTACGTACAAGCCGCAGTTACACCTGCAATCGAGCGACCAGTGACGAACCCTTGGTGTGAGAGAATTCTGTACAACCTGCATACCTCTTCTTGCATGGACTTAGGTAGACCAGATTTGTCACGCACCATCTGGTTAGCCTTTACCAAGTTACGTGCGCGACTTGCACGGGTCTTGGAACGCTCATCCATGACTCTGCGGCGACGCCAGTCACGACGCGCCTTGGAAGACATACCCAACTTAGCTGCTGCTCCAGATGTCAAGTCTGAGTGCGATATGGTAGTGTTCAGACCTTTGTCCGCAAGGGTGTGAGTTGTTGGTGCACCAATGCGTGAACGGTCAGTTGAGTTCTCGTGGTTGGTCCAGTCGATACCTGGGTCAATCACATTCTCTTCCACAACTAGACCACACCCGCCGCAAGATACCTCGCCGCGACTGTTATCGATTCTCCAATCTAGTACTCCACACTCATCACAAGGTTTGGTGTGTCCATCGACAACTCCACGGTGTGGACGGCTAGAATCCAGCCCCTTGCGAGGGATGTTGTCTCTACTCATGCTCTTCTTCTGCTCCGTCTGGCGACGGCTGATTTCATCGTGCTCCATTGCTTCTCAACTCCGAGTTACTTAGTTAGGCCACGGGTTAATAAAGATAGCGCCGGCAATCCCGCCGCCATAGCGGCAGACTGCTTATCATCAGCGCCCTTTATCCCCGAGAACAATAGTTATGCGTCGGCGGAGTACTTAAACCCGTGGTTTTTATGCGTCAAATAGCACTTTCCACTAGGTGGAAACATTCGATTTATCGTGGTCGAAATGTGGCTAATTTTGCTCGATTTAGACTGTTTATCGGAAATTGACACTTGCGCATAGTTCATGCACTATATTGTCTGCGCTTGGTCTGAGAACCATGCCAGCCACAGTCGTACTCGGCGCCCAGTGGGGAGATGAAGGAAAGGGTAAACTTGTTGACAGACTGGCTGAAAGTGCCACATGGGTCGCTAGATTCCAAGGTGGCAACAATGCAGGACATACCGTAGTTCTCGGCGACAGGGTTCTGAAATTCCACTTACTTCCCTCTGGAATCACTAGAGAAGAATGCGGATTAGTACTTGGAGATGGAATGGTAATTGACCCTTGGGTACTTGACAAGGAACTCAATGACTGGGTTCAAGGTGGAGGGAAGGACCCCTCTGGAAAGCGATTATTCATCTCGAACCGCGCACACATTATTCTACCATACCACACTTACATCGATGGTCTTGACAAGAAAATCGGAACTACTGGCAGAGGCATTGGGCCGACGTATGCAGACAAGATTAACCGTATTGGCTTGAGATTTGCAGACTTGCCATATTGTGATTTCAATGAGATGGCTGAACGCCAAAACAAAGCTCTCGAACACGCTGGTTGCAGACAAAGAGTCACTGCAGAAGAATTAGAAGAGCAGGTTTCATGGATCCAAAACAGATTTGGAAGCGCCATAACCGACACTGG
>DAGO01000136.1:0-820 GCA_002498185.1 Euryarchaeota archaeon UBA10 | reverse complement strand
GCTCAAGGTTGCTTACTAGACATCGACCAAGGGACTTTCCCGTTCGTAACATCATCTGTTACATCTAGAGGCAATGCTACCCATGGAGCAGGCATTCACCCAGGTCACGTGGACACAGTCATCGGGATTACCAAGGCATACATCACCCGTGTAGGAAACGGACACATGCCTACTGAATTATTCGATGAGGTAGGAGAGCACCTCACCAGCGTAGGACATGAATTTGGAACCACTACCGGAAGAAGAAGAAGATGTGGCTGGTTCGACGCAGTCGTGATGCGTCATTCAAACCGCGTCAATGGATTCACTGAAATTGCACTAACCAAATTAGATGTTTTGGGAGGGCTAGATGAAATCAAAATCTGCGTTGGCTACAAAATGGGTGATGTAGAAATTAACGAAATGCCTGCAAGTGCAATCGCCCTAGAAGATTGTGAACCTGTGTATGTCACAATGCCAGGATTTGCATCACACTCCCTAGAAGAGTGGTTAGGCATTGCAAGAAAGTGTAACTCGGAAGGTCTTGGATTCTCTGGACTGCCCGCAGCTGCCCAAAACTACATCCAAAAATTAGAATCAATTTTGGGAGTGACTGTCTCATCTGTAGGACTCGGTCCCGACCGAGACGCAACGGTCGACCGCGTGTGAATCCTCAAAAGGGAGAAGCATACCCGCAGGGTACAAGGGGCGCTTAGCTCAGCTGGAAGAGCGCTTGGTTTGCAACCAAGCGGCCGGGGGTTCAAATCCCCCAGCGTCCACCATTCATCCATTAGTGAATACAACCTGATATCATAACAGTACGAAAATAAATGATAAGTTG
>DAGO01000050.1:9047-10541 GCA_002498185.1 Euryarchaeota archaeon UBA10 | reverse complement strand
CTTACTACGGCGTACTTTTCGACTATGACATCCACAGTCTCAATTCTCTCCGCCATGCTTATTGGTCTAAAATGTACATTATGAATGATGGTATTACTTAGCCCAAGGCATATTGCCGAACAACCCCTCGCAGTAGTATGGCAGAGGATTGGAGGCTACCGCGAGTTGGAACCGCCAAAGATCCCTTACGACTTGCAGTATTCATTTCAGGTTCTGGGTCTGGAATGGAAGCACTCTTGAAGCATCAACAGACACCGGGTTGTAAGCATGCCACCTCGGTTGTGATTAGCGATAAGCCGAATGTTGTGGGCCTGAACAAAGCAGAGAATCTTGGAGTATCTGCAGTCGTTGTACCACTTCCTGATGTTCCACATAAAGCGGAGAGGCGTTTAATCCACGAGCAAGAGATAGGCGAGGTGCTAGCAGATTATGGAGTTGAAGCAATCATTTTGTCAGGTTATATGCGGATTTTGACACCCTCCTTTGTCGAGCAATGGGCAGGTAGAATTCTCAACATTCACCCTTCTTTATTGCCAGATTTCCCTGGTGCCCATGCACACAGAGATGTCATTGCTGCAGGCGTATCTAAATCAGGATGTACGGTTCATTTTGTAGACAGCGGCATGGACACAGGCCCAATCATTATGCAAAGAGAAGTGCAAGTTTATCCAACAGACGATGAAGAATCTTTGGCTGAAAAAGTCAAGAAACAGGAGCACATTCTGTATCCTATTGTAATCGACATGCTCAGTTCAGGTGAGATAAAATCTCCTTGAATTCTTCTGGAGTATTGGTGTTCCTAGCTTTTATTCCGCCTTCGCAGGACCTTACGTCTTGAAACATTTCTGAGACTTTTACAGACCTCCTAAGCACCTTATTTGTATCAAATTTTGCAAGTAAGGGCTGCCTATTTCCTAAGTCGTCAGTTGGCACTCCATCTATTTTTGAAAATAAATCTGCATCCGCTAAGTATGCATCACAGGGCGCGAGTTGTATTTTGCCAGTTAACTGAGAAATGAAATCATACAAGGATTCTGCCAAAGTCTCCTTGGAATCAATGACACATTCCTCCTCGAACAAATCCATACGTTCAGCAGTACCACACATTACTATGATTCTAGAACAACCAGCCGACCTCAATTCATTAGCAAGTCTACTAACGTTCGAATTGATTAGAGATTTATCTTGTCCCATTCGACTAGACAGGCCTCCGGCAAGAATGATTCCGGTCTGCAAGTCAACACCTCAATGCATCGAATCTAGGCCGTTCAGAGACAATTCGACTTCGCCAAGAAGTTCATGCACCCGGGCTAGAAGTGCTCGCCTTTCCTTTGATGAGCGTGCTAGTGGCAACCATTCGAGAAGGCGTCTAATGTCCTGTGCATCTCGAGTTACAGTCCAGTTGAGAACCTCTTCCAAAACCGGGTCATCGGCTGGAAGGAAACGGTCTGCCATGAAACACCCTCGGACGAAGTACAACAAAAACTCACGCAT
>DAGO01000050.1:640-8665 GCA_002498185.1 Euryarchaeota archaeon UBA10 | reverse complement strand
CGACATATTCATCTTTCATATCTAGTGAAGCGATCAACATTGCATTTTGCATCTGAACCTTATTTGCGTTGAATGATGATAGAAATTCAACACCTGGCACTTCTCGCCCGGAGCGTTTGATTTCCTCGGCCATTTCTAGAATTAGGTCTAATGGCAACCCTTTGTTGATTGTATTGAGCATCTTTGCCCAAGCATTTCCTTCTGTATTCGCAAATAGTAAACCGATCAGCTTCACATCCTCTCTGCCACACCTTTTCCACAATCGCTTAACCAATTCATCAATCCGATCCTCGTGATTTGTCAATAACCAAGAGGCGATTCTTCTCATCGTTGGGTCATCAGTGCCTATGTGGAAAGATAGACCACTTTGTTGCAGAACCTTGTCTGTAATTGAGCGATTAACCAATCCTTGGGCGCCACAGTCATATGCCGATTTTAGAAACGACATAGATTTCCGGCCTTTGGGTAAGCCGTTATCGAATAAAGAATCAAGGTCATCGACCAAGAGATCACCTCAATTGCCCTTCGTTCGAACGCCATCGAATAAGCTACCAACTAGTGAAACGCTGTCTTTGAGAGTTCCCAACAATATGTCTACCACATTTTCGTCCTCGGTCTTTTGGCGAATCATATCACGCAAATCCGCTTCAATTCTAGCATGGTCGTCATCGTCGATGTTGAACTGGGCTCTTAGATTCGCAAGAACTGCGAACTCGTCTTTGGATAGTGAAGCATTTACAATTGCAACTTCGAAAACTCTAGTGTAAACCAATCTCTGCTCATTAGGCGAAACATCCCTTCCACTTTCAGACTCTCTACCTTCACGGATTGCAGAATATATCTCTGCAGGCTCTTCTGGCGAAAGACCAAGTGAATTTGCAAGTTTGATAATCAGGCGCTTCTCTTCACGTGTCAAAACTCCGTCTCGAAGCATAACTTCAACGGTCGTTCTGAACACTGTTAGTGCCCCTACATTCTCGCCGGTCACAACTTAGCGACACCCTCTTACCACTTGAATCCGATTGATATTCTTCAAAACCGTGAAAAATGCATTTTTGTCTGGAGAGGATTCAAGAAGGATGGGTAGGTCGCAGCACTTGTCCAAATCCAATTCACGACCAAAAAAGCCCCAAATTCGGGCTAGAAGGTCACCCTGGAAATGTGCCGAAAGGCTCACTGAAAGGTAGTTTTGGTTAGGGCGAGGAGAGATTCTCATGGCAAAAGGAAAAAACAACGGAGGTAGAAGCGGCGGCAAAGGCGGAGGCAAAGCCAAGGCAATGAAATACCTCATCAAAGCAGACCTAAAGGTCAACGGAAACGTCCAGCGCAAGGATATCATTGGCGCAATTATGGGTCAGACAGAAGGCCTACTTGGAGACGAATTAGAACTTAGAAAACTACAGCGCACCGCTAGAATCGGGCACGTTGATGTCGAGGTAAAGAGCAGCGGTGGCAAAGTTACTGGTGAAATATTGATCCCAAGTAGCATGGATAACGTAGAGACAGCGATTATCGCATCTAGCCTGGAAACAATCGATAGAATCGGCCCATGTGCTGCTAAGATTGTAGTTACTGAAATTCAAGACGTTCGCTCAACAAAAGTCAACGCGGTTATTGACCGTGCTAAGGACTTGTTATTAGACATGGTCAACTCTGGCGATGCTGCAACTAAGACGGTTATCGAAGAAGTTCGCAGTGTTCTAACTGTTGGAACTGCCAAAAACTACCATGGCCTAACTTGTGGTCCAAATGTCGAATCTAGCGATTCACTAATTATCGTCGAAGGAAGAAATGATGTGCGTAACCTGCTGAATTTTGGTATAAAGAACGCGATATCTTGCGATGGCGCAGGTTCGATCAAACAGGAATTAATCGAACTTGCTAATACTAAGGGGAATGTCGTTTTAGCAATTGATGGCGACCGTGGTGGCGAGATGTTATTCCGCCAATTGAATGAGATATTGAAAATAGACTTTGTTGCTCAAGCACCAGTTGGACAAGAGTGGGAATTACTGCCCCAGAAGACCGCAACAAAGTGCCTTTCACAAAAGATGGAAGCATCCAAGTTTGCAGCAAAATTACCTGAGGACGAACCTAGTGAAGATGCTGATGCATGGCTCGATGAAATCGAAGAGCCAGAAGAAGCACCTGCCGAAGTGCACGAATATTTCGACCACATAGCTGAACTGAAGAAGAACAATGCTGTGTTCGTAAATGTAGATGGCACAGTTTCAGACGCTGTGAGCCCATCAAAGTTGGCTGAGGCAGCTGAAGAAGCAGACGGCGCTGTTGCAATTGTGTTCAATGGACCGGTTAGCGACAGAATTCTTGACATCGCTTCTGAGGCAGCAATTGAAACTGTAGTTGGAACTAAGGAAGGCAAAGGTTTCTCACCAAGAGACGGTGTGAAAGCGTGGCTTACAGAGAAGCATGCTTGAGGTTCGGTTTAGGTTAATATTCATCAATTGAATCTAACCATCGCGTTGTATGGGCGAGGACGAGATATCTGCTACAAATACCGCATCGGCGGTAACAATGGAGAGAAACCCAGGGTCTCAGATAGCTCTTGCACTGACGGTTTTTGCTCTGGTTCTCGCATCAAATTCGATTATCAACGAGTCTTGGTTAACCAATTCCATTGAATCTGGAGATCAAGCCATAAAATCAGACTTATCTCTGGGAGAATTCTCTGCGGAGGTCTGTAGCGAAGGATTGTGCGAATCAGATTCGGAGAGCCTTGAGAAGATCTATGATGACTGTATCGACTCGCAGAAAGGAGCCTCATCTTCACAAAAAGAGGAGGTCTGTGGGACTTATGGCGACTGGTATAATGCGGGATATGTAGCAACAATCATGTTGATAATATCCGGAGTTATTTTGTTCACTGCAACAATATTACAAGTCCGCTCAATGATAGGACACAACCCTCGAATATCCAATTTTGTTTCAGGTAGCGGAGGCGTATTCATCGCCTTGTCGATTTTAGTTTGGAGTCTATTGCTACCTGAACCGGAATCAGATCCAGAATGGGGCCAGGGCTTGTGGTTAGCAATCATAGCCTCAATTTGCGGAATAGTAGCCGGCATGAGTGGAACACTACAATCCTGGATAGAGGGGCCTCCTCGCATGCGTGCACACGGGGTAAGGTCTGGAAGTGGGATGAATGAATTTGTCCTGAAAGAATCTTCTTGTGGAAATCACACATTATCGATATTAGTTGATTCTGATTTGATCAGAGTTGCAAAGACAGACCGTATAGGCGCATCGGCATCAACCAAGGATATACTTGCTACACGTCGTGATTCATACACTGGCTTTTCACATCAAAGAATGGATTGGTTGGATGATTTCAAAGGCGTTTGGTGGGTTGTAGCGGGAGCATCATTGATTTCATCATCTATGATAAGTATACTATTCTTGATTCCGTTTATTCTAGCATCAACTCTTGCCTTATTCCAATTGATGGACCCAGAAAGGTTTGTAATTTCAACAAACTCAGGAAACCATCCTTTCTACATCAACCGTTGGCGCTCTAACCGAGAACTTACTAATTTGGCTATGGACTTGGTTGATGATGCAATGATAAGCGTTCTACGTGGCGAGGAACTTGAAACAGAATCTCTAGATTCTCGAGCTGATTTGATTGCAGAAAGGTTCAGTGCAAACAGAGAAGCCGAACAGATTGCGGCTGCTGCTGCGGCTGCAGAAAAAGAAGCATTCGTTCAAGCGGCACAAATTGAGCAAGAGGCGCCTGCAGAGACGGAAGAAGCACCCACACCCTCGCCCGAGGAGCATACATCAGCAACCGAAAAACCAGCCGTAAAACCAACCCCTGTCGTTGAAGAGGATACTGAAGTTGCTAACGAAAAAGACACAACAACTCTCGCTGATGAAGTTGAATGGCCAGAGCCCGCCTCTGTTGCAAATGAGCAGAAGGAAGAGCCGGAAATCGATGCTTCGAAAGAGGAAGAAGATGAGCAAAAAGAGGAGCCTGCACCTCAAGTCGAAGAGAAGACCGAGGTAACTGAAGCAACGGAGAAAGAACCTCAGGAAGAAGAAAGTCAGGTTGTAGAGGCGCCAGTTGCAGTAAATCCTGTCACAATCCCACCGCCGCCGCCGCTACCGGCATCTATGCCCCCTCCAGCAATCATGCCGCCACCTCCGCTACCGGCATCACCACCTCCTCCAGCAATCATGCCACCACCTCCATTGCCTGCAGCAATGCCGGCTCCACCAGGGATGTCTAGCATGCCCCCTCCTCCGGGAATGCCTGGAATGCCACCACCCCCTGCTGGCGCTCCTCCGATAATGCCGCCAGCGATTGGAAATCAACCACTGCCCACGCCACCTCCAGTATTGGTACAAGCAGCACCTCGCGAGGATAATCTAAGCGAAGATGAGAAGGACGATCTTCTAGGAGAACTGAGCTCGTAATTAACGAACACCGCCGGAACTGGCTAACATTATTCTGCGTCCGAGAACGTTGACTTCATTTGAAAGAGAGTCGAGGTCATCAGGAGCGGGTAGGTCATAATCATCAGCATCTAGCGGTAATGCCACTCCAGGACCCGGTATTCGAATCAAAGCCTCTCCCAGAGTTAGAGAATCTTCAAGCAAGTTTCCTACTGCACCGCTGTGCCTTGCTTCTAATCGCACCCGTGTCCATTTTGATAATTCGGTTGCGTATTGAGACAGAGTTGATAACAGAACATACCTTTGTTCATCTTCTCCATCTCCTTTCGGCATTAATCGCAAAGATAGGCGCAACAGTCTATCTAATCTAGTATCTCTAGGCTCAACTCCAACATAAGAGGCTAGAGAGCGTCTAACCGGATTAATATCGCCATTGTCTAGTAACATGTCTGCCTCTTTTTCTAGACCCAAAGAGCGTAGGATTGATTCTAGTGACGAGCCATCTGCTACTATATCTTGAGAAAAATCATCGCCATCTACTTCTTCAACTTCCGGAGGCGAATCTTCAGCCTCCTCATTTTCATCATCAGAGGGTGCATCTTCAATCTCATCTCTCTTGGCACTAGCTCCTGCAAGTCCGTAATTAGTAACTCCAAGGCGGTCGGTGATTCCGCCAAGCACATCACCTACGGCACCGAATTTACCTACTCCATCACGACCGCCTCCGCTGACTAAGCCTTTGATGCGGCCAGGCTTTTTCTCGGGAGCCTCTTCTTCAACTTCAGATTCTTCGGAGGATTCAATTTCATCCTCAGGGCTTTCGATTTCATTTGCTTCCATATCTTTCAATATCGCTTCCATCGTATCTTCAACGTTATTTGCCGGTACCGGAATCAAGACTGGCTTTGTTCGCTTGTGTGGTCTCCATGCAATGAATGTGAAATCTTTGTCAGCAACTTGTTTTTGTGCTAAATCCATCATCAACTGCGGAATTTCTGCTGCTAAGGCGCTTAGGCGCTCAGGCCGAGAGAGGTCTAGATTAATCGCAACAGATAACTCCGGGTCTCTCGTCCAATCAAGGCCAGAAACCCTTCTTCGTAATTGTTCATGTTTGGCAACAGCCTCACGAATAGCAGTCATCCTGAGTGCTAAGTCAACTGGGTTTTCGATGAGCATATCTTCAAGGGAATCCACTGTGAAACCATTGTCATACCATTCTTTGATTTCTTCACGCATCCTATTTTCCAATCTCTCAATTGGAATTCCAGATTTTCTATTGCTCAATCTTGAATCGGCAATTAATGCTTCAAATTCAGCGAGTGTCAAGGAAGCAGTAGGTAGGTCATTCACCAAGCCCTTTCGAATCATCTCCATCCACTCACTCTCTAGCATGGAGCGATGCCTTGCAGCTCTTCTAGCACGGGTGCTGACATAGAGTTCCATTTCTTCAATTAGGGCAGAGTCTAAGTCAAACTCGCGAAGAATAGCAACTCTCTTTACGATTTCTTCTTCACCATCAATAGAGGCGTCCAGTGCCATTAATGAATCAATCAAATCCCTAGCAGTTTGGTATGTTTTTTCTTCGCGCTTTAGCCAAGCAATCGCACTACGCGGCTCTTCAGACATTCTTGTTCTCCAGACATCCATAGCGAATCCTAAGTCTTCCCAAGAGCCAATCATTTGCATCCCTTCTAGTTCCAGCTCACGCCATTCCTGGTCAAGCGAGTCGACTAGGTCCACAAATTCTTCAGTCATGTCGAGTTTGCCAACTAGTGCAGAGTTACCACACCTATCTGGCCACAACGTTTCGAAATCTCTCCATCTCTCTAAAGCACGTAAATGAACTTCCACGGCCTTTTCAATTTCAGGTAAACCAGCCTCCCAATCAAGCAAGTCTTGGGGGAGTATTTTGCCACCGTTTGGGAAAATAATCCCTAGTTTTACCCATTCGTTTACTGTGGAGGTCAGCGTTGATAATCTACTCGATAAGTTATCAATTATCGCATCAACTTCGGCAGTCAAATCATCGCCTCTTTTCTCAAGCAAGCGGTCGGCTAACTCGCTATCATACGAGCGAATTTCTTTTTCAATGCGCAAGCGATTTTTTCGGGCATTGTCTGCTCTGGACTGTAGTGCAGAAAGGTGGTCAAGTGCATCATTGATTTTCATCCTTCGTGCATCAGAAGCATCTATTCCATCTCTTCCAAGAAGGTCAATCATTTCGCCAACGACCTGCCTTCTTCTTTCCTCATCACTTTCAATTTCGTCTAGCATCGATGAGATTAGAGTCTCGCTGCTGACATCATCAAACAGAATGAACATTGGTTGACAAGCAGAGAAAGAAGAAGGGTCTAAGGCGTTTAACCGCTTGACTATGGCACTCAAATTACTTCTGCGCCCTCTTTCAGACCATCTGTTTTCGGCCTTGTGAATGTAAGGCTCCCAGGGGCGATTTAATGAAGCATCTTTGTTCCATTTTTCTAGGAGTTTTTCTGTATTAATTACATCATCTAGGTCTGTTAACCAGCGCCCCTTTTTCTCTCGAGGCATGGTTGAATCGATCACTCTTCGCCTCAAGGCTCTGTTCTTAGAAACCAAATCATCGAACTGCATTAACAGTTCACTACCGCGAGCAGGATCTGCCCGCAGAGCATCTCGAAAAGCATCGATATTGAAACCCTCGTGAGACCACGCATCTAGGCGTTCGCTCCACCAGTGAATCTCGTCCATACCTTTCACCTTGTGGCCTACTGATTGGTGTAGGCGTTTGAACTTACCTTAAACGAGCGACTTAGTCGTTTGTTTCGGCTATTCTTAGAGGGTCGCGGAATCGCACTCTCGCGCATGAGTCGCGTAGGAGAGCATATAGCCTTGAGAAAATGGCTGGGCCTTGATGGACCCGATCACCGTCTCGATGGGACTCGGTTTGTTTGCAGCAGGAGGAGGCTTGGGCTGGTGGCTCAGCAAGACTCACGAATCGCTGGACGGACTGGGCGATGGCATGATCCTCCTGCAGGAAGCGCAGGCATCTACCTCTGCTATGATGGGCAAGAGGATGGATGGAATAGAAGAACGTGTACAGCGACTAGTAGCTGGGCTCGATGGTGTGCGAGCAGCACATCCAGAATTGGATGGAACAATTCTTGCATTCGAGGCACTTCAAGGAAAGGGTGAAGCATTACAGGCATTAGAAACCCTAGTTGCGGGAATCGCTCTGGATGCAGACCATGAGACAAGCCCACTGTTGGCGCCAGGCCCTTCTCGACTTGCAGTTTCCCTACTCGAAACCATTGACGAAATGGATTACCTAACCGCACCTGATGCAAGAAGAATCGCACTGGTTGCACTAGAAAGTGGTAGGCTGGGTAGAGCTAAGGATTTGCTATTGCAATCTCACGCTTCTGTTCCTGGCGATGATATCACTCTCAGAATCTTAGAACACACTGCAATTCTCTCAGGCGATGCATTCGAGAGACGCCGTTGGTTAGATGCACGCTTAGCATTGAATCCAGATAACCCAGAATTGTTGCGAGCGCACGCCCATCTGCTTGCAACCCTGGGCGATGAGGGCGCACACAAGGACATCATGCGCTTAGAAGCATTAGGACTTGA
>DAGO01000050.1:0-271 GCA_002498185.1 Euryarchaeota archaeon UBA10 | reverse complement strand
CGCTCTGAAGCACTTGAAGCGATTGAAAGTGCACTTGAAGAGGACCCATCTCGATCTGATGATTGGTGTGCAAGAGGGGAGATTCTCTATGCGCTCGATGAAAAGGGTAAGGCGCTTGAAAGCGTAGATAGATGCTTAGAATTAGATCGTCAAAACGGAATGGCTTGGGCTATTCGTGCCAAGGTACTGTCCGAAAGCCACGGGCGCTCATCTGAAACCCTCAAGGCTGCAATTCACGCAGTTGCATTGGATGCTGGCGGAACTGAATTGG
>DAGO01000046.1:7875-11341 GCA_002498185.1 Euryarchaeota archaeon UBA10 | reverse complement strand
AGTTTCAGTTTCTGCAATGTACCAGAAAACCTGTTTGTCGATTCTCTTACCTTTGTGGCGGAAATCATAGGCGGTTCTAAACTCGAAATCTTCAATGAATTCAATGTCAGAAATGCCAGTTTCTTCAGCCAATTCTCTGGCCGCAGTGGCCTTTCTGTCAGTATCTCCTTCCTCAACGTGGCCCTTTGGAAAATCCCAGTGGCCTTGCGGATATTGAAGGAGTAAAATGGAGCCAAAGTTGACCAGAACAACGCCACAAGAGGTCTCCATGAGCATGTGGCAGAACTCCCTATTCATAGCCCCATCGCTTTTTGTGAACCCTATACATTCAAGAGTTGCTCGCCCTCGCCGAATGTTATGTCAGTGCTTGATGGGATAGTCAGGGTTGTTGCAGATTCTGACTTAGATGGACTGATGGCAGCGGCTGTTCTGAAGGCCAGTAAACCAGAACTAGAAGTCCATTTTGCACATCCAGCTTTACTTAGAGCGGGCAGTATAGACCACCTTATTGATAGAAAAACCGCAATTTGCGATTTGCCATTCCACGAGGAGTGTGGACTATACCTAGACCATCATCTTACCAATCGGCCTAATTCAGAACAACAATCAGTGTTTGAGAAAGAGGGTGGAATTTGTCATTGGAGGGACACACCTTCAGCAGCTCGTGCAGCGTATGATTTGATGAAGAGCGAACTTGACTTATCGCACTTGGATGAAGTAATGCCAATTGTTGATGCCTTGGATTCGGGAGGCATTTCTCTCGAAGATTTCATGCAGGACGGCCCGATTATTCGCTTATCTCGCTCGCTATCTCTCTCTGACCCTGAACATATGCAGGTCGTAATGAATCAGTTTGCCTCAGGACTTTCTTTAGCAGAGATTTTGCAAAGTCACAAATCACGTCTCGACGCCCTGACCAGTGAGAGAGAACTACAAGCAAAAGCAGTGAAAGAAAATACTAGGATTGTTGACAGATTAGCGATATGTGATTTGAGTGAAACTGGAATAAGAAGCAACGGATATCTGGTAACCGCAATCGCAGGCCCCGAAGCTATTGCATGTTGCGTAATTCATGGATATATGGATGGCAATATTGAGGACCCAAATCATCCTGCTTTGGGTGCATCATTCTACGCTAATTCATTCAGGGAAGAGGACAATCCGTACGACTTGTCTATGCTGGCAACTCTCCTTGATGATACAGGTGGTGGTCATGCAAATGCTTGTGGTTGTAGAGTACAACCTGCCGATGGAGCCAATCGTAAGTTAATCGAATCCGATAAGAAAGATAACCTGCAAAAGTGGTTGGAACTTTGGGCCAATCGAGATAGCAAAATGCTCCGCTGAATCGTATTATTTTTGTTAGAAAATACGACGGACTTCATACATTATTTGATATACTAATTTTTCAGCGGCAGGCCATGGAAAGTGTGACAGACCCAGACATGCTAAAAGATCGCATTTTCTACAAGTTAGGAGAGTTCACCTACGACTATCGCAAATCAGTACTCGTAATTGGAATGCTCTCTTGCATTATGATGTCATCTCTAGTATTAATGGGTCCGAACTGGGCTGAATCGTGGGGCGAGGGAGACCTCGAATCAATCGAGGCAGGAGATTTACTGGAAGATGCTTTCTTCGGTGAAGAAGAAGACGTTCAGGGGTTCACATATTTGGTTCAGCATGATTCGCTGAATGATTCATCACAGGAGTGGAGGAATGAAGTCATTGCTGCGCTCGAACCATTCGCAGAATTGGATGATGTTGAAATTCAATACTCTTGGGACCAAACCGGAGATGAGCGTGAAGAGTTCGTCAAGCAAGAAGACGATGGATTCTGGGCGAAGAATCGAGTGATAATTAACCTAGATAGAAAGGAGGCGAAAGCCCTCTATGCAGAGCATTATGAATCCGTTGAAATCGACTCTGATTTTGATTCATGGAGAACCGGGCAAATTGCGATAGATGTCACATTTGATACTAGAATCCAGGACGATCTAATCAAAGCAGAATTAGTATCAGGGCCTTTGACTTTGATAATCTTGGGTATCGTATTCGGAACCTTGATTGCTGCATTACTGCCTCTGGGAATTGCAATATTAACCGTACTTTCTGCTATGGGAATAACAATCTGGCTATCCAATACAACAGATGTAACACAGTATGCGTTGAACATTATCACACTGATTGGAATTGGTGTATCTGTTGATTATTCATTATTCATGGTGAATAGATTCAGAGAAGAACTCAATCGCGGCAGAGATATTAGGACATCTACAGCAATGACCGTTGCCACTGCGGGTAAGGCTGTATTCTTCAGTGGTGTGACTGTTGCAATTGGTTTGATGGGAATGTTGTTCTTTGAAAATACGGGTCTACCGAGTTTAGGAATTGGAGGTACTCTTTCTGTATCGGTTGCTATGATATTCTCTATCGTTGTCTTGCCAGCTGTGTTAGCGATGCTAGGTCATAGATTATTTAAGTTGAAAATTCCGTTTGCATTTAGTACCGAAAATGATGATGGAGAGGGAATATGGTCGAAAATTGCAACCACTGTAATGGATAGGCCATGGGCTGTTTTGATTCCAACTTTGATTATTTTATTGGGAGCAGGCCTTCCTTTCCTACAAGCAGATTTCTCCATAGCATCTAGAGACGCTTTACCGCCTGACGATGAAACCAGAGTAGGTTTCGAGCACATGGATGAAAAATGGCCAGAAGGAGCGGTTAACTCTGCAACAATAGTAGTCGACTTCGATGGAGAGGACCCCCTATCCGAACAAAATATTCGAGCTATGCACAAATGGATGACGGCACAGTTGGAAGATGATAGAGTGAACGAAACATTTGGTTATGCCATGGCATACCCCGGCGATTGGAATGACAACAGTTCTGACATAAATGAAACAATGGCAGTGGAGTATTGGCAGACTCCAACCTCCAATCTCTCTGCTCAAGATGCAGCAACTAGGGAGTATATCAGAGGCCAATTCTTGTCCGATAACGTGACTTATGTTGTATTCTCTTTGAATGGACCAATCACCGGAGCGGATAGCCGAAACTTCGTCGATGACGTGCGTGATGAGCGTTCAAAATTGATGGACGAACTTGATGTGGGAGACGAAGGAAAACTCATGGTCGCAGGTTTTGCAGCGTACAGCGTTGATGTTCTGGATGCAATTGTAGAAAATCTTCCAATAGCGATTGCGTTTATCTTCACTTCAACAATTATCCTGATTTACATCCAAGTGAGGAGTGTAATCATTCCGATTAAGGCCATCGTGATGAACATTCTATCCATTTCAGCATCCTTTGGAATGTTGGTATTTGTTTTCCAATGGGGTAACGGTGCGGAACTTCTCAACTTCACCCCTCAACCTATTGAAGCCACGAACCCAGTCATCATGTTCTGTATCGTGTTTGGATTATCCATGGACTATGAAGTTCTAATGTTGTCCAGAATTCA
>DAGO01000046.1:7601-7782 GCA_002498185.1 Euryarchaeota archaeon UBA10 | reverse complement strand
TTACATCCAAGTGAGGAGTGTAATCATTCCAATTAAGGCCATCGTGATGAACATTCTATCCATTTCAGCATCCTTTGGAATGTTGGTATTTGTGTTCCAATGGGGTAACGGTGCGGAACTTCTCAACTTCACCCCTCAACCTATTGAAGCCACGAACCCAGTCATCATGTTCTGTATCGTG
>DAGO01000046.1:7401-7547 GCA_002498185.1 Euryarchaeota archaeon UBA10 | reverse complement strand
GAAGAGTGGGAAGTCACCGGAGATAACACCCAAGCTGTAGCAAATGGCCTTCAGAAAACTGGACGATTAATTACCGGTGCTGCTGCAATCATGGTTGTAGTATTCCTGGCATTCGGACTGTCATCAGTGGTTATTCTGAAGCAGAT
>DAGO01000046.1:5712-7020 GCA_002498185.1 Euryarchaeota archaeon UBA10 | reverse complement strand
CCTTCAACAATGCGATTGATGGGCAAATGGAATTGGTGGAGCCCGAAATGGTTAGGGGGTTCCGACGATATCGAAAATGTAGAGGAATCCGAGGAATGAATGGAAAATCATCAGGGCAATTAGCAAGTCTGCGGCCCTGCCATGCCTCGTCCTTTGCAACTTATCCTTCCGGGACTTTCTTCCCCAGCGGGCCATAACCCATAGCAAGGTGATTCCAATTGGCCCTGTAAATCCGTGAAGGCTTCCAGGGAGTAGGCCGAGACCAGTGTACCATCTTGCTGCGAAGGCAATCATTACAGAAACTATTGCTGCCTGTAAGATTCGCTCCCCAACTTTCTCATGGCGCTCCAATTCCTTTTGGCGCTCAGTGCCCTTCAATTCACGGGTTTTTCTTTTCCAGCCATACTGCCACCACATCCATGCCAATATTGCCGCTGCAGTAATGGGATGCAGCAGGAGGATAATGGTGTCCGCAGTAGCCATTGTTTTGCACTCCGGGGGCTTCCCTATCATTGTTGTTTGGAATGATTTGGAGCCGGTGGCTCTAAAGAGGTCCGACGAGGGGCTTCACCCCGGAGGGGTGAGTTTGCTGCAAGAGAACAATTTGGCAACCTGCCTCAACACTGGAATGAAGGGCAATATGCCCCCCCGGGCTCGCCAATCCAAAGTTGCCAAAACTGCTGAATGGAGAGCTCTTGACAAACCTTGGAAATCCTTGTTACTAATCGGTTTGAATGAAGTTCAACTACCCGAGGAAGAAGATGGACCACCATCTCCTATGATGAGGGCACGAAGAGGTGCTCGTACCAGAAGAGGTTCAAGGGGAGCATCTAGCCCGATGGAATGGTTGCCAAAAGCCGAAGATGTTCTTATCGACGATGGTTCTCCAGTAGCTTACCGTCTGGCAGTTCTTCTAATCAGAAAGACACTGTTTTCAGATGATTGGGACGAATCTTGGGATGAAATTGTAGATGATTTAAGAGAGAAAGCATCGAACAATGGCGTTCATCCAGTTTGGTCAAAAATGGCTGAAGCAACTCCAATTCTTGCCCAATTTGCAGCGTTCCCTCAAACAGAAGTTGAGGAACAGGAAGCAGATGATTTCGAGATGGATGTAGCAAGAATCGACCCGTCTAACTCTAAATCATTAGCAAATACATTGGCTAAACTCGAAACAAAATCTTCTGATGCGACAATCAAGATGGCTTTGCAAAAAGCCAAGGCACAACTCAAGGGAAAGAGAGGTCTGAGAGATATAACCGGATTAGAAAATCTCGAAGGCGATGCATCGATAATCAGCGTTCTTCT
>DAGO01000046.1:0-5301 GCA_002498185.1 Euryarchaeota archaeon UBA10 | reverse complement strand
GACGCCTTCACAGATTTGATTCAATTGAGAATCGGAGTTGCAAATGATTGGGATAAATCTAGATCGCTGACTAGCGATGATGAACTATCTCTTGCAAGAAAGCAAGAGGCGTGGAAATTGATGCCTAGTGAAACATCCAAACTTTCTAGCACCGATATCCAAGAGGGGCTGGATACAGTTAGCACTCCCCAACAAAAAGAGTCTCTGACTTGGTTGAAACTGTCAGCTTTGGTCCGTGAGGGTTCTACAGAAGAAGCACTTGAATTGCTGAAATCACAAAACGTAGAACCAGATGCAGACATGGAAACTCTAGTTCCAATCGTGAAGGAGTTAGGCGAGGAAGCATTTTCTTGGCTGGCATCACAAATCGAAAACTTGGCAGAAGAATCTCTCTCTGAAATTGTCACAGATGAAGAGATCGGAGAAACTCTGCGTTTGGCTACCGCTCGCAGAATGCATGATATGGGTGCGTCATTGGGAATTGCTGCCTCGATAGATCTATTCACTCGCGGCTTGGATTTAAGCCGCCTTGCAGAAGTATTGTTTGTTGATGAACAGCGTTCCATTGACCATCCATATGCTACTCTATTGGTCGTTCACCTCCTTCCTGCCAAAACAAAAGGCTGGGATTTCACTACAATCAGAAAGGCAAGAAGAAACGCTCTGTCTACTGTGGAGGATGCAGAAGTGCCTAGCGCATTTTCAGCAGCTAGCCGTGGTCTAATTTTGATGCTTGATGGTGCGGCTCAATCAGATGATAATTGGGTTGTAGACACCCTAGATAAAAATGGAATTAAGGCATTCAACAATTGTAAGCAAGCGCTGAAAGATGGTGGCGATGGCTTAGCAGATTCCAAAGTCTTGGACAACCTTGTGAAGAGCGTTAGTGAAGCAAAATTAACCGATGTTGAATCAAGATTATTCAATGCCGTAATTGACACTCTGCGATTGAATAGAGCATCTTGGTTATTACAAACTGGCAAATCAAAGGGAGTTGTTGAATTGCTTGATGGTCTGCTTTCAGGTGAGGTCACAGCTATGCCAATGATGCAAGCAGTACGTCATCTGGTTTTAGAGTATGACATTGGGTTGGCCAATTTAGTATCATGGTATCAAGAAAATGACCCTCAATCACCTTGGCATACTTTAGCAAGAGCGGCCGTGCATGTCAGCAACGATGACGAGTTGAATGCAGCTCGTGACTACAAACGTGCTGGAGACCACGAAGACTTTGATTATGAGCACAAGATTTTGCTACATCGAAAAGCATTGATTCATCTTGCGCATGCAGAGCAATGGTCAGAAGCGGTATCTTTGCTAGAACAAGAACCCGCACTAAAATCCGCTCTGACAAAGAGATTCCAATTATACCTCAACGTATCTCATGTTGCAGCCAACAAGCGAAATACAGACGAAGCTACGAGATTGTTAACCAACTTCGTAAAGCGAACTGAAATGGTTGAGCAAGAAGACCAATTTGGAAAGGTCGAAAAGGTTCCAAGAGTCAAGCATTCTGAAGAAGAACTCGATATGTTGAGGAATTATCCAAGTTCCCACCCAAGACCGCTGCCAAGGGAGCCATTCTCTGGGAGAGTGAAAGCGGCACTGAACTCTTTGCAAAGAGAGAGGCGTAGGAACCGGCATACATTTGAGAACCGTTATGCTCAGGCAATGATGCATGATCCATCTGGAGAGGAAATATACGAAATCGCATTAGAAGCGTCTGCTGAAAGGCCATTGGAAGGATTGATGCTGCTAGAGCGTGCACAAAACTCTGGGAAATTCAGTGTTCTCGACATCAAGAGATTGGCAGACGCAGAAAGAAGATTGTTCGCAACACACCGACACAATTTGCCAATCAAGCAAAGAGCATACTTGCGTCATTTATCTCTATCACCTCTAGTCATTGTTGATACTAACATTCTAATCGATGAACTACAATACAGGATTTCTGAAAAATTAGGAATCAGTTCTGAAGCGGCACTTGATATTGGAGGCAGGGGTAGTTTCCATAGGATACTCAAGCACCGTGCACAAGAGGGTGTGATTCACCTTTGGTTGCCAAAGATTGTCCAAAATGAGTTAATTTCAATCGCTGCAGATGTTGAAAGAATCAGAGATAGATTTGCGGATACATTGGTTTCTGAGAATGATTTGGCTAAGGTTCTCAACAAGGAAACCTTAGTCGAAATAGCCAAATCGGTTGTATCTGATTTCTCAACATGGAAGCCTCTTGATTTACATATTGAGGATGAGGCTGACGATGAAGATATTCGTGCAGAACTGAAGAAGTTCTTGGTTGAGCATAGTGAAGTTTATGATGAAATTACTGCTATGAAGAGAATGCATAGCGAGCCACTGCGCACTGTAATTAATGACAAGGATATCTATCCAGAGGCTGCAGACCAAACTCTGATGAGTTTGTGTACTGCGATGGCTAGCCGCCCTCTAGGAGAATTGGGCAGCATCTTGATGGCCACAAGGGATTCTGATTTCGCATTGGTCGCTAGGGCAATCGAGGAAAGATTTGGATTCGGTGTTATCGCAAACAGCCGCAATCTGAATTCTTGGATTTGAGCGAATCTCACATGTGAGAGATAATCGCCTTTCCAAATTCTGAACATGACAGTAGTTCAGCATCATCCATTAATCTCTCGAAGTCGTAAGTTACTGTCTTTGCAGAGATTGCTCCTTCCATTCCGCTGACAATTAGATCAGCAGCCTCTTTCCAGCCCATGTGCCTTAGCATCATTTCAGCTGATAGGATTAGGGAGCCTGGGTTCACTTTGTCTTGGCCTGCATATTTTGGAGCGGTACCATGGGTTGCTTCAAAGATAGAGATTCCAGTATCGTAATTGATATTTGCACCGGGTGCAATACCGATTCCCCCTACTTGTGCTGCCAGTGCATCAGAGATGTAGTCGCCATTCAGGTTCATTGTCGCAAGGACTCCGTATTCTGCAGGTCTTGTGATAATTTGTTGAAGCATAGCGTCAGCAATAACATCCTTGATCGTGATTGTATTCCCACTCTTTGGGTTTTCAAATGTGCACCATGGTCCACCATCTAATTCAGTTGCACCGAATTCTTCCTTGGCCAATTCGTAACCCCAATCTCTGAATCCACCCTCTGTGAATTTCATGATGTTACCTTTGTGAACTAATGTAACACTATCTTTGTCGTTGTCGACCGCATATTGGATTGCGGCACGTACGATTCTAGCAGTACCTTCTTTGCTGATTGGCTTAATTCCAATACCTGAAGTATTCGGGAATCGGATTTTGTCAACCCCCATCTCATTAACTAGGAAGTCCATCACCTTGGCGACTTCAGGAGAGCCTGCCTCCCATTCGATTCCGGCATAGACATCTTCGCTGTTTTCTCTGAAAATAATCATGTCAACATCGCCAGGAGATTTTACTGGCGAAGGTGTTCCGTCATACCAGCGAACAGGCCTTACACATGCGAACAAGTCCAACTTCTGCCTTAGTGCTACATTCAGTGAGCGAATACCGCCGCCGACTGGAGTAGTTAGAGGCCCTTTGATAGAAACTAGGCCGGTTCGCATTGCATCTAGCGTAGCCTCAGGAAGCCATTCGCCTGTGTTGTTGAATGCCTTTTCTCCAGCGAGCGTTTCACTCCAAGTAATCGATTTTGTACCAGCGTAAGCCTTTGATACAGCAGCATCTACGACTTCAATCATTACCGGTGTAATATCAACTCCAATACCATCACCTTCGATGTAGTGAACAATTGGGTTATCTGGTATTACTAGAACTCCGTTTTCCATCGTAATTGGACTGCCTGACATGGTGCTCGTTACGACCCAACTTGACCCCCTTCATCAACAAAGCGGTCAACGGTGGTTTCATCTCATAGCGAGAGTTGGGGCATTTATGCAAGGTACAGTTGAGTGGACTGGCGGGAAAAATATGGTTGGAATCAATTCCAATGGTCAGAGAATTGAGATGAATTGGGAAGAAGGGCCAAGTCCCATGCAACTCGCTTTACAAATGGTCGGCGCTTGCTCAATAGTTGATGTTGTCATTGGCTTGAAAGAGCGAGAGTTTTCCAAAGTGTGGGTCGATATGGATTCAACACGTAATGATGAGTCTCCTAGATACTTCACTTCCATGCACATGGTGTATCATGTTGTGGGTGATGTTCCACAAAGACTAGTGGAACGCGTTGTACACAAGTCACATGAGAAATACTGCAGTGTTTCAAACAGTTTACGAGATGATTGTAAGATAACATCCGAAGTTATCATTCACTCAAGTCATGAGTAATCCATCCTTCATGGATTGAAATATTAGTGCATTCTGATTGTAATCCTGCAGCTTGCAATAATTGTCTTGGTAGCGTTTCAAGAGCGGTGATCATGACATTAGCTAGGCTGTCATGGATCTTAACCCAGTTCGTGGCTAGGCCTTCAGGAGCGGGATTCGCGGTTATCTCTCCATCAACTCTGACGCTAGCCCACGGTCTAACTAATCCGCTTTCACCTAGGTCAACAATCATTGATAATTTCAGATTGTTTCCATCTCTTTCCAGTTCGGCAGAAGAAGGCATAACCTGGAATCCTTCTGGCAATCCCTCCAGGCCGCTTTCCCCTCTTTTATGACGCATTGCAATCAATCTTCGAATCCATGCAAGAACCACTGAATTACAGTACACTAGGTCTTTGTTTGGAGGTGCGGTTGAGACTTTGTCGCCACCACTCCAGCCCCAAGCACATTTTTCATGATTGACAGGAATCAAATCCGGCATCCAAGAGAGTAGCTTTGAGTTAGCACCTGAATTATCGATGATAACAAAGGCATCTCCTTCTGCTAATTCAGTTGGTTGTAAAGGTGCGGATTTCGGTACTGAGATTACTAAACCTAGGATAATAGCAAGTGGGTCTAGGGCGGCCGGCCAACCATTTAGTGGCTCAGCTTCTTCTTCTAACCAAACTCCTGAAGCCAAATCTTCTCCTAGTCCAAGCCCATTTGCAAATCGGTAAGCGTCTCTCCATGCTGATTTGGAGAGGCCAACATCTAGTGCAGCACGGCCCATGTCACGAGCGCTCGCTGCTAAATTTTCTCTGTCATTCAAACCCTCAAGCCATTCTCTTAGGATTTGATCACCATCACCAAAAGACCTGCGCGGACTCTTTGTCATATCAGAGAGCCAGGCTTGCTCTTGAATGGCTCTTTCTTTGTCACTCAGTCCCAATTGCTTTTGCAAAGTTTCGAGCATGATTGCACCATCACGAGATAGTGCTCCATCAGACCAAGCTAGGGCTAGGCCATGCTCGAA
>DAGO01000067.1:199-13538 GCA_002498185.1 Euryarchaeota archaeon UBA10 | reverse complement strand
TGCTCTAGGAATTGATGAGAAAGATTTGACCGAGCAAGGAGGAGAAGTTGACCGAATGAAGAAGTTGATTTCCACCATGGAAGTTAGAATTTGGACGCCTTTGCGTTCCAAAGGTTTGCCTTTGTGTATCGACCCATTTCGCTCACCGCCTGCGGATCTAGACCCAGAAGAGGCAATCACTGCGTGGGACATGGTTGCTGCTGGTTTCAGTAATCTGGCTGGTTTTGATGTTGAGAAAACTCAAGGCAAAGTTGTGAAGCCTTTCTTGTATGAAATCCTAGTAAATGGAACAAGATTAGGTCTTGATGTAGGTGACTTTAGAGGGTTGGCTAAAGTAGTGAGAGAGCCACAAGAAAACTTCACTCGTGCACTTTATCCAGAGGCTTTCATCGATGTTGAAGATGATGAAGATAAACCCGAAGTCCCTCCATGGGAAGAAATCATGTTCGAACACGGTCTTCGTGACTATGATGACATGTTGCCAAAATCAACACGTAATGATTTGGCAAGAAGATTGTCTGCATTCAGCAGCGGTGTAAATCAGCTATTGTTCTCCAATGGTGTTCCAATAGATATCGATTCTTTTTGTGAGCCTGCAATGCCAGGAAAGGTTCCCTTGAATATCGTATATCTGAATACGATTCAAGACGAAGCTCAAAAGCAATATTTCGTTCAAGAATTAGCACGTGAACTGTACGATTGGATGTTGACTCAGCAACCTGCTGAAGGCGAATTGAAACTGCTATTCTTCATGGATGAAGTTGCACCTTATCTGCCACCGCATCCAAGAAATCCGCCAGCAAAAGACCTGATCAAATTGATATTCAAACAGGCTAGAAAATATGGTGTTGCTTGTGTACTAGCCACACAAAACGTTTCAGATGTAGATTACAAAATTTTAGCCCAAGCAAATACAACATTCATCGGTAGATTCACCCAACCCCAAGATGTTGAAAAGGTTCGACATTTGCTCAAAGAGAGTGGCGGAGACCAAGATTTAGTCAAGCAATTGCCAACCTTGGGCCCAGGGCAATTCCAGATGGTTGCTCCCGATGTAGACCCTGCTCCCATTCCAATACAATGTCGATGGTTGTACACAGACCACGGAGCGCCGCTAAATGAAGACCAAGTTGAGGATGTCACAACTCCTGAGATTAGAGCTTGGGCTAAAGCCAGAAGTGCTGGAAAGGGCCGAAGCAGAGGCAGGGGCGCTGCCGCTGCTGCTGCTCGTGGTTCTAAGTGGAGTGGCGGGGATTCCGGTGAAGAGGCTGAAGGCCTAGTCGAATCTGCTCGACTGAAATCGATTGGCGGAATGACTGCTGCTGCTCAAGGAGTAGTGGATGATTCCGCATTTGAAGTCAGACTGATGGGTGGTCTAGCGGTTCTCAAAGATGGGCGGGACCCATTGTATGTAATGCAAGCAACCGTGAATGCAACCACTTCCCTGGTAATGGCTTGGACGCTGGTTGCTCTGCTATTGGCATGGAGGGATTCCTCTCTAGAATGGTGGTGGCTTGCAGGTAGTTTCGTTCTTACTTTCAGCGTAGGTCTAGTCATTTCTCTAGAAATGCTGTTATCGCATGATGCAGAGTTATTACGAAAATTGAGCAAATTCGCAAAAACGTCCCAGATACTGATTATTGCTTGGTTATGGGGATTGTTATACTGGTCCTTCAACGGTTTAGACTTGTATGGAGCTGAACCTCTACTAGAAGTTGTAGTCGTATGGGTGTCTCTATTCCTTGTAATCGATGGATGGAACAGATTCAAATTAGGTAGGATTAGATGGAACGGCGGTAATGCTCTATCGAAATTGAAAGGGATTACTGCTGTACTTACAGACACTCAGTTAACTGAAATGCAATCGAACTCTAAACAAATTCTTGCAGGAATGAGGTGGATCCTTGACTTCGTCACTTTGTCTTGGTTATGCATCCTGCTAATTGATGCCCCTAACGGGTATTGGGCTCGACCAACTTTGTGGTTGGCTTCACTGTACGCTCTGACTTTCGGTTCTGAAACCTGGTTGAGATTGCGTGGGAGAATGCCTGAGGTGGTCAATTGAGTGAGGATGGTTTCATCCCCTTAGAATGGGCTGAACTACCTGAGAATGAAATGAAAATGCGTGCTTTAGAATTGTTCGAAAATATGGACAAAAGGAGGACTACTCGACATTTTTCTTCCCGCAATGTACCTCGTGAATTGGTTGAGCAGGCAATACGCTGTGGCTCCACAGCGCCAAGTGGTGCTCACCTACAGCCTTGGACATTCGTAGCAGTTAGTAATGCAGAATTGAAAACAAAGATGAGAGAAGCGGCTGAGGAAGAAGAGAGGAAAACCTACTCTGAACGCATGCCGGAAGCATGGCAAGAAGTTCTCGGGCCACTAGGTACTGATGCTGTAAAAGAACACATGACCGATGCTCCTTGGTTGGTCGTTTTGTTCAGACATTCTAAGCGAGTTAGAACTAATGGAGAAAACGGACCAACATACTACTCTACAGAATCCTGTGGAATTGCAGCTGGAATGTTCATACATGCAATCCACAACATGGGATTAGTAACCCTAACTCATACTCCTTCCCCTATGGGGTTCCTGAGGGACATTCTCAATCGTCCTGAACATGAACATGCAATGTTGGTAATGCCAGTTGGCTATCCTGCAGAAGATGCAATGGTGCCAAATATTTCTAGAAAATCTCTAGATGATGTCGCTATTTTCTTTGAATAATCAAAGTGCTGTGATATCATCCCTATCACGAGAGATCCCTAGGTCTTTCATCGCCTTATCGAATACCTTAGCATCGATTTCTTTGCTTCTAACCAGTGAAGATAGTGCGGCAATTGTGATACTTTGAGCATCTATTTCGAAGAATTTACGAAGATTTGGCCTGGTGTCCGACCTTCCGAATCCATCGGTTCCTAGGACCGAATAGTCGCCACCGACCCATTGTCTAATCATATCGGGTACTGCGATTTGATTGTCACTAACCGCGATTGTTGGATGAGTTCCGTCTCCAAGCAGTTGCTCGACATACGGAATCTGCCTTGCATCGCTCGGGTTCAAACGGTTATTACGTTCACAATCTAATCCTTCTCTTCTCAACTCCCCATAAGAGGTTGCAGAATAGATTTCTGAGCGAACTCCGTATGTTTCCAGAATCTCAACCGCTGCCAAGAGTTGTAGCATTATTGGCCCGGAACCGATCAACCTTACAATTGGTCCATCTCCCTTAGGAGTGCTACGAAGTTTGTACATTCCTTTGACAATTCCTTCTTCAGATCCTGCCGGCTTAGGAGGCATTGGATGATTCTCATTGTAGACTGCAATGTAGTACAATACATCTTTTTCCTCAACATACATTTCATCGATTCCTGCACGGATGATTGTTGCTAATTCGTAAGCAAATGCAGGGTCGTACGCTCTGACTGCAGGGTTGGTATGAGCCATCAGCAAGCTGTGTCCATCTTGGTGCTGCAGGCCTTCGCCGTTGAGTGTAGTCCTACCACTAGTTGCGCCGATCATGAATCCTCTTGCTCTTTGGTCTGCTGCAGACCAAACCAAATCAGCGACCCTTTGGAATCCAAACATACTGTAGAAGATGTAGAATGGGATTGTAGGACTGCCTTGGGTTGAGTAAGATGTTGCGCTTGCAATAAATGTCGACATTGCTCCCGCTTCAGAGATACCTTCTTCGAAGAGTTGCCCCTTCTCACTCTCCTTGTATTTCATCAACATCTTGTGGTCAACTGGGGTGTACAATTGCCCCTCTGGATGGTATATTCCGAACTGTGCAAACAGAGGATCCATACCGAAAGTTCTAGCTTCATCAGGCACAATTGGAACAACCCTCTTACCGATTGATTTGTCCTTCATCAAACCGCTAAGTAATCGCACAAAGGCCATGGTTGTGGAAACTTGCATATCTCCCTTTGTACCCTCATCAAACGTAGAATACCCTTCAGCGCCAGGCGGGGTAAGCTCACTAGGAGGTGCTCTCCTTTCCGGACAAAATCCGCCAAGTGCATTTCTTCTTTCCTTGAGATAGGCTACAGCTTCTGGTTCATCATCAGGATTGATGAATGGAAATCCTTCCAACTCTTCATCAGTGAAAGAAAGCCCTAGGTCGTCACGCATCCATTTGATGCTGTCAACATCTGCTTTCTTTTTGCCGTGAGTGGAATTTCTTCCTGCAAATGCAGGACCTAATCCGTATCCCTTGATTGTACGTGCAAGAATGATTGTTGGTTTGTCACCACTTGCTTCAGCAGCAGCATATGCTGCATTGATTTTCACCATATCATGACCTCCAAGATTTGATGCCAATGCTTCCAAATCTTCGTCGCTCAGATGAGCGACCATGGCTTTCAGTTGAGGCGTGTTGAATAATTCATTCCTGAATGTTGCAGCATCACTCGTGAAAATTCTCTGCTCGTCACCATCGACTAATTCTTGCAGTCTGTTAGCAAGCGCTCCTTCAGAATCACGAGCAAATAGGTCGTCCCACATCGAACCCCAAAGAATCTTGATTACGTTCCATCCAGAGCCTCTGAATCTTCCTTCTAATTCTTGAACGATCTTTGAATTGCCTCTTACCGGACCATCCAATCTCTGTAGATTACAGTTCATCACCATAATTACATTGTTCAGATTTTCACGAGATGCAAGAGTTAGTTGAGAAAGAGACTCTGGTTCGTCGGATTCTCCGTCACCCATAGTGTACCAAACCCTCGAGTTCGAAGTATCAGCAAGACCGCGGCTGGAAAGGTATCTGTTGAATCGAGCGGTGTGAATTGCTGTCATCCCACCAAGGCCCATTGAAACACTAGGGTACTCCCAGAAATCAGGCATCAATCTTGGGTGCGGATATGAAGAGAGTCCGTTTCCATCGCACTCAATTCTGAAGTTGTCAATGTTCTCTCTTGTGAGTCGGCCTTCTAGCCATGCGCGGGAATAAACTCCAGGGCTTGCATGCCCTTGCCAGTAAACATGGTCGCCCCATCCATCCAGATCTTTGCCTCTGTAGTAGTGGTTCTGTCCTACTTCCCATAAATGTGAATTTGATGCAAAGGTAGAGATGTGGCCGCCGATGCCATCATTTGCTTTATTCGCTCTAGTTACCATCATCATTGCATTCCATGAAATGATTCCATGAATGCGTTTTTCCATCTCCAAATCACCGGGGTATTGTGGCTGTTGTGAGGGATGAATTGTATTGAGGTATGGAGTATTGACCACATCGATATCTACGCCTTCTTCCCTAGCAGCTCCTATTGTCTGCATCAGCAATCTGTGCGCCCTTTCAGGACCCAAGGCATCGCTTACGGCACGAATCGCTTCTTGCCATTCAAGTGTCTGCTCCGGGTCAGGGTCGGGCAGAACATCGCGGAAATTGTCGTCGCCCATGGACCTCTCTCCGGTTTAATGGGGCCGTAGGCTCCCTTTCAAAGAATCGCTTTACTCGTTTATCACATAGTTGTGCCAAATTGAAAGAGTTTCAGAACATTCATCTTGGGATTTCACTACTGTAAGATTTCCAGGAATGCCTCCCGTCATTGCTCCATCGGCAAGAGTTATTCCGTCATGAACAGGGATTGATTCTATCGTTTTGGTATGATCTTTGTAGACACCGATTTCAAAAATAATCCATGGCTCTCCCTCACCGACTAATTGCCTGAACATATCGGTGAACAAGAAGCTGGCTAAATCTTCGCAAGAATGGAATGAGCAAAGACCAGAAAGTGTGCCTAGAAGCGCTTTTGATTCGTCTGAGATCTCTGGTTGCTCGCCTACGATACGAGATTTGGTCATAGTTAGCAAAGGCGTATCTTCCATATTATCACCGGTTTTTCTCATAAATTTTTGAAATGATTCTGTGGAAATGATGTACTCCTTGTTCTCTAGTAGGAGAGTACCTTCCTCTATCATATGCTTTGGAGCGCATTGACTTGTGCACCTGCTCAATGATGTTCTGGTCCTGGATTTCAACTGTATCTAAAATGGAGCCGGCTCCTTTTTGCGCTAGCGTGTCGTCTTTTACATAGCCCCTGTACAGAACCCTTGTCTTTTCAGGAGAGACTGGAATTACGATGTTGACAGAAAGTCCCCATGGATAAAAATTGAACATCATATTAGGAAATAGCCACAAATAATATGCGGCAATATCTTGGCCATAATCCGGGTGGTCTTTCGGCAAATTAAACTTCATATCCCCTTTCGATGCTTTTCCGATTTGTAATACTCCGCCTTCGAAAACTTCCGTTGAATACCCCGAGTAGTCCAATGCTTGATTCAATTCTGGATGGACAAATGGAATATGGAAGCCTTCGAGATAGTTGTCAACATAAAGCATCCAATTTGCATTAATCGAATGGTCGCGGTCGCGAGATGAGTCGTGGACAAATGATTCGATATCTAGAAAATCAAACCGGTTTCCAATTTCTGTCCAAGGCAATTCTAGTTCGCCTTCTTGAGATACAAAATTAATCCCATTCCAACTGTGCATTGGGAAGTTGCGTAAGTTGTCGGATTCGCTAGGGAAGCCTATCGCTTGTTCAAACTCTGGCATATGTTTCATCTTTCCATTCAAGTCAAATGTGCGGCCATGATATTCGCATTGGAGGATTGATTTTGTACATGGTTGCAAGGCTAAACGCATACCTCGGTGTGTGCAAATATTAGACAAACACTGTGTTTTCTCGCCGCTTACAATGATTATTGGCTCGCCTGTTATTGCCTCTATATGGTCCAAAGGAATGATTGAATTTGTTTTCATTTCAGAATCATGGGTGGCAAATTGCCAATTGCTGAAGATAGGTTTGAGGAAATTGAATATCTCCTGTTCGTAGTAGAATTTCGAAGGCAGAGTCTTTGCAACTCGAATATCGGCTGCAACCAGTTCCTTCGGCATCGGTTTCCTTAGGGGGTTGTGATTCTTGATAGTTCGGTAGTGTTCAAATGTGAATTGCGACTGCATAAACTATGGAAGGGGGGTTTTGGTTTGCTAATTCGTACGCTGAAGCCGCCGGTAGATTCCTAATCGCTTGCGATGAATTGCGTGAAGCTGGTCACAAGGTGGAAAATGAAAGGTTAGAAATTGGAATGACCGGGCCCGATGGCGAGCCGCTTTGCATCGATGTTGCAATAGTTGGATCGCTTCAATCTGGCAAGGTTTTGCTTTCAAGTAGCGGAGTTCACGGAGTGGAGGGATACCCCGGAAGCGCAATCCAATTGGCAGTAATGGATGATTTGTGTAGAGAAGATTCTTTCAAAGACCATGCAATTATTTTCGTACACGCAATCAATCCTTACGGCATGGCTTGGTGGAGAAGATTCAATGAAAACAACGTAGACCTGAATCGAAATTTCCTGAAAAGGGACCAAAAATACGAGGGGGTTCCTGTAGGATATGAGACAATTCGTGAATTCATAAATCCCGAATCGCCCCCTCCACAAAAAGAAAGATGGTTCAAATTAAAAGCGCTCAATCTGATTCGGAAATACGGGTTCAATAATCTAAAACAATGTGTTGCGGAAGGACAGTACGAATATCCAAAGGCAATCCAGTACGGTGGAGATTGCCTACAACCCGGGCCCGAGTTACTACTCAAATGGTTAGACAATAAACTCGAGTCTGTCAATCGAATATGGGCTATTGACCACCACACTGGACTGGGCCCTAGTGGCCATGACACGTTACTAATTTCAACAGGCATGGGTCCTGAAGATTTCTCCCACCTAGACGCATTATTCCCCGGACATGTTGAGACTCTCGATCGTAATGCTGGAGTTGGTTATGAAATTGTAGGAGACCTTCACCAAGGTCTTGAAGACAGATACAGCGACATTGAGTGGACCTCTATCACCCAAGAATTTGGTACATTCAAGCCTGTTATAGTTCTACAAGCCTCGCGAGCGGAAAATCGCTGGACTCAATGGGGTTTACACATGAATGAAATGGACGCTCGAAGACATTGGAGTAGGGAGCAAATGCTCAGGGCATTCAATCCAAAGGATGTTGTTTGGCAGCACAAGATTACGTCGCGTGGACGTGCAGTTTTCAACACAGCAAGGCGCGACCTTCGAAACTAACCTAAGGGTCAGGTTTGGACATGTAATGTTTGCAAGAGTGGTGCAGAGGGCAGGATTTGAACCTGCGAACTCATAGAGACTGGGACCTCATCCCAGCGCCGTTGACCAAGCTTGGCAACCCCTGCAGCAACTTCGCCACCTAACGCGTGTATATCAAAACGCTTGGTGTGAATCAATAGAAAATTGAACAGCAAGTCAAGGAGCCATCTGCAGCTCTAATCTGCCCCATATCCAAGACTATGCACTCAAATCCTCTCTCCTCAAGTGTCTTCTTGACTGTTGGATATCCATCTGCTATGATCACCTTGTTGTCTGGAAGGCCGATTGTGTTACATCCGTAAACTTCCTCTTCTGGCATCATAATTACTTCACATCCCTCTGGCATCTCACCAAATGATTCTGGCGCAAGGTAGCCTTCGGGAACCAGAATGATTTGGTCGGAAGGCGTAGAGGATACACTTGTCAAATGTAGTGCGTGGGAAGGGATGTCTACCACTCTTAGTTCGTGTCCTAAATGATCTAGTAAGTCTCTAAGTTCCTCAATTCCAGCATCATTTGTTCTTGTAGAGCGCCCTACAAAGAATAGGTCCCCCAAACGCAGGATGTCTCCGCCATCCATCATTGCCGGAGGTTCCATCTTGCAAATTTGATGTCCTTGTAATTTATCAGAAAGGAAGTCCGCAATCGGTGGTTGCTCTCCTCTTCTAGATTCGTGACCCGGAACTGGAAGAAGGACGTGCCCATCGATAACCACTGCTTGGTCCTCAACGAAAATACAGTCAGGGTGAGCGTGGTCTGCATCCAATACAGTTACCTCTACTCCGTTCGAAGAAAGAGCCTCAACATAAGCAGTATGGTGTACCTTAGCAAGTTCAATATCTGTTGGACCTGATCCGAAAAATTTGGCCAATGCTTCGGGATATGAGTCTGGAATTGCCCTGACCAGCGCCCGAGATTTTTGGTCCAACCGAACGGTCGCCATCGATTAATCGGGCCAATGGTCTGTGTATAACCCTTATCCTGTTAGCGGAAAGTGTATTCCACACACCGGAAATGAGATTCTAACCATATCATTCAACAATAGGGATGCTATCGGAGACAATATGGATGTTGCACGCGCCCTGATGATGGTCACCGTGATGTGCCTTGCATCTCTATCCGGATGCTTCGGAGAAGATAATCCTCCAAAGGAAATTTCAGATGATAGTTTGAAAGTGTCACCATCTGTTCTTCCTGGCGGAGAATGGTCCGTTGTTACATTGAAAGCTGAGACTGCAATGAGCGTTTTTGTCCCTTATTTTGTTCAAGACCCAGGTTCGATGAGGGCTCAAAACGGAACAGTCTTTGACCTCAAAGATGGAGAATCTGTATCGATGAATGTCTTATTCCCGCCAAGAAATTCGGATATCATATTCCTAATTGGAGACTATGGGCGAGAAAATTGGCCAATCCGTGCACCTGATGTTTCGTGGGCGGCCTGGGCTGATGGTCGAACTGAAGGTTCGGCAGCAATTATGGCGACCGAAAACGAAGATGCCGGCGGAGAATGGAAGTGGATTGTTCCTGCCAACGAAAGCGGAGGAGATGTTATCGTCAAATCGCTTGAGACAATTCGTGACCAGAGAACCGATTTAACAGAAGCCGATGGAGTTGGAGCTAGCGCCGGCTGGGTAAATGGCCGAGACGTATACGAATGGGTTGATTTCATTGCAGATGATACTCCTTGTGCAACTTGTGGACCGGATGGTGCTGTAGGATATCTAGACCGATGGATTGGAAATGCAAACCCATCTTATGAGCACGCAATAACCTACTTTGAAGGAGTAATGCAAGGGTATGGATTAGACCGAGTAGAAGTACATAGATTCCAATGGAATACTGCTTGGGCAGTCAATATTTGTGGATACAAAGATGGTTCAGTGTACCCTGATGAGTGGTTAATTTTTGGAGCGCACTTTGACATCGCTCCTCCTATTGCTTACACGCCCGGTGCTGAGCAAGGTATTCCAGGTTACGGAACCAGACATGGCGCATACGACAATGCAGCTGGATCAAGTATGGTTTTGAGCACTGCAAAGGTCCTTGCTGAATTCGATGCAAGGAGAACAATGGTTTTCTGTTTGTGGTCTTCTGAAGAGGAGGGGTTGTGGGGTTCACGCTCATTTGCAAACGATTTGCCTGACGGAGTTACAGTAAGCAACTATCTCAATTTAGACATGGCTGGAGTCAATTACCCTGGCGATTACGCCTTATCGGTTTATTTGGGGCCAGATGGAACTGGAGATGTCATAGACCAACCTGGCATGTATTATCTAGCAGAATGGATTGGTGCTGATGCCCTAAATCTTGGTTATGAAATCGAGCGTGGAAGAGAGGCATGGCTCGAAGATGGAGAAAGCCCACTATGGGGGGATATCTATGAAGATACGGTGGCAATTTACGAATCGCCAACCGCTCGAAGTGACCACGATTCGTTCCAAAACATCGGAGTTGCTACCTTAGGATGGAACGGCCTAGTAGATGGATATCCTTGCTATCATCGTGAATGTGATACAATGGAGACTATGATCGATTATATGGGAACAGACGATTCAACTGGAATCAACAATCTTGTCCATTCATGGGATATTGTAACTTGGTGGGCTGTATATGCATTCCTTCACATGGACCAAACTCCAGTTCCTAATGAGCTTTGAAATAATTCCTATGCCGGGAAAATATTCTTTACATCCCCACTGTAGGTTTCTGCATGGTTGAGATTCTCTGCCCTCATTGTGAAGAGGAAATTGAGTTAGACGATGATGCCTATGGAGAGTTTTCATGTCCGTATTGTGACGGAGAATTCGAGTGGGGCGAAGCGCCGAAATCTAAGGTAAGGTCTGATTCTGCTTCTCAGCCAATGAGCGGTGTCAAAGCAGGCTCACATGCACTTCATGGCGCTGGCGGATTGATGTTGATCATTGGAATGTTCTCGGGTTGGTTAACTGTTGGCGGATTCTTGGATGCTAGTCCATTCGGGATGAAAGCGTCTATGTTTGGATTCAGTGCAAGTACTGGTTGGTTCAACTTCTTTGGCGATGGTGGAGATTCTGTTTTGGCAATCTTCGGAATAATTTTCATGCTTCTTGCAATTGTTGCAATTGCTTCACAGATTACTCATCTGGTGTTCAGATATGTGCACCACATGTCCGACGCCGGAAAACTCGAAGTTAGTATGCAAATGGCATATCGATCTTACCAATACCGGTGGCACACCTCATTGATTGCTCTAGTGTGCTCTATCGCTGGAGTTGTAGTAATGGAAATCGGTTTACTAATTGCCTTTGGAGTGGAATTGGCATTCCCGAGGCCTAGTTTGTTCGGCATATTTCTGCTACTCGTGTTAGGAGGCCAATTCGTCCTCATGAATCAAGAGTTAGCTGAAGAGTGATTCGTTCATCCTTCGATTACAGGAGTTTTGTCCTCTTCTTCAGATCTAACCATCTTAGCCCACAGGTAACTTGTTCTTTTTGGGCGGCAAACGCCTTTAGCGCATCTTTTCTTCCTCAGTAATTCATGAATAAGTGGGGCTGTCATTACCATTATTCTCATGTTATATTTAGGCATAGAAGATTATCAAACCTTCGTATTCTTGTGAAAGTGGTTTCAATTTCACTTTCAGCAATCCTGTCTCTTGCGAAAGATACTCGGCTGATTTTTGACATTTCGATTAATGGGTAGAACAGTGCCAACATGGAGAAACAGGGTTGAGAGTGAATTAAGCGCACTTAATGCATTTCGAAGGGCTTTGAATTCATCAGACCGCAAGGCCTTGGACGAATTAATGAATGGAGTGCGTAATCGTAGAGCTGCTGGGGGAATGCTTCCATCAATCGATGTATGGAAGCCAATGCTAATTTCGATGATTTTGGAATCTTACAAAAAAATCGCTGAATTGGAAAATACAATCAAAGAATTGCAGAGTGAGAAGTGATTCTTTGCGGGGCTGGATAATAGATGCCCAACTAAGTGTTAGTGGGCGCCACATGGATGTATGGATTAGCGACATAAATGGGAATGTCGAGAGAATCTGTGTACCTTGGTGTGCTTGTATACACGTTCATGCGGAAAATCAATTGATGATCAATCTGCCTCAATGGTTAAAGTTACCAGAAATAAGTGAAACATTCTCTATTGGCGCAACTAGGATGGTGAAAAAGCGGTTATCGCTGGATGAATTTGAGATGCATAATGTGCTAGAAATCGATATCTTGGACAGCCGCAAAATCAGAAAAATATCGCAACACATCGAGGCTCGTGGCGAGCATCACAGGTATTCTCTGTTCTCAGTAGATGCTCATTTAGCACAACGTTTTTTCATCGAATTTGGCATCTCTCCATTTCAGTTCGTAGAATGGGATGGTGATTCATTTTCACTATTGGGTGAAAATGATACTTGGCCTAAAATGAAAGTTATTGAATTAAAATTTGAATACCATTCCAACAATGGATTTGACACTCTCAAATCATATCTAAAGCAAATTGAAATCCTACTTTGGGATGGTTTTCTTCCCGGAAAAAGGCTTGATTCTGTAGTACGCAGGAAACATTGCGGCAAGGAGTTCTTAGCAGAATTCCAAGACAGTATCAATCGATTAAATCCAGACGTAATTATCACAAAGGGCGGAGATGCGTTACATTTTGCTGCCTTAGATAAGTTGGCCAAACGTGTTAGTTTTGATTTGAATTTAAGTAGGGCTGAAAGCGAATTAAAACCAAGATCGATGTCAAGGGTTGTTCACTCGTATGGACAGGTTATCCGCAAGGATGCTTATTTCCCCTTGAATGGGCGATTGCATATTGACCTCGATGCTAGCTTCATAGTCAGAGAGGGTGGGATTTTAGGGTTGTTTGAACTAAGTAGACATTCAAGGCAATCTCCTCAAGACATCTCAAGGTTATCTCCCGGTTCGGTAATTAGTGCAATACAGATGCGGATTGCAATGGAAGATGGTGTCTTGGTTCCCTGGAAAAAGAACCGTGCTGAGGATACCAAAACGGCATGGGAGCTTTTAGCAACCGACCGTGGGGGCTTGTATCTGGATAGCAAACCTGGTGTATATTCAGATGTTATTGAACTAGATTTTGCGAGTCTCTTCCCGAGTATTATTGCAACTAGAAACATCTCTCCCGAAACTCTCAATTGCGCTTGTTGTCAAACAACGACCGAGTTTCCGACGACTGGAATGTTCGTTCCACTAAATCCTGA
>DAGO01000067.1:0-131 GCA_002498185.1 Euryarchaeota archaeon UBA10 | reverse complement strand
GTTCCCTGGAAAAAGAACCGTGCTGAGGATACCAAAACGGCATGGGAGCTTTTAGCAACCGACCGTGGGGGCTTGTATTTGGATAGCAAACCTGGTGTATATTCAGATGTTATTGAACTAGATTTTGCGAG
>DAGO01000083.1 GCA_002498185.1 Euryarchaeota archaeon UBA10 | reverse complement strand
GTAGAAACTTGGCTGGCTGAATAATCAGCGGCGACGCCTTTGCTTCTGACTGCGTTGAGCGCGAGCTTGTGCTGCTCTAGCCTTATTCGCACCTTTGCGTTGGGAGCGAGCGCGCTTGTCGCCAACCTTTGGCCCGCGCTTTTGTGCTTCCTTCTCATCGTTGCGCTGGTCTTTCTGCATTTGGCGCCATTGGCCACCGATCAATTGCAGAATCTCTTCCTTAGAGCCGGCGCCGATAGATTCCTTTGCACCTTTCTTGGAAACCCAGAGTCTACCTTCCTTAGCATGAGGGCGGTTAGGATGTGAAACTCTTTCTTCGCGCTTGACCTTTCTCAGTCCTAATGCGCGGGATGCGATAAACAGGCCCTCCAAGTCTGGTTTGAGAACGCTGGAGTCTCTAGGAACACGGCGACCGCTACGACGACTAACCTTAGCATCAAAGTAGCCAGGCCAGACTGCGATTCGGTCTGGATTGTGGTCCATGTCAACCCCTCAGTGGGTGGTTGGATTTGAACCCATTCAAAGAACTACGCCGTTTAGGACGCCATCGTGTCCTGGGCGAGAAGTAATCTTGACTTGTCCTTTGTCGGTATCTACGATAGCACCCTTGGTCAGGATGTTTCTACGAGTGTAGTTTGGATTTGCATCATTTCTTACAACATTGGTAATTGTTGCGATAGTAGACTTTCCGTCCTTACCGTTGACTGTGCAACGGTTGTCTGAAAGAACACGAACTAGTGTGTTTCCACCGGTCTTGCGGTAGATCTTTCTCTTAGGTTCTCCAATCAAAGCGAATTGCTTCTCGGATGAGATTTCGGTACTGCGCTTACCACGTGCAGCTACGCGACGACCACCTGTTGACTTGCGACGTGAAATTCCGTGCCACTGTGCCATGTTAATTGTCTCCAGCGGCTTGCCGACCAGCCGTTCATATTTGAATGGTATGCCTCAAACACATTTTGCGTGATGGGAGAGAATATGTTCGCTTTCGATGTATAGCGAGGCTGTTACCTCATCATTTTTTGACAATGGACCCACACCTGAAGGCGTTCCAGTAAACAGGATGTCACCCTCTCGAATAGGAGCCCAATTTGCAAGTTTAGCAATCAGTTGCTTCGGAGTCCAACTCATCATAGCAAGCGAGCCTCTTTGCACTTCATTCCCATTTACTTCAAGTGAATATTCTGCCTTGGGATTGTATTCAACCCAGTTCCCTAGAACTGCGCTTCCAGTGAACGCTTTTGCTTCAGCCCAAGGCAGGCTCTTTTCTTTGAGATGGTCTTGGATGCTCCTCTTGGTCAAATCTAGTCCTAGAGCCATGTGAGTAGGTTGGTTGTTTGGCCCTATTTTCAGAACTAATTCAATTTCATGATGTACATCTCCATTACATGTATCGATAGTGCCGAACTCTACAACACTTGATGATGGCTTCAAGAAAAATACAGGCTCGGTGGGAATGGGGTTACCCAATTCCGTTGCATGTTTGGGATAAGTTCGGATGGCACACCATACGTCCATGATAATCCCAAGGGGACTAGGCTCATCAAACCGAAGGGTCAAACCTGTGAATCCATACGGCGGGATATGGCGAAGGATTGGCAAATTAAGAAGCGAAGGCCGGTACGTCGCAAACACATAGCACCTCTTCTCAAAGACCTTGAGGATGCACTTGGCATCGACCTAGCTGTCGATGGCGCATTTTTAGAAATGGCAGATTATGGCCCGTGGAAAATGGTTCTAGTCGATAGAGTTCCTTTGGCGGTTGAATTGATGAGTCCTGATGATGAAAGAGTAGTATTCCTAACCTTGCGAGGTTTCCTTGCACATCCATGTGAAAAGAGATATGTCGAGGTAGACCATGGTGCGATTCCATTTTTGATGAAAGGCGCAGATTGTATGGTTGCTGGGATTCACAACGCTGATGAAGAAATCGCTGAAGGTGATTTGGTTTGGGTACGGGATCAGCAACATAAGCGACCTCTAGCCATTGGCTGGGCTGTCAAGGATGGAATCAGTTTGGTCAAAGAATTAAAAGGGAAGGGCCTAAAGAATATTCATTGGGTTGGTGACGAGTTATGGGAGATGGAATTGTGAAATCAAAAGTGATTATCTGTATTCTAATGAGCATGGCTTTGCTCAATACTGCTAGCGCTGCAGGAGAAGGCGGAGTCAATATCGAGCCAGTTGTTGAGGAAACTATCTTCAGCGAAATCACTCACACTGAAACCAGCACAGATTTGGAAGATTGGGAAATTACCATGACTCTAAACAGCGATGCTGCAAGCAATAATACAACTTTTGAATTGGTTACACAAATTTGTAACAATGAAGGCGTTTGTTTCGCACCTACAACTGCAGAATTGTCAACCGATGATAATCTAACCTTCAGTTCCGCAGTCACAACAATCGAAGACCATTCCTATGTTAACTGGAGAGTCAAGGCAACCTATGCAGACGATAATGACTCCACTGAAATGTTCCCTTCTTCAGGCTTCTACAAGACATGGTCTGACTGCTGGTTCAATGATGGAGAATGGGGCGGAGATAACTGTCCAAAGGAATCATCCGGAGATGGTGACGACGACTCATTCCTGCCTGCAATTGGCGTAGTAGTAACTGCTGGTGTAGTTATGCTAGCTGCCGCTACTCGCTTTGAATGAACTCGACTAAACGCTCGATGAATCGGCGTTGTTCTGGCCCATAGTCAGTGATTGTTACTTCTACGCCTTCAGCGGTTAGTTTACCGTTTAGGAATCCTCTACGTTCTATGTCTGAAGCAACTAACGGAAGATTGGGAAGATGCAGAACGAAGGATACTCCTTCATCCACGACCTCGATTTGCATCTCTTCGCTGACAGCCTGTTGAATTAGGCTGAGCAATTCTTCGGAGGTTTCTCCACCTCCATACGCAGAAAGAAAACCAAGGTCAGTCTCGTTTTGTTCGATGAGATGGTCCAGACCTCTTCCACTCATTCTCTCACCTCAAACCGGAGTTTGTATCAAGTTCCATCCTACAACCTGGCCGGTACGCGCATCCATTGCAAGAGAAAGTGAATTGTCCCACTGTAGGCCGTTTTCAGTTGAAACCCAAGAGCGTGTCATGTCAAGGGTTGTTGCACCTGTATCGCCGGAATCAAGTTCGCTCAACCAATCGGTTAAGTCGCTATCCGGAGTTACCACGAGAATACCGACGCGTGTTTCAGGATGATATTCACCATTGGATGTGAATAGGCCATTCGCTCCATGGAGTTCGGAATATCGGAATGGATCTGTCAAATCTTCTTCCATCATCTGTAGGCTTAGAACCGCAGGTATGTCTCCTCGGCTGTGCGCAACGGTTTCATCATGGCCTCCGTGAGCGATATAGGTACAATTTCCAGATGATGCTGGACCTGTCACATCGAGTTCAACCCAACCAGAGTTGGGGTCGGAACTGACCCAAGATAGATTCCAATGAGTGACACCCGACTGGCTTCGGTCATCTCTTGCTCGCCAAATGTATCCATCATCATTCAGTGCTGCATTAGCAGCAACTGCTTCTGACATGTGGCCAGAGGTAAAGCAAGCGATTGCGTTCTCCAGTGAATGACTGCGAAGAGTGGTGTTATCTGGTATGTGCAAATCGTAGTCTCCCCAATCAATTAGTTCGCTCGTTGTTGGAACATATGCTCCTGCGTTAGGCATCGACGAGTAGCTTCGGCCTAAATCGAGTAATTTATCGCCACGTGTCAATGAGTTCTTTGAGATTTCAAGTTGGAGACTTATTTTACCATCAGGCAAGACAACATCGGCCAATCTCTCAGTAACCGTTCCACATGCTGACTTGTCGCCCTCATCTCCAGAGATGTACACATCTACGTTCTGCTTTACTGCCCACGGCGAGTTCTCTTCGACCCACATAGTAATGCGGGCATGGCCGAAACAATTGTCGCGGATTTCTCGGTTTTCCATAGAGACCTTCCACATTTCTTCACCGTCAACTTCATCCGGTCCAATCACATTCCATTCCCATCCTAGATGTGTGCCATTTGTTCCGGTATCAATCAACTGAGTACCCATCATGTCACGTATTTCTACTGGTGAAATCACAACTGCAACGCCTGGTGCTAAATCCTCCAATAGGCCCAGAACACCGCCCAAGCCATACGATTTCGTGGTTCCTTGATTGTAATCTTCACCCAATGTCAACTTCCAATCTGCTTGAGTTGAAATCACGTCTCTCTCAGAGATTTCAGTCCACGATTTTGTGTTGAACTCAAGGTTCCCACCAACGGAATAAATCGAAGACCCGGATTGACATTCGTCTGGCTGTAGTGGCTTTGGATTGTAGCTCTTCAAGGCTATTTGGTCAAAATTCCTAGTCTGAACTTTTTCAACCGCAAGCCAATCTAGGCCATAAGCACCTTTTGCCCGCACTACGCCTTTGAGTGAATCATCCGGCTCCATATCCAATTCGTCAGAGCCTCCATCAGTTACCGAGGTTGTTCCTGTTCCCGAGAAGGTCATCAATAGTCTACAAGATTTGTTTAATTGGTCTACATTCACGTTTTCTCGAATGTATTCGACATATTCTCCGGTTACTTCCAATTCCCCGTTGAGTACGGTATATTCCATCGAATCACCATAGCGTAAATCGTCAGCAGTAAACGGTTGAAGTTGGTTGCTAACATACCAGTACCAACCTCCCGTCGCTAGTAGAATTGTCAGCAATATCGCTGCAACTTTGGGATTCTTGATTTGGTCCATCAATGTAGCAGAAGAGGATGATTCTTTGATGAATGCCGGGGCCGTCTCTTCGATTACTTCCGCATCGATAACTTCGGCCTCAAGAATTTCATCATCATCAATTTTCGGCAAAGGAACAGAATTTGATTCCTCCATTGAAATTGTTTCTTCCGCCTCTAGTGAGATGATTTCTTCCTCTTCGAGAGAAATCACTTCTTCGGGCTCATCATCTCCCATGAAAAATCGGTTTAATCTCTCAATTAACTCAGATTTTCGACCGGCGACAGATAGGCCATTCTCCTTACACATGACCTTCAATTCGGCCACTGTGTGAGAAGAGGACACATAGGATTCCGTCTCACCCATCGATAAAGACGGGGACTTCACCCTCTTTCAATGGTGGGTATAGATGTGGCCCTTACAGGGCCATATCAGGCATTAGGGTCTTCGTACGGGACATAAACTCCGTCTTTGATGACATACACCTGTTGGTCGTAAGTGCCATCTGGGAATTTACGGAAGAACCAGCCATCGCCCTGGTCCTCATAGACATCTCCTGCAGGTGGCGCTGCTTCAGGAGCAGGTTCTGGCTCTGGTGCAGGTTCAGCCACCGGCTCTGGCGCTTGCTCTGGTGGGCTGGTTGGCCCCGCGACAGGCGGCCCGGTTGGTCCTGCGGCTGGTGGGCCTGATGGGCCGGTTGGCGGCCCACTTGGACCTGTAGGAGGTCCTGATGGGCCCGCAGAAATTCTAGCTGCTGATGTTTGTGCTAGAACTGTGTCTTCGATTGATGGTTCTGCCTTTGGCTCGACTAAACTCTTGACATATTTTCCATGCTTTTGTGCACCGATGAAAGCGAAACCTGACATAAACAAACACAATACTGCAAAGATGGCAAGTGGTAACTGGGTTGGGTAAATATCCACGTTAGCTTCAACATTGATTCCACTAAAGTCTCCTCCTCCTGTTTCTGCATTTACTACAACCTGCATACAGTAAATGCCTGGGTCTACACTCATCTCAACCTCGTAAGTTTGTGATTCTACAGGGTCTTCGATAATGTGGTATTTGTTAGGGTGCTCTGATTTCCCGTTCTGAAGAAGTGTGCGTGTATCAGCATTTGAGCCATCGGTATCCTCGCAACCTTTTGGATTTTCAATCATAAAAATCTCAATCGAGGCTACATCCGTAGGTAGTGACTGAACGACTACTTCGACATCAACTGGGATGTCAGTGAAATCCTCTCCGGATATGGGAAGGCCCCAGACCGTGATCGATTTGTCTGCTGAGCCAAACCCTTCATCAACTTGCATTGATGTTGACATGAAGGGATACAATGCGAATGCAAACAGCAAGGCTGCTATTCCTAGATACATGAAGACATTCCAACGCGCTTTCTTCAACGCTTCTTGACGTTCTTCGATTGTTAATTCGGGTACCGATTCGTCGTCAGAATCACTAGATGCTTCTTGCTCGACTTCATCCGTCATGACACGCCCATCGCTAATGAGAACTTCAAGTAAACGATTGAAAAAAATCAAAGGAATCAAAAAGGTAAGGTCGGCACCCCCTATCGATGACAACAAGACTTGCAGTATTATCGCGTGGTCCGCGATTGTACAGTACTCGCCGTCTTGTAGAGGAAGCAAGATTGCGCGAAATGGACGTTGCAGTCATCAACCCAATGCAATTCTCACTATTCGTCGCTGAGCAAGATATCGGCATTTTACACCAAGGGCAAAAATTCGATTATGATGCCGTAATTCCTCGAATCGGCCACTCAATTACCAAACACGGCGTTGCAGTTCTAAGGCACTTAGAGCAACTAGACGTATGGACAGCAAATACCAGCCAAGGTATTCTGCAGAGTAGAGACAAGTTGCATTCTTCACAGATTCTAGCTCGAAACAGAATCCCTACCCCAAGAACTGCATATGTTCGTGATATGAAGGACATACAGAGGGCTATTGAAGCCGTGGGTGGCTTGCCAGTCGTCGTTAAAGTCACACAGGGAACCCAAGGACAAGGTGTATTCCTAAGACACACGATTCATGAAACTACAAACCTAGTTCAAGGATTACTTGTAACCGGAAAAGCGGTATTGATACAGGAATACGTAGCGGAAAGTCACGGCAAAGACATCAGAGCGCTAGTCGTTGGAGGAAAGGTAGTCGCCTGCATGCGCAGAAAGGCAAGAGGCAGAGAATTCCGCTCAAATTACCACCTCAACGGAACTGTCGAGAAAGTGGATATTTCAGAAGAATATGCAGAGGTTGCATGCCGTGCGGCTAGAGTCCTTGGACTGAATGTTGCAGGTGTAGATTTGCTTGAGGGCAATGATGGGCCGCTAGTCTTGGAAGTCAATTCTTCCCCCGGCCTAGAAGGAATCGAGAAAGCGAGTGGAGTGAATGTTGCTGGTGCGATTATCGATTATGTCATCGCTGAATCCGATTTCAGTGAAGTCAATGTTGACCAACTGCTCAAGACCATTCCTGGACAGGGTGTTCTTTCCGTTCATTTGAGAAACCACCCTCACCTAATCGGTTCTCCAATCAGTGAAATTTTCAAAGGCGATATCCCGGTATTCGCATTATCACGTGCTGGTGATTTAATCTGGAACCCTGAACCTAATATGCAGTTGAGGTTCGGAGATTCGCTGATTTGCTATGGTGACTTAGAGCAACTTAGAGCTAATATCAAGCGCAAAATCTTGGATTTACCACCGGTCTCAAAGACTGAAAGTGATGAGCAAGACACCAATGCTTGATTCAACTCAGAACCAAGGAACTGGTACTGGCTGGCCAATCAATCCCATGAATAACCTGTATGCCAAGGTTAGAGGAAGTATAACGGCCATTGCAAACAAGAACAAGATTTGTTCAAAGAGATAAGTGACTACTTCGCCAGGATCTGTAACACTTGGTAAATCCATGAGTGTCATACCAAATTGATTGATCATACCATCAGCAGATGGGATAAATGTTGAAATTAACTCAGCCAATTTGAAGTAGATCAAAGTCAGTGTGTTCATCATGTTGCTCACTAAACTCTGGTATCGTTGTCTGACTTATAATAGAAATCCCGGATTACATTCTAAATTAGCACTTAATCACGAGATACCAACATCTGAAAACCATTGCCTAAAACACACAACCATGCGAAGACGTTGGACTGAAGAGCGTCGCCAAAATCGCATAGAAGCAGACTGGATTGTCGCATGGCTGCGGGACAACGGGCCTGCAACAATTCGCGAAATTGTCGCTGCACTGGAAGCTGCAGGGCGAGATGTGAAAGCCCACATAATCAGACGCGCACTCCAGAAATCTCAGTTCATTGAAAAAACCGGCGAAATTGAAATCGACGGAGAAGTTCACTCTCAATACGAATTTACGAACGATTAGAAAATTATGATCCATTACAATCGTGCGTGAATAATCCGTTAATCTGATTGCAGCCATCCAACTGCGCTGATGAACAAAAACATTGCAATTCCAATGAGCACTCCTAGAACAAGTCCCCATGCGTAGCTTTTCTGATGGGTTTCTAGCTTTGCACGACTTACACCTGCAGTGATTAGCAGAATTAAGCCAAATAGCATAGCCAAAATCCTTGGTACGGCATAGTATGGTGGATAATCACACTCGTGCCACATGCAAAACTGCCCGTTGATTGCTTCATTGAAGAAAGAAATTATGGAAAGCGGGAGGTATATCTTCATTGCAAGACCAAGACCATCCCATGCATTCTTCTTAGCAACGAACTTACGACTCTGAGCCATCACACCAACTCGGTGAATAACGGGATACTCGACTTAATAACATTAAATCCGGTTTTGATGAGTAACAGTCTTGTAGACTTGGATCACAATCTTGTGATTTTGAAAACCGATGAGCCTACACTGGTCAACCCGCGGTCTTTCTCATCTTCCAAGTCGATTACCTCAAGGCGTTCCACTTCGAACCCTTGTGAGAATAAACTGAACACGTGCTCATCGGTTAAGGAAAATGGTGGCCCATCCATCTCATGCTGAGGATAAGTGAACGTAATCAG
>DAGO01000022.1 GCA_002498185.1 Euryarchaeota archaeon UBA10 | reverse complement strand
TTTTGATTTGAAGCAGAGTCATTAGAACCCTCCTCCCCCTCCTCCGGCAATTATGAACATCAAAAGGATAAGGATCATAGCTCCTCCATAGAGTATTATGCCGATTATCATCAAAGCGAGCAGTATCAGCAAAACCTGTCGCAAAACCGATTTTGAAGGGCTAGAAATTTTTTGACCTGGTAAAATTTGATTCGTTGCTTTCAACATGTATTCGGTTTTCTTATTTTTCAGGTCCTTAGAGTTGTAGAAAGCAGGGAGCATGAGTAGAGTTCCAAATAAAATCGGAATAATACCTAGGAATGTTCCGAACCCGCTATCATCAAACCTAACGATTCCTAGAATAATGAACCACAATCCGATTGGAGTTAGGACGACTAGTTTTGCGTTATGCCAAAACACAGTTGATCTCGGTAACACAACATCATCGGGATTAAATTGCGCAGTTTGCGTAATTTGCGGAGTTTGGATAGTATTGGTTCTAATCTCTATGCTTTGGGGCTTAGGTTGCTTTTTTGCAATTTTGAAAAATTCGTTGCAATGCGGACATTGATATCTTCCAGGCATAGTGCTAGCCAGATTGATTACCTCACTACAGTGTGGGCAAGTTATCTTGGCCATGATGTCTACTACACTACATCTTGCTTAACCCTTGGCCCGACAAAAACTGTATTTTCAATTTAGCTCACCAAAACCTAGCAAAATGAGATAGAAAAATCCAGATTTTCTCTCCCCCTTAGGGGGGGAGAGATATCGAGAAAATCCTAAACTGAAATATAGAGGGATGTCAAAGCGTAAACCATGAAGGGGCGCTTTTCTGCTGTTTGCATGGTTGCCGTGATGTTGATGACAATGCTCGGGGCTCCGCTTGCTGCAAGCGGAGAAGTGATGCAAGAAACCACTATAGTCAGCCAAGAAATCACCACCTCAGAACCCCGTGATTATCCAAATGGTTGGACTCACCGCCCGGTTGTAGAAGTGTTCACTTCGCTATCCTGTGCCCCATGTATGTCCAATTCTGAGCCGCAAGTTATCGCTATGCATGAGTCATTGAAACAAGACAACTCACAGCCATACACCATCGTCACATTCCACCAAACAAATGGCGGTGCTGGCGATGACCCAACCGCAAGCCAGGAAGCAAAAGACCGCTACAATTACTATTCTCCAATCGGCACCCCAGACGGTGAAATCGATGGCGGCTACATCCAAAGCCAAGACCTGATGTCCTCGGTTGAAGAGGCTGGACAGCGCGAAGTAGCTCCTACTACTCTCAACGTTACACAAACCTACAACGGTGAAGGAGCATTCACAGTCACCGCAACTTTGGTCTACTTAGGAGAGGGATTCAATCCTGACCTTACAGACCCGACCGGAATTCCACAAGATATCGCAGATGGCGATACCCTAGATTATGAAATCCAGTTGTTCATGATTGAGCATGATGTCTATGCCTTCTCATCCGAGCATGGTGGCATGGTGTTAACTCCGATGGTTTACAGAGGGAACGCTGGACAACCAGCAACCGGTAGTCTAGATGCAGGCCAAGAAGCAGTAGTAATGGCAGAATGGGTTATTCCTTCTGAAATCGAGCACCCTAGTGGACATGCAACACCTGGTGTTATGCCAATGGACCCAATGATCGTTCCAGGAAACATCGAAGTCGTTGCAGTCGTCTACGACCAAAACGATGAGGCAAAATCCTCCTCTCCAAACCCTAAGCAAGGGTTGATTCGTGCAATCAATTCTGCAACACCTCGCTCTACTGCATATGATGCTGAAAATGAAATGCCAACCGTTATGCAGATCGATGAAACCATCGAAGAAGGAAATGCGAACATCATGGCGTTCTTCGATGACGAAGACGGAATTGGTACTGCATCGGTATTCTACAACTATGAAAGTTCAAACTACACCGGTGAATGGTTCAGTCAAGCCGTCGAAATCCAAGGCTCTGAAATCTGTGATGATGAAGGCGTCTGCTACGCATATGGAGATGCGACAGGAACAGTTTCTATTCCTGCTGTTGAAGGCAAGGCAATTTACTACCAACTTGCCTTTGCAGACGGAAAGCAGAATTACAACACCCACGACGTGCAATCCTTCGCTGGTGGAACAATCGTTACTCCTGCTCCACCGGGATTGAATTACGTATTGATTGGAGCAATCAGCCTAATCGTTCTAGCCTGTGGTGCATTCACAGTTTGGGCACGCATGCCTTACACGGGAACTTACTTCGATTGAAGTAGGCGGTGAGATGGATGGCTGAGGATAAGGGCAGTGATACCGGTTATTCCAATTGGGATATGGTCAAAGCGAGAGCTGCCAACAATCCGAAAATCGTAACTCTTGGAGTTGTGATGCTGTTGATCATCAGCATCATTGGCTACACGATGATGGGTGGAAGTTCTACTGCGCCTGATTTTGAAGCACAGTGGGTAGGTGGAGATAATGATGGAGAGACATTCAAATTATCCGATTTACAAGGCAAGGTAGTTGTTTTGGATTTGATGGCAACCACTTGTTCACCGTGCAAAGATATCGCTGATGATATGCTAACTCCCTTGCATGAGAAGTACAAAGATGACCCAGGCGTCGTGATTATTTCGCTATCTGTTGGCGAAGATACACCTGAAGGCTTGATGGCTTATTCTGAAGAACACGGCTATCATTGGTTGCACGCCCTAGATGTCAACAAAGAAGCGTTTGAAGCGTACAACGGAATCAAGATTCCTAAGATTGTCATAATTGACCCGTCAGGAGACTTAGTGTATGAAAAATCGAGCAACAGGATTCCTTTGGATGAGGTTGAAGACACCGTTGTATCGGCTAAATCTGGTCTGGCAGATACAATCAATCTGCAATCTGGTTCAATTTGGCTAATGGCTGTTGGAGCAGGATTCTTGTCCTTCTTCTCACCTTGTTCATTCCCGCTTCTTCCCGGCTATGTCTCATTCTACTTGATGCGCAAGAAGGAGACTTCTGGTGGACTGAATGAGCAAACTATGCGGGCAGCACTACCCGCAGGCTTAGCAGCTTCAGCAGGTATTCTAACCATCTTCCTTGGCTTAGCTATATTCGGAATTTTCTTTTCTGAAGCGGTTCGCGAAATGGTTCCTGTTTTGATTCCAATCACAGGTGCTGTGATTTTGATAATGGGGCTGATTATGGTTGCCGACATTGATATCTCAAGGTTCACTTATCCTATCAAGGAAAAGTTTGCAGCAGGTGCTAAAAAATTGAAACCAATTTTCCTTCCACCAATCGAGAAAATACTGTCATTCATAACAAGAAAGGAGGTCAAGTTCGAAGAGAATGAAGACTCAGAAATGATGGGCCAATACCTGTATGGCCTTGGGTACGGTGCTGCTTCAGCAGGTTGTACTGCACCGGTTTTCATCGCTCTATTGGTGGCCTCCATGAGCTACACATTGTTTAACACAGCATTGATTTTCTTACTTTATGCAGTCACTACTGCTGCTCTAATGGTCACATTCACATTATTGGTAGCCGCTAGCCAGGATACTATTGTCAACAAAATGCGAGCTTCCACTGGTCTAATCAAGAAAATCGGTGGTGCAGTATTGTCACTCGTTGGTTTATACTTGGTCTACCAATACGTAACCGTCTGGGCTTGATTATATCTTAACCTAGCCCGAATGGAGCATTACATATGCTACCTCTGTGTTCCTGCACTTCTACGAGGTTCTCCCGGTTTAGAGGTCTGTTTCAAAATATTTTATTATTAACAGCAATTTTGGCAATTATTAGGTTCGTTTAAATTGTTATTAATTTTCGCCGGCACATGGAAAGTCAAGGGGATGCTAAGAGTGCCGGAAATTTCGAGCACTATGATGTTGTGATTGTGGGAGCTGGTGCAGCAGGTATTGGTGTAGCAATTGCCTTGCAGCACAGCGGTGTCGAGAATTATCTCATTGTCGATAGAGAAACAATAGGCTCCTCATTCCGCTCATGGCCAGCAGAAACACGTTTCATTACTCCTTCCTTCCCAAGTAATTCCATTGGAATGTTGGATCTAAATTCTATCGGAGTCGGCATTTCTCCTGCATTTACAATGCGAATAGAACACCCCACAGGTCAGGATTTTGCTGACCACCTCCAATCTCTTTCTGACTATTTTGAACTGCCAATAAGAGAGAAAACCGATGTTCTCAGTATCGAGAAGCATGATGAGTTTTTCCACCTAGAAATTGAAGGAGGCAAGATTTTTGCCGAAAACGTGATTTGGGCTGGAGGAGAATACCAGTATCCGTCACTGGGTGGATTTCAGGGAAGCGAGTTGTGCTTACACACATCAAATATCGGAAGCTATCGAGAATTGGATGGCGATGATTTCCTTATCATTGGAGGTTACGAAAGCGGCATTGATGCCGCTTATCACTTAGCAAATAATGGAAATAATGCACGCGTCTTCGATATGAATTGCCCATGGGGAGAGAAAACTTCAGACCCCAGTGTAGCCCTTTCAACATATTCCTTTGAGCGAATGCGTAACGAAAAGTTCGAAGATAATGTTAAGCTATATTCTGAAACGGCGGTCAAATCAGTTACTTACAATGATGGAACGTATTGCCTAACCACTGAAGACGGCCAAGATTTCCATTCAAAAACAAAACCAATTCTCGCTAACGGTTTCAACGGTGGTCACAAATTTGTAGCACATTTGTTTGAAGAGAGAGAGGATGGTTTCCCCTCACTGACTGACAATGATGAATCAACAATCGTTCCTGGTATGTATTTATGTGGTCCATCAGTTAGACACGATGGGCATATTTTCTGTTTCATTTTCAAGTATCGTCAACGATTTGGTATTGTAGCACAGGCCATTGCCTCTTCTCTAGGTTTAGACACTGAGGACTTTGTAGCAGCATACAGATCATGGGGCATGTATTTGGACGATTTATCGTGCTGTGGACAGGAGTGTCTCACATGTTAAATGAAAGTTCTAGTTCAGGCTTAAATGGTGATGTTTTGGTAGAAGCGAAAGGGACTACTGCCGGCTCTAAGTTCTTGAGAATAGATTGGCTTGGACAGACCTTGGCTAGCTTTTGTTGGATTGTAAGCGTGTTTGTATACGGTTACGCAAGCGGTGATGGGTTGCAATTGTCAACCGGAGATTGGTTACAGTTAGCAGCCGCATCTTCATGGTTCATTGCAAACATGGCTGCACTTACTAATGATTGATTTTATTGGAA
>DAGO01000080.1 GCA_002498185.1 Euryarchaeota archaeon UBA10 | reverse complement strand
AGACGACGGTATCGATGATGGTGCCGTAGCAATGGCTTTCGATAATTTAGCATTGGCAATCGCAGACTCTGGAATGACAGCAGCTGAAGCATTTGGAACAATTGATACCAGTGACGATCAAATGATTGATGCACCTGAATTACAAAAGGGAATTGAGAAGATTGCTGGCGAGAAACTATCTCCAAAGCACGTTACTGCAATCTTGAACCATTTAGATAAAGATGGGAACAGACGTGTTGACCCCGCTGAATTAATCAAGGCCCTAGAAGACCTACGTATTGGCATACAACCAGGTAAGATGCCGAAGATCAAGACATTCCCTTCTCCAACCCAGAAGTTCTTGATGGGCAAAAAGGCAAATGATATTGTCTACCCAATCGCGTATTTCTTGATGGTTACTTTCATTGGACTTTGGGTCGTCAACGGAGTAGGTTTACTCGTTGACGGAACGGGCGGTACAATTGTCTATGAGGGCGGTGTTGACCAGTTTGGCGATGATATCGAAGTTACAAATTGGAACTTGTGTACATCAGATGCTCTGGAAGAATTACCAGACCCCTGTTTCGGTACTGTTGCAGTAGGAGAAACATATCCATGTGATCCAGCGATTGATGAAAATAAGTGTGCTAATTCATTAACTCCATTCAGCGGAGAAAATGGTTCTTCGAGCATGCCCGCAGATTTCTATAACGATGGAATTGCCATGATTGCTCTAGGCGTAATCGGCCTTGGTATCACCGCTTATTTACACCTAATCTATGCACCATCTCTAAGGGATAGGGTAAGAGAAAAGTCCGGTAAAGTAGATTCGGAAGATTCCGAAGAAGAGGAAGAATCTGATGAGGAAGAGGAAGAAAGTGCATTAGAGGCGCCTAAGGACCTTCAAATCGGTGAAGATACCGAAGATGATGATGAGTATGAAGACGATGATGATGACGATTCTGATGACGACGACGATGAGGACTATGAAGACGATATTGATGTCGGAGATTGGATTGGGATAGAAGTAGATGGAGAAGAATTCTTCGGAGAGATTGTCGAATTTGATGACGATGAAGGAACAGTTACTATCGAAACAGAGGATGGCGAAGAAATCACTGGCGACCAAGATGACATGTTCTTGGAAGACGAAGACGACGAGTGATTCCATGGACGACAGACTCGATGTTCTAGTCGGAAAAGAATACTGCCCGGTTTGCGGGTCAATATCACAAAAAGGTACAGCCCGGTGTCCTGAATGTGGCACGTTTCATTCAGGCGTGCACCTTGAGGAAAGAGAAGCTCCGCCACCAGAAGAAAGGCCATCTAACCGCGACGTAGATCCCTCAGATTACTCCATGAATCCTGATGCTGCAATCGCGAATGAAGAATTTGAAGGAGACGACAGTAGCGTAAAGAGCTGGATAGGAGGTTCTACCGACTTTTCATTCATAGATGAGGAAGCACCACCCATCAAAGAGAAAATGGATATTCCAGAATCCGAAGAGATTGAGTCCGATTGATTTTTCACTAATCTCTAATCAGACAGTGTTAAATCCAAAATCACTAGTTGGAATTCAGAGGTGGGCTCGGCCAGAATTGAACTGGCGATCTTTGCCATGTCAAGGCAACGTCATAACCCCTAGACCACGAGCCCTCGTAGTCACTCGACTGAGCGGCGGTATATATCCGAATCGGTAGTAGTGGTCAAGAGACAATTTTCGAAATCTTACCAGTACATCCTTGTTGAGAACAGAATCCTGCACACCTGGTGCGTCCGTTACTCATCTGGATCATTTTACCATCCTTGATAGGACCATATGTTTTGCACTTCAAACAGAACCCACTAACTTCAGCCATAGGAACAAACTCGCCTAGATTAACTTAGTAATGAAGTCTATGCAAAGCTAGAGTTTCAAAAAAAGCAATTTTACCCCTAAAACCCCCCCATTCCACATACATAAATTCAATTTTCTGGATTTTTACACCCCTATTCGATGTACTGCGCTGGGTTTGTGAACTACGAACTAAAATCCGTGTCGCATAATGTATGTTATGCGACAACTAGGGGGTCTCCAAATCGATGTTTTTGGGATCTAAAGCGAAGAGACCTACCAAAGGCGGCCCCCCAAGGAGAGATTCGATACCACCATCTCTAGAATCGAGTTCATCAGAAACTCTTCTTGCACTTTTATGCCATGATTCTTCATCTTTGTAAATCGCCTGTAGTAAAAACATAGGTTGCCCATCCATAGAGCGCGAAACCCATGCGCGGATACAGCCATCTGTTCTACGCCTCATTTCTTGTCGAGCTTCTAACATTCGCTCTAATCGAGCATCAACTCCTTTTCGAGCAGAGCACACCACAGTTTCTAACCAATAACTATTTTTTGATTTCATATTAATCACTAATTGAATCACTTTTAATGAAAAATCAACTCTCCTTCGATCATCGTAGCTGCAAACGGTGAATGACCTGGTTGTAAGCACCAGGCTTCCCACCATGGTCCATCAACAATATTGAGATTAGCAATTCCGCCTTCGGTAATCTGCCCATGAGTTAATCCAGAGGGATGGGGCGTTGTAATTGCTGAATTACGAGTACATGCTGCTAGAGAAGTAATTGGCGATATTTCATTACGCTGGACTAATATCGAGGATATGAATGGCAAACTCAAGGTTCGACAGTTTGGATTGAAGTCAGAAGCAATTGTCCAGACCCAATCATTATCCAAACAGTGTCCGAATGGGGGGTATTCAGAACCCATAGAATATGGCGTACCGGGAAGAAACCCACAGTTAACTCCTGCTCGATCCATGGCT
>DAGO01000030.1:6233-8090 GCA_002498185.1 Euryarchaeota archaeon UBA10 | reverse complement strand
ATATACTTGTAATAACAAGGCCGCAGTACTTCGGATCTGCCTTAACCCCACTCTTCACGTGGGTTGCTAAATTCAATTTTTGATATATGAGCGAATGGAATAATTCGAGCCTCGTCCTCTCCAACAACTGCTACTAATGGTCCAGATTGATCTGTTACAACTTGCCCTGTAGTCAGAGAGCTCTTAGGACCAGTGATCAACCCAAAGATTCCTGAGTGTTTAATCGAACAATCTTTCTTTTCATATGGGTATTCGAGGATATCTCCATGTAATGTTTTACCGCCATTCAAATGGACTGTGTCCCAGGTTCCAAATCCAAGCAGTGTTTCTTTTAGTAATTCATCTGGAGCGCTTTTCTTCATCTTTTCAACCATGTTGATGAATCCCATTTCATCATATGCTTCTGCAGGAACTTCATCGGGCAGTGGCTCCCACTCCAGATTTTTGTTTGAGAATACTAAGACGACTTTACTTGGAGGTGCAGGAGAATCGGTTCGCGATTCATGCAAGTCGCATAATAGGTCACCCTTTCTGCATGTCCACGCAACAATATCCTTGTGCATCAGAGTTCCACCATTCTTTCTTCGCTGGAAAAACCGCCCTTCACTTGTTATTGTAAATGAACCAGACCAGTGCTTCTGTTCAACGAATAGAATCTCATCTTTTGTAGCGATCACCATGTCTATTTCTCTTCTACCCCCTTCTTCGGGGTCCGGGATTCTAATTCCCTCAAGTACCAGTGCATCCCCTGCAACAGCTCGAGTCAATTTCATTAAACGAAATTCAGCAAGCCTTCCTGACACTACGTGACCTTCAGGCTCGAACTTCACACGTCTTGAGAAAAACTCTCCAAGTCTGCCCAAACTCTCACCTCAGTAGTGCATCAACCGAATCAACCACTACACTAACTTCCTTACCAGACTCTTCTAAATCTTTCATTGTGGCTTCTCCAGATAGCACTAGAACGGAGACGCAACCGGCTTGTATTGCCATTTCCATATCAGTGTACAGTCTATCTCCGACCATTGCACATTCTGAAGCATTGAGCCCCAATTCCTCAATCTTATGCATTATCATTCCTGGGTTTGGCTTTCCTGTAATGTGAACAGGATCCTTTCCTGTAGTTACTTTCAACATCGCAAGATACGCACCTACGTCAGGCAAACCTCCGTCTGGTGAAGGGCAGACCATATCTGGGTGGCTTGCTACAAGAGGAACTCCTCGATGCATGTGAATCGAAGCAGTCGAGATTTTTTCATAATCAATCTCGGTATCGTAACCTAGGACCACATATTCGGGGTCATTATCTCTAGTAGAGATGCCAACATCTTCCATCATTTGGCACATACCTTTCGTTGCGATCGCCCAGGTTTTTGTGACTCCTTCTTTTTGTAACCAAGCAAGTAAATCATGTGTTGAAAGCAAGACATCTTCAGAAGTACAAGGTATGTTCATCTTGTGCAACTTAGCAACATATTGGTCTACAGATCTCGAAGAATTGTTCGACAAGAAGTACCTTTGCACCCCTTGTTCTTCACACCTGGATAAAAATTCTAGAGCGCCAGAGATTAGGTTGCCGCCAAGGTATATTGTTCCATCAAGGTCCAAGAATACCGCTTTGACGCCGTCTAATTTTGCATCCATCATATCACATCAGAATAGTAGAGTTTTCACCAAGAACCACTTCGAATGCAAATTTTCCTGGGCTTCCTTACTTGCAATCATTTCAGTCATCATCTCTTGGATAACTGGCTTCCTGCTAGCTTTACCCACAAACCAATTGAGCAACCATTTACGGCGACTCATTTTCTGCATCTTGAACGAATTCGTCAACTCCGGGCCCAGAGCAGCCCACAA
>DAGO01000030.1:3681-5834 GCA_002498185.1 Euryarchaeota archaeon UBA10 | reverse complement strand
CCTTCTCCAGAGAACGGATCAACTAAGCTTGCAGCATCTCCAACTAGCAATGCACCGGGTGCATAAGCGCGTCGAGGTTGATTCTTCTCGCCCTTTCGTGGGCTACCAAATGGCAATTGCCAGCCTTTGCTAGTTCCCTCGATTAATTTTGCATCTGCAAATCTATCTTTGAATAATGGATGATTAGCAATAACATCTGCTTGCAAGGACTTGAGTTTCTTCTTTTGCTTGTCCAGCAACCCCATCACCATACCTATGCCGACATTTACCTTGCCACCTCCAAGAGGGAATAACCAGAAATATCCTGGAACTACAGTATCTACAAAGTGAATCTCGATATTACCTGCGTTTCCTTCACAGCCCTTTACGCCGTCCCAATATTCTCGGTATCCGCCGCAATAGTGCATTCTGTCGACTAACTCTTCTCCAGCCATTTCTTTGATTATTTTCCGAGCAACTGGGCATTGATATCCTCCAGCACCGATTGTCCAAGGAGCGGAGTAATTTCGCTTCTCACCCCTCTTACCACCAATGCCGATCTCAACACCCGAGATCTTACCATTATCGTCGAACACTTGGGTAACTGCGGCTCCTTGAATTACAGAGCCCCCATTATCCAGGACTAACTCCGTTGCCCTATGGAACAGAAGCCAGTCGAATTGTTGGCGCGGTAAAGAGTATCCAGCCTCCATTTTTTCAACATCTTCTTCAGGCAAAGGAACAGTAACATCACTTCCATTAGGTGATGAAAATACAATACCAGTAACTCGGAAGTGAGGTGTCGACTCTAGCGTAGCTTTGACGCCTAATGCTTGGACGTGACCCAGAGATTTACCTCCAACAGCATCGCCACAGATTTTGTCGCGCGGCCAGACCCCCTTTTCGATAAGTAGCACTTTCTTTCCTTCCATGGCGAGGTATGAAGCAGCAGCAGAGCCGCCCGGTCCGCCACCAACGACGATACAATCGTACACTGAACCAGAATCAGGAACAGCGCCCGTTTCAATAGGCTCGTCCCAGAACCTCCCACTCGCCATGATGGTTACACAACACACCAAGCACAAGAGGGTAGTGCTAAAACAGCAATAATATGGTAACTAATACTAACTAAACCGCCATCATCAAAAGTAACCATCACGACCAGCGAATATGGCCACAAAGCGACAACAAGCAGCGCTTGGCCTATTTTGCGTCACTCTCTTGTGGGGAGGGACATTTGTTTGGATGAAACAAGCAATGAATTCACTCGATGCTGAAATTGCACAGTATTCAACGACGGCAGTTGTAGGCGTTATCGTCTCAGCCCGTTTTTTCATTGCATTTGTGGCATTACTTCCATTTTCGAGTACAGCTAGAGTCGCCCTCACTTCCAAAGAAAATTGGCAAGGGGGACTGATTCTTGGAGGTTTGATGTTAGCAGGATTTATTCTGCAAATGATTGGAATAGGGTCTGTAAACCCTTCTGTATCTGCATTCTTGACTTCTCTTTATGTTGTATTTACTGCAATTTTATCAGTCAAAATCAGCGATAGGAAGCCAACTAGAATGATGATTGTAGGCGTTGCTTTAGCAACCTTTGGGGCCGGTTTCATTGATGGCCCACCACACATTGTGTGGGGCAAAGGAGAACTTCTCACCGTTGCTTGTGCACTATTCTTTGCATTACACATCATTTACACAGACCGAATAACCAAGCAATTAGATCCAATTGCAGTGACTTCAACATCATTCTTAGTTTTGGTTTTGGGCGCAGGCAGTATTGCAGTAATTACAGGAGGCGGAGTATCGGTATTCGAATCTGCGTGGCAGGACGGTGTGGTTTTGCCACTTTTGTGCTTAGGACTATTCGGGTCACTAGCTTGTATTTTGATGCTAAACATATTCCAGAAGCACCTCAACCCTACTCATGCAGCAATCATCTATTCTTTCGAACCGGTCTGGGCTACACTTTACGGCTGGCAACAAGACATGGTCGACATATCCATTTGGCTTACAATGGGCTTGTTACTATTGGTTGGAAACATACTCGTTGAATTGGACGAGTCCAGTAACACCGCTCATCTCAGTGATGAAGCAGGTCCAGAATAATCGTAGAAAGAGACCATGGTTTGCGTGCTTGCGATACCTCCTACTTTCGATAAGCCATCCAGAAT
>DAGO01000030.1:0-3282 GCA_002498185.1 Euryarchaeota archaeon UBA10 | reverse complement strand
ACCACGTACGGGAATTCGCAAATCTTCTGTGCGATGTCGCGTCTATCCACATTACCTCTTTCACAGCGAGCGAAGATGAATGCTCGTAAATCGTAACCCCATGCTTTTGCATCGATATCTACTGTATATCTTCGAATGACACCCTCTCGCTTCAACCGTACCATTCTATCATGGGTTGTTACTCTAGCAACACCCAATTTATCAGCTAATGAAGTCACAGAAGCGCGAGAATCCTGTTTCAACAATTCAATCAATTTCAAATCGTTAGAATCTAGTTTCATGGACAAACGAATAGTCACTACATTTTCAATGATTCCGTCATATTGACGGGAATTACAATGGAAATAAGGGTATTTTCCGACATCGGCCTAGTAATTGTTGCGAATTGTTGATGTGCATTAGTCACCAACGGTGGTTTGGAGATAAACATGGCCGACAAAAGGAAGTTTTCGACGAACGCAGTCCACGCAGGGACGCAGCACATCGAAGGAGCAGTCAATACACCGATTTTCCAATCATCCACCTATCAGTTAACAGACGAAAGGTATGCAGGGTGGGCTGCTGGAGCACAGCACACCCTTCTCTATGCGAGACTATCAAGCGTCAACTCCGAAGCAGTGGTTGAGAAAATATGTGCTCTAGAAGGCGCGGAAGATGGCGAATTATTCGCTAGCGGCATGGCAGCAATTTCTACTACATTGATGGGATTACTATCTCAAGGCGACCACATAGTTGCGAGTTCCGATGTCTATGGTGGAACTTATGGCCTGATGACCGAAGAATTACCTCGATTTGGAATATCTACTACCATGGCAGATATGCAAGACCCTTCCTCCTACGAGGCAGCCATCCAAGAGAATACCAAAATGCTCTACATTGAGACGATCACTAATCCTGTAATCAAAATATGTGACATTGAGGCAATGTCAGCTATCGCAAAAAAGCACAATCTATTGCTTGTTATCGACAATACATTTGCCTCGCCCTGGGGCTGCCAACCAATTACAATGGGTGCTGATTTAGTCATTCATTCTACTACCAAATATTTGGGTGGCCATTCGGATATTGTTGGTGGGGCAGTAGTTGGTAGAGCAGATTTAATCGCTGCAATGTTCATCAAGAAAGTTCACTTTGGAGGCTCACCAGATCCTCACAATTGTTACTTGCTAGAGAGAGGGATTAGAACTCTCGCAGCACGCATGCCAATCCACTGCGCTAATGCAGCAGAAATTGCAAAGCGATTAGAGGCGCATGACCTGATAGAAGTGGTTCACCATCCATCACTAAAATCTCATAGAGATTATGAATTAGCAAAGAGAACAATTCCTAAGGGAACAGGAATGATTGCATTTACTGTTAAAGGAGGAGATGAAGCTGCACTCAAATTTATGCGCGGCTTAGATATCATATTTGAAGCAACGAGCCTAGGAGGCGTGGAAAGTTTGGTGGAATGTCCTTTCAATTCATCTCACATGTTCATCCCTGAAGATGTTAGAATTGCGGCAGGCTTGGGTAGAGGTTTCGTTAGAATGTCTATCGGAATTGAAGACGTCGAAGACCTTTGGAGCGATATTTCAAACTCTTTGGACATGCTGTGATTATGGCAAATCCTCGATTTGTCCACAAGAGGTTCTAAGCGACTCTAAGCATGATTTGTAATCGACATCCTCGCCATCTACTAACGATTTACCAGCATTCCATACTTCTATGGCTGCTGGGCTCCATGCACTTCCTTTGTCTCTAGCGTTCGAAGAGAATTGCCATTCTTGCCCACCAGATTTGCCAGCTGCGATTAACCAAGCCCAGGAAGCAGCCTCATCATCAATACCCGATTTTTTGGAAAGAGCCATTTTTTCTGCTTTCCCCATCCCTTCAACCAAACCAGTGATTGTAAGGTCGTGAATCATTCCCACAGGGCCCGGAACCTTTCCTTTACGGTAAGGGAATTTCTTGGTGATATCTGCCTTAGCCCTTTGCGATTCAATGTCTTTCAAGAATTTGCCGAAGGCTCGCTTTTTGTTACACTGAGCAATCCACAAATCTTCTGCTTCATCTTCTTCAATGCCAATTCCGACTAGACCAGCAAGCCCATGTTCTTCCCATAGGCCAGATAAAACGTCATTACATGATGTAGCAGCGATTTCTAGCGCGTCGCCGCCCCTTTCGTTTGTTTCTCCACCCTTTGAAATTCTGATTCCTGAGCCACTAGCCTCTTTCATCAACATTAGCGCCAATTCCTTTTCTGAAGAGGAGCCATTCAATTCTTGCACAGCATCATCAGCCGACTCGAACCATTTTTCACCGACAATGAATCCCTCATTGAGGTTGTGTAATACTGCTAGTTTAGCTCTCTTGGAAATTGAACCTTCATTCAGAGTTAGGCCCATCCATGCATCCAATACTCGGTCTAATGCATCTCGAGCGCCATCACGTGAAGCACCCTCTGGGAACCAAATCGCATCAGGCGTCATTACTGTGGAAAGATTTGGAGGGAGCATAGATAGGGCCAAGTCGTGAATGAAAGACGTCTTACCTTTAGCAGTCTCCAATTTATCGAATCCAATGGCAACTTTACTTCCATCGATGAAATTCATTACAAGATATCCTCCGCCTGACATTTCGTCATTTGCCACAGCGTCTATTTCCAAACCTTCAGTTACCCAAATATTTCTTTCATTATTGAAGTCAAACCTAGATCTCTTTAGGACATCATTTAACCATCCTTCAGGTATATCGGGCTCCGGACCAGTGCAGACAAACCCTCCTTTCCATGAGAAAAAGAAGTAGCCTCTTTTCGCATGGTCTTCCCAAGGAAGCATTCGAAGAGTGGGCATGTGATGATTTTGAATTCCCGCTTGGTATGCTACTTTTCCATCGCCCCTTCGGACAAATGAGGCTTTACCGAATGACTGATGACTATAATTTCCAACCAGTGAAATGTCTTCGTCATGGGCTGCCATGAGCGAACCTGCGAGCGCCTTGCCAACATCATCCCCGCGCTTCGCCATCATTCGTTTGGCTAGCCACTTCCTATCATGACGCTTATCGAGAACCTTTCTCAAGTCTCGTAGTGTTTTGGTCACAGGGTCAGTTCGCCCCCACTTCAATTTCCCAGTCCATGTCATTACCGGGAGTAGAGATTCACCTTCCTCGAGTAGTGTATCGAGGTTTTTACGCAGACGCTTTTGAGTGTCTAAATTGGCCTGTTTCGTGCCACGCATACGCATACGCTGGCGCTTTTGGCCTGGAAATTCAACCTGCGCTGGCCTCGCCATTGAACCT
>DAGO01000123.1:1975-6325 GCA_002498185.1 Euryarchaeota archaeon UBA10 | reverse complement strand
GATGCAAATCCAACCAATGTTATCCCACTTGACCTTGCCAAAGCCTCGGCTGCAGAACTGATTGCGCCTACAGCAATAATCAACTCAACCCCAGAACGTACGCCTTTAGCCACTAACTCCCAGCCTATTCTACTGGACATAACTACAATTTTGGAATCGAATTGATTTCTGATGGATGCTCCTATTGCTTTGTCGAAAGCATTGTGGCGCCCTATATCTTCTCTGACGACCAATAAATCACCATTTTGATTGAATAATGCGGCAGCATGAACACCACCTGTTGCTGAAAAAAGATGTTGTTCCGCCTTCATATTATTGACCATTTCACCAATATCTGCTGACAGGTTTATTGTGCGCGATATAGAGTCCAATGGTTGCTCAATATCTCCTGTTGTACACGCACCACATGCCGCTGTTAGCAGGTCATCACTAGGACGCATCGTAAAATTACCATTTAGGTGCAAATCATGTCCATCCAATGTCAGAGAATCTACATGCCCTCTACCTTCACAACGAATGTGGCCAATTGCTAAATCTTCCAAATCAACGGGCGTTGCGAGTAATTTAACCACAATCTCTCCATTCGAATATAGTGTGACAATTGACTCTTCAGCCAAATCGTCAAGTTCAGGCCTCGCTTTCCCGTCTACCAATCGGTGTATGGGTCGCTCGACCATGGTTCATGCTGTAGTGCCTAGGAAATAGAAATTACTAGATTATTGATTTCTTGGAATATCGAAGAATTCAAATTGTAAATCTACCAATTCTGATGATGACTTAGCATCTCTGTATGCTTCCAGTGGCTCCTTGTTGAGTATGAAGAATTGATCACCCCAACGGAAAGCCGATAGTAAACTGCGTGCCTGTTCTTCTTTTCCCACCAGATACAATGACGCTGCTAGAGCTTCTGCAGTAGTCATTTTACTAGGCTTACCCCAGTTTACTGGATTTGCAGCCAGCAGTAGTGGAAGCATTCTCGGCTGCAGTTTAGTTCGTTTCATAACTTGATGAACCGAATCCTCAATTTGAGCCCATGAACAATCTAGGCCAACAAGGGAGCCGCCTTCTTCCAACAGTAGAGAATGGTCCTCTGGACCTAGTACTTTACCACAAAGAGGTTCGAGAATAATTCCTCTGCGCGGTAATCTGTTAAATCGCTCATGTAATACCAACTCACCACGTTTGGATAATCTAACTGCGGTGTTCTTCTTTGGGTCATCCTGTGCCAACCAAATTGCATGAACGGATACGTCGCTGGAACTTCTCATTCCTTGCCACCCAATAAGAAATCGCCAAGAGTTAAGCCCCTAGATTGTCCACTATTCACATGACGATTCTCATCCGGGGATGCATCGACCATCAGTACAATATCCAAAGTTCTCTCCAGTTTTCTAATTACAGCATCCGTGGGGCGTTTCCCGGATTCAACATTATTGATAATATTGATTTTTTCAGCCATTCTTCTGGCTAATTCCCTCTTATCCCATCCTTTGGAAGTTCTTGCTTCAGTAACGCGTCTTGAAAAATCAGAAGCTAATTCCTTTTCGCCTCTCAACATAATGTCCTTACCTTTTCTACCAATTCCGCCATATCCACCGGATGTAGCATTTGAATTGTTAACTCTTGATAATCCTGGAGCAACTTTCTTTTCTTGTAGACCCATCTTTTCAGTACAGCGTTTGCATGCTTGTACTTCTGCTCGGCCCATGATAACCGCACGTGTACTTACTTTCATAGCGCCACACAATTCACAGTCTGCCATGGTTCCACCTGATTGGTTGTCAAGTCGGTAATTCTTCAAGCCTTCGTAAGTACACGAGAGTAGCATATTACACGCATAGTTGAATAAGGGCGGCCATTGTAGATTATACATGGGCACCGACATTGATAAGGGTTCAAGCGAACCTTTAGCGAAAGATGACAAGGACCTGAAATCACTCGAGGCAGACTATGCGCGTCTCAGTGACGAGGCACAGAGACTAATTTCTGAGCGAATACAATTAGAAAATGAACTAGCAAATGTCAAAAAGCGAGCAAGTAGGCTTGATGAAGAAGTTAGAATTCTAAAAAATCCCCCATTAATCGTAGGTCATCTGCAGGACGTACTCGATGATGAACGTGCTATTGTCCGCTCCTCAAATGGTACTGTCTTTCAAGTATCAATAAACCAAAGGCTGAGTAAAGAAAAATTGCGACCAGGTGCTAGAGTAGCACTAAATCAAGATACTCTTTCTGTAATTGAGATTTTACATGATGCTTGGGACCCAATGGTTTCAGGCGCCGAAATGGTAGAAACACCTGATGTTGATTACGAAACGGTAGGCGGATTGGATGAACAAATTCTTCAAGTCAGAGAGGCGATTGAATTGCCGCTCGAAAAACCAGAATTATTCAGAAAAGTGGGTATTGATCCACCGAAAGGAATTCTTCTTGTTGGCCCACCTGGTTGTGGCAAAACCATGCTGGCCAAGGCAGTAGCCAGCCATACTAACGCATCATTCATTCGAATGGTTGGGTCTGAACTCGCACAGAAATACATTGGTGAAGGTGGCCGGATGGTTAGAGAATTGTTCTCACTAGCCAAAGACAAATCTCCAGCCATAATTTTCCTTGATGAAATTGATGCAATTGGGGCAAAGAGATTGGATTCAGCAACCAGTGGTGACAGAGAAGTACAGAGAACATTGATGCAATTATTAGCTGAATTAGATGGGTTCGATTCATTAGAAGATGTGAAAATCATTGCAGCCACAAATAGGCCAGATATTCTTGACGATGCATTACTAAGGCCGGGTAGATTTGACCGAGTAATTGAAATCCCGCTACCTGATGAAGCCGGAAGAAAAACAATCCTTGGCATTCATTTAGGAAAAATGTCAACTACACGAGTAAATATCGCAAAGATTGTAGAACAAACAGAGGGATTCAGCGGAGCTGAATTGAAAGCTACTACCGTAGAATCAGGAATGATTGCTATTCGCGATGGTCGCTCCAAGGTAAAGCAAGAAGATTTGCAATTAGCGGTCGAGAGAATCAAGAAGAAACGAGAAACTAATGGAATTTCTTCCTCTCCAGACGCACTGTACGGTTGATTGTGCGGCAATGTTCATCAGTCGCCACCGTAGCGATTGAGCCATGTCAACTAGAATAGTTGAATGTGTGCCTAATTTTTCAGAAGGTCGTAATCAAGAAATCATCGATGCGATTAGCAACGCAGGTCGCGGTATTGATGGCGCAAGGGTACTTGGAGTAGAGCCGGACGGGGATTATAATCGAACTGTACTTACAATTGCGGGAGACCCAGCTGCTGTTTCTCTTGCTGCTTTCGAAGTAATCAAAGCATCACTTGAGCACATAGATATGAGAGTCCAAGAGGGTGAACATCCGCGCATAGGGGCGGTAGATGTCTGTCCATTTGTACCACTAGAAGGTGTCACAATGGAAGAGTGTGCCGTTATGGCTCGAGAATTAGCAATTAGAGTATCCAATGAACTAGGAATTCCGACATTCCTCTATGGTGCGGCAGCAACTGCTCCAGATAGAGAATTACTATCTGATTTGAGAAAGGGGCAATATGAAGGATTCAGAAAGCGCTTGGAGGATGGAGGTCCACATTTACCCGACTTTGGGCCTAAAGAATGGAATGAAACCGTTGAAAGATTCGGCGCAGTTGTCATTGGCGCAAGGCAAATTCTAGTAGCATACAACGTAAATGTGGACGAAAAGGATGCCAAAGCAGCAAGAATTGCAGGTTCATTAGTAAGATCAACCGGGCGTTTACTCAAACAGGATGATGGTCGACGAACGAGAATACCCGGTATGTTGCCTATGGTTCAAGGGATGGGTTTGCCATTGGAGGCGCATGGGATTTCACAAGTTTCAATGAACTTAAGAGACGTTAACACAACACCAATGCACATTGCCTATGAAGCAGTAAAATCAATTGTCAACGACCATGGCGTGGATACCTATGGTTCCGAATTGGTTGGTTTGGTGCCATTGTCTGCAATGATTGAAGCCGGTAAGTGGTATGCAAATGAGGGCTGTGAAGATGAAACAGAGTTGGTTAATGCAGCAATCAAGGGACTAGGCTTAGATGCATTAGGCCCATTTATTGCAAATGAGAGAATTATAGAATGGGCATTAAAGGAGGAGATTGAATGAAGACACCATGGATGGAAATGACTGTTAGAGATTTTCAGACGGCTTTAGCATCGTCATCTCCCACTCCAGGAGGAGGTACTGCTGCTGCAATCGCTTTAGGTCAAGCATCGGCACTTACTGTTATGGTTTGTGACTTGACTATCGGTAAAGAGAAATGGCAAGATGGTTGGAAAATTGCTGAGGAAG
>DAGO01000123.1:0-1564 GCA_002498185.1 Euryarchaeota archaeon UBA10 | reverse complement strand
TTGCCTAAAGGAAATGATGAAGAAGTTTCAATTCGCAAAACTGCGATTAGAAATGCAACGCTAAAGGCCACAGAGAAACCTTTTGAGACTGCTGAATTGGCTCTTGACTTACTGAAAATTCTCCCCGAATTAGCCAGCAAGGGTAACTCTAACGCTGTTTCAGACGTCGGAGTTGCAGGATTATTAGCTAGTGCTGCATGTAAGGGAGCGCTGTTCAACGTCGACATTAATCTTGGAAGTTTGCCCGAAGATTTTGCTTCAGAAATTAGGCTCAATGCACCGCTTATTCAGGAAGAATCCCGTTTGCTTTCACGTAAAGTCATGGATGCAGTAAGAGATAAACTCTGACTACCTTACCTGTGAACCAGTAGCAATATCTCCGTCGATGGTCACTAATTTGACACCACCTTGGCCGTCGTCTGCAGCCAGCATCATGCCTTCACTCATCACTCCCCTTAGTTTCCGTGGTTTGAGATTAGCAACGAAAACTACAGATTTGCCCGTCATTTCCTCTGCCGAATAATATTCTTTCAAACCGGCACAAATAGTCCGTCCATTTTCGCTTCCATCATCAATAGAGACCACGAACAATTTGTCTGCATTTTCGTGATCACTAACCGATACAATCTTTCCAACACGTAACTCAACTTCCATGAAAGTCTCAAAATCAAGATATGTTGTTCCTTCTGGCATTTCTTTCACTTCCTTTTTCTTCTTTTTTCCACCCTTTACAGCATGACTAGGGTCTTCCTTGCTCGATGAATCATTAGTAGCAAGGGATTTCTCCTGCTCGAGAATCTCATCCAAATCCAATCTCTGGAATAGCGGCTTAGCCTCAGCATCATTCCACTTGTATTCGGCATTCCAATCGATTGCTGAATCCCAATCTGCCTGCGATACATCACCGCTTTCTCCAAGCGCTTCCCATAGCCGTTGTGCACTGAATGGCAAGAAAGGCTGCGTTAAGATAGCGAGATACCTGGATAAACGCCACCCGAAAGATAACTTGGACATTGACTCTGCGGCAGCATCGCCATCTAAATCCTTGAGATATTTCCATGGAGTTGCCGATTGAAGCATTTGATTTCCAAGTTGCGCTGCTGTCATCACGCTACGTAATGCTTCTTTGAAACGATGCCTTTCAAGGCTTGATGTGACATCGGAATGGATTTCTTCCAATCTAGTCATTTCATCCTTACAGAAATCTAGATTTTCGAATGATGGTAATCTCCTATCATCTGGCAATCGCGCTCCTAAAGTAAGCACTCGGTGGACGAAATTACCGTATGCTGCTATCAATTCAGAATTGATTTTTTCAACAAAATCCGGCCAATTAAAATCGGTATCATGATTTTCCGGCATATTAATTGACAAATAATAACGGAGTGTGTCTGGGTCAAATCTCTCCAAGAAAGATGGTAGCCATACTGCGTGTCTTCTAGACTTGGAGAATTGTCCGCCTGCGAGCATCAAGTATTCCATTGCAGGGACATTATCCTCAAGGTGTAAATCACCAGGACCTGGCAAGCTAGGTGTAGTGTCAGAGTCCAGTCCCTTAGAAGCA
>DAGO01000081.1 GCA_002498185.1 Euryarchaeota archaeon UBA10 | reverse complement strand
TTCATTTTTACAACGAAACCAACATTTTCTAGCAATCTGAGGTGTTTCATTACCGCTTGTTGTGAGATCCCAATCTGTTTAGCCAGTTGCAACGGGTAATGTGGTTCGCGAACCAATCGCTCAAGAATGGCTCTCCGTGCTTTGTTTTGTAGGATTCCAAGGGCCTCGTCGAGGTCTGCCATGACTTCACAACCAATGGTTACCTAGCATCGGTTGCCTAAGAACCCGTCGCAATTGTGCTATATCTCATCCCAGTTCTTCTAGCAACCAATCATTAGTCGCATCATCTAGAGGATTTTCATGTTCAGTACTTTGTTCCTGTAAATCTTCAGTTTCTTCAACAACCTCATCGGTTTCCGAAGATTTGCATGGATATAATACTCCATGTTTGAAAAAAATCAAGATTCATCCCAGTTCTTCCAAGACTCGTCGGTTGGCGGATTTTCGTGAGTGTAAGAACTGGCACGGTTAATCGAGCCACCCGTCTTTGCTTTCGTTGGGGTTTTTACTCTCGTATCTGCATCGCTGAATGGGCTAGGGACATTGGCTTGCTGTTGTTCCATCTCAGGCACTTCTCCACGTACAAGTTTGTACAATTGGTCGGTAGTAAGCATCTCCTGGTTTGGATTCACATCTTGTTCATATGGATTCATAGCCTCAACAATTTGTTGCTGAGTTAGCATAACTTTAGTGTCCTTACCTTTGTTTATCGAAACAAGAATCCAACCCAGTGGGAGCATAATTGCTCCACTACAGCAGGTTACGAAAACAAGCCACAGACCAGCATCTCCCAACATGGCTAAGACAGCTTCTTCTGAGTTAGTAAATAGCAATGGTTTATCGCAACCTTCTGCTGATTCACACTCAATCGTGACTAATACATCGGAAGTTTCCTCAATATTCAGTTTTGAAACTTCTGAGAAATCAACACCTGCACCAGTTGCTTGGAAGTCACTTCGACAGTCATCCGAAACAGTGTCTGTCGCTGCACCATTTTCGACATATTGGAATGAAACATCATAATCTTCATCACCGCCTTCAAGATTGACAATCCAACATCCTGGCTCTAAGGTTAGAACTGTATTGGTTCCAGGATCGTATTCAACAGAATGTTCTGAAACCTCTCGTGGGTCCATGTAATCAACAATATCGCTAGCAACCAGAGTAAATGCAATCACTCCAATAAAACCTGCAACTGCACCTGCAATCATAATCCGCTTGGGCCAAGGAGAGTGCTCCTGTGCGGGTTGCATGGGCTGCGCTAAGCAGCCACATGACTTCAACCAAGCGCCTTCACGCTAACCCCATTTCTCCCAATTTCTCAGGCAGGTAAGTATCGGTTACGAAATCTAAACCGTACTTTGCTAGAGACTGCTGTTCAGCCTTCTTGCCAATTTCAAGCATCATGTTGATCTGTTCTTGCCACCAACCATCTGCGAATCTTGGGTCAGATAATTCTGCATTCAAAGCTTCAATATCCTTCTTCGATAATTCATCAGAAGGCAAATCGTAAGCGAGAATATCATCTGCAGTGATTCCAAGATAAGATGCTGAAGGAGTCGCCAAATATTCAGAAATATGTGCCGTTTTTATCGCTCCATAAGCGATTGATGCGAAGATTCTGAATGACCACGGGTCACCGTCCAAGAAGACGATAACCGGCAAATCCCATTCTTCATTCATACGCTTCATTATTCTGCGAGTTGAACGAGCAGGCTGTCCTTTGAGGTGAATCAAACCACATTTGTATTCTTCATCAAACCCGTTTTCTACCAATCTGTCGAACATACCACCAGTTTCAATGGCCATCAAGAAATTGACATCATGTTCTTTCAATCTAATTTTCTCAGCTTCTACATTATATGGAACGCCATAACCAGAATCGCCTACATCATCACGAGCGTTGATTGTCATCCACTGGCCTCGACGGTTCAGCTCTTCGATTGTAACATCTCCAATCATTCGCGCACCGTCTTCTTCAGGCCTCAATTTGAAATCCTCTCTTAGGCAAGTAGTGACGACTTCGAGGTCTTCTGCTAAGTTGTTTGATTCGTTCTGGCTGCCGAATTTTCCTAAGCCCCAGCTTTCTGAGATGTAGTACATTTCTCTTAGAGTGGACGATTTACCAGCCTCAATCATTTCCTCAATGAATTCAACAACATGAAGCGCTCTGAGTAGATTTTTTGCAGAACCGAGACTTGTTGCGTCACGTGTAGACCTTTTCTTTCCGTATTTGTAGACTCCAAGCTTCTTGTCAAATCCGATGTTATTCTTGGTTCTTACAGGAAGGGTCATCGTAGGTGGCTCGCCCTTCACAATCCTGTCATACATTTCTTCGACGACAAGGTGTAGTCGTGCCTTTGTCAATTCTGGATCATTTACTCGCGCCATCAATTTTCACCTCCAAACAAAGTGGTTTGGCCAGAGTCTCCTTCGACCAACCCCGGTTCGTATGCAACGCCATCTCCGTTATCCTCAGAAGCCTCTCCAGTTTTTTCAGAGAGAGCATCGCTTTGATTGAGAACTTCTTCTTGTTTTCTTATTTCAACTAGCATCTTTTCGTCTAGTTTGGTGGCACCAATTACGTCTTGACTGCCTCTGAAAAAGACCTCGGTTTCAGTCCAATCGCCCTTTTCTAGATTAGAAAGAGAGTACTCGACAACTGCTTTTTCTCCTGGTTCAAGAGTTTCAATTTTCCACCCCCAGATTCCCATCGCTTCCTTTCTTCCACCACGCTCGTTACCAATCATCTCGCCGCCCGATTTTTCAGGCCAATTGACCAGTAAAGAGTAGCTCCTGGCTCTTGCGGTGTAATTGAAGAGCGTGATTGAAACATCAACTTTCTTTGTTTCCTTATTCCAAGTCGTCGATTCATTACAAATTACTGCACTCATAATTTTCGTAATCGAGCCTGCAAGGTCAGGAACAGGGCGCTCCAAAATTGACGCAGATTTCTCTGCAATAGCAGGCAAAATATCGTTAATCAACTCGAATTTTTCACGGGTCTTTGCCATTTTCTTTTTCTTTTCAAGGTGCTTTCTCAGGCCCCTACCCATCTCCAGCATTGCTCTGCGAGTTTCTTCGAAAACGAACTCATTGTCAGATAGAGCTTCCTTTGCTTCAGATGTGAATTGAACGTTTGTACTAGCAAGGTGAACCAAGATTGCCGCTGGACCTTTAGGGACTCCCTTGCCCCCCGCTTGCTCCAATCCGTATTGTCTCCAATCTACACTTTCAATAGCC
>DAGO01000088.1 GCA_002498185.1 Euryarchaeota archaeon UBA10 | reverse complement strand
TTAGAACCCCTTGGCCTGACCGACCTACTCAAGGTTCCTTGATGTGCGGTGCAGAACTACGTCCAGTGGCTGGACGCAAGTATGAACCTGGACCTCCTTCTCCACAATCAATCGAACTCGGAAGAGTTGTTGATAGAGGAATTAGAGAGTCCGGTTGTATTGACATGGATTCTCTATGTATTATTCCAGGAGAGAAAGTTCTGGGTATCATGATCGATATTCATGTCCTTTCTGACAAGGGCAATATCTTCGATGCATGTGCTCTTGGTGCAATAGCAGCCCTAAGGACTGCAATCGTTCCAGCAGAGCGTTTTGATATCGGTGAAGACTATCCTCTTGCAGTCTCTATGACTCCAACAATGTGTTCATTCACCAGAGTTGGTGGAAGATATGTTCTAGATGCTAATGAAGAGGAAGAATTAGGCGGAGATGAGAGAATTCACATCACTTTAGGAGATGAGGGACACCTACATTCGCTTCAGAAGGGGTTAAAGGGAACTTTCACGCCGGCCGAATTCGACGAGATACTCGGGGTCGCTCAGCAGCGCTGTGCAGAACTCGCAGAACTAGTCAACTCCAAGGAGGAATGAACATGGCAAAGCGAACACAGAAGGCTGGCGCAACCGGTCGTTTTGGTGCAAGATATGGTGTTAGCGTTCGAAGAAATGCTGGCATGGCCATGAAGAAGAAATCAGCGAGGTACACATGCCCAACATGCCAGTACCGCACGGTAAGGCGTAAGTCTGTTGGAATTTGGCACTGTACAAAGTGTGGATACACATTTGCAGGCGGAGCGTGGGAACCATTCACTCGTGCATCCGATGCTAACAGTAGAATCATTCGCCGTAATGCAGATGGTGCAACCACTGCAGACATGGCTTTCATCGCTCAGCAAGCTGCTATCGAGTACGAGAGAGCAATGAATGCTGGTGAACTAGACGAAGAGGAGTGATCCTCTTGTGGTCTGTCCGCCTATCGGTGGATTCTCCGTTTGCTAAATCATTAGCATCTAGTCTGTCCAGTGAAGAAGATGTCACAATTAGCGGTAACATCTTCAGTTTCACCCTCAATGAAGCCCGAGCAAAAGATGCTCGTGCAATGTGGAATACTAGAATGCGATCTCTAGTAATTGCTCGCAAAGTCATAGAAGTGATGGATTCTTGAACCCCAAGCAAGTGAGGACTAAACATGGAATCAGCACAACAACTGCAGATGGTAGTAGCAGAAGTACAAGCTGCTAGACAACAAGTAGCATCTCTCAACGCTCAAGTTAGAGAACTGGAAGGAACAGTTGCGGCAGTGAAAGAGCAACCTGAAGACATGGCACTACATCGTCAAATGGGCACTATTCTTGTTGAGGTAAAAGATAGAGAACAGTTGCTATCCGATTTAGAAACCACTCTCACTCAAATGAAATCTGCTGTAGAAACTATGGCCAAGCGAGAAGCTGAACTTGTATCCACATATGAAAAGTTAAAGCAATCTCTAGAGGGATGAATTTGGATAAGTTAGCCACTTGGATTGCAAGAGCAGCCGAGAATGGTGCCGTTCCTGTACTTACAGGAAGAAACGGTGACATGGATACAATCGGTTCGGCGATTGCATTAGCTTCCTCGAACCCAAACCTCATGGCTTGTGGCTTACACATTGGTAAACTGGCTAAACGCCTATGCATTGAAATGAATGCACCGTTCAGAAAACTCACAAAAGAACCATCATGGCCTACAAAACTTGGTGGAATAATCATTGTTGATGCCGCTTCAGAATCACAGACTGGCATAGAAATCCCAAAAGGAGTGCCAATATGTGTCATCGACCATCACGATACTTGCGACTGGAGTTTTAGCGAAGGAGACTTAGAGATTAGAAATAATGCAAGAGCGACAACACAAATCGTATTTCAATATCTGAAAGAAAAGGCGCCGTCTTCACTCACCGACGAAGTACGTAAGCTCTTACTTGCAGGATTAATCACTGATACTGGCAGATTCAAGCATGCTGATAGAGCATCCTTGGAATGTGCTTCAGAGATATTGGATGGTGCCGGATTTGAGTATCAAGAATTTGTGGAACATATTCAGAATGAGGAAATTAATTCTAGCGAAAGAGGGGCCATTTTGAAAGCCCTTTCAAGATGTCAATCAACAGAATGTGGAGCCTGGAATCTTGTGCACACCCATGCAGGCATACACGAAGGAAAAGTTGCCGGTATTTTGATCCAGACTGGGGCAGAGGTTGCCCTAGTTTCTAGGTTTAGAGATGGTGAAACAAGATTGACAGTCAGAGCACCTAGGTCATCAACAATCAATGGAGTACATCTGGGTCAGATGATGCAGACACTGAGTGAAACATTGGGAGGAGAAGGCGGTGGCCATGATGGTGCTGCTGGTTGGACTGGTAAGAGCGATAGAGTTGCTGCAGAAACCGCTTTCATCAATTTGCTGGCACAGACTAGGAGGGATCAAAAATGAATCCAGAAGAAATAATCCATGCCTTTGAAAACGGTGAAAGAGAACTTGAACCGTTACTAGAAAAAATGGGATGGACAAGCTGGCTCGGTATCGCCGAACTCGGACTTGTTTTGCAAAGTGATATCGTTGCTTTCTTGGAGGACAAATTGAGCCCTGCAGAATCAAAAGTACTTGATTTGGTCCGGAAAAGAATAGCAGGAGAAATTGACATCGATTCTATAGAAGCAGCCCTAGCAGTTGCAAGAACACCGGACACCAGAGACCTCGCACTGGAAGGAAGATTGCGAATGGAAAGAGGATTAGTTCATTTTGAAAACGGCCAGATTGAGAAGGCTAGAGATGACTTAACTTGGGCAGAAACTAGATTGAAATCTGTAGCTAAAGCTAGTAGAGATCACGACATTTCTCTTCTAAACAAAGCAGCATTCCACCTCTCAATTGATGAGCCAATGATGGCGCTGCACGTGCATGGAGAAATATCGAGAAAATCCGGACATGCAAACGAAACTATTGCAATATCCAGAATCCAAGCGGCAAGAATTCATTTAGCGTTCGGACATATATTCGATGCTGCGAGATGTGCCTTCAACGCCCATGCCCATGCAATGATTGCCAAACAGTCAGAATTGGCAGTTGAATCCGGAGCCATTTTTGTTGAGATATCATCGGGATTCATCAGTGAAGAAGCAGAAAAATTTGCAGACCAAGTCAGTGATTCAAAGCCACTATCTGCTGGTGAAACCGCACCAATTTTACAGGTCCATCCTGATGATGTGTTCGGTGTACTAGAATGGTGTATTGCGAACACAAAGGAAGGATATTCTGGTGAAGAGAGACCTGACCTGCGTGCTTTAGTTATGCTAGCAAAGCGTTTGGAGAGAGCAGAGTTGTTCGCTGACTTACTTTCATCCCCTTCCGAGGTTGAAGATGCATTGCTTGCAGCATTGTGTGCGTCAATTAGCGAGGGAGATTCTGCTACAATGTGGACTCAGAGAGTTACAGAGATTATGACTCTAAAGGATGTTTAGAGCATTGATTGTGCCTTAAGCATCCATTCCTCAGCCCAAGATTCGCCGGAAGTGAACAGGGAGCGAGCCATGAAAAATGCCTCGGCTGCCTCGCCTGCTTCGATTAAATCCTGCAATCTCTTCAGTTCGACATCTACTGGTTCCTCTTCTACCTCTTCTTCCTCAATAGGAACAACGGAGACAGTCTGTGAAAGATTCTGCATTCGAGATAGGAAATCCGCCCGAGTTTCTAATGATGGGCCACTCCATGGAATTGATTCTTCACCATCCATTGCTCCTTTTAGCCTAGCCAAGAAGAGGTCACGAACCGTTTCAGTTGGGCGTATTTGCTGGACATGGTCATAGCATAACCAAGCTTGGTCGATCTCGCCTCGACGCTCATGAAGTCTACCAAGTTCCATCCACAATTCATGATTTGCAGGACGATGAGCAAGTAGATGATGTACTAGTTCAATGAACATCTCTTCATGACCTGCACTCCGGATTCTTTCCAATCTTCTACCATAGACAATATTGGCTCTCTGGTCTGTAAAATCTAGACCTTTACATCGGATTGCAAAATTGTTCAGGCTATCTGAATCCAGTTTGCCAAACCAAATTTCAGGCTCCAATGAATCGGTTAGAAATGCGGCTTCAAGTAACTCAAGACCTACTTCCATGTGGTTTACGCCCTTGAGTTGCCCGAGTTGATTTGGGTCACGACCCAATACAACAAACAAGTCCTCCAAAACCAAAGAGAGGCCTTCACCATCTTGGCGCATATGCTTAATCTCGGCTAAGCAACGCCAATTTCTCTCATCAGTAAAATCGTATAAGACCGCTTGTTGAGCATTCTGTTCTGCCCAAGCAAGATTCTCATCCTTACGTCCAGGGTCTTTTTTTGCTAATTTCACAAATCTATCTGCCTGTGAGCGATGCCTACTTCCTAGATTCCTGCGGGGGTGCTGAAGGATGGAAGCACTATCCATTGAATCAACTCACTGAACCGACATGAAACCTGATCTATCATAACCCCAAGGTATTGTTGCATCGATTCCAATCTTTGCAGTATTTCCATCATTTAGACGGGAGGGGTCGAGACTAGAGCCCTTTTGATTTGAAAGAATAATTGAGTCTGAATCTGGTTGCCATCTGGTCATCATCGCCCACTCTACACGCACAGGATCGGTAATATCGATATCTTCATCCACAATCGTAACCATTTTCATTGAGCGATGGCCATCCAAGGCTGCCTGAATCGCCCTCTTTCCATCGCCTTCGTTTTGTACACGGATTTTGACTACAGCAGCCAACCAGCCACCTCCTCCTTCAGTCATGTGAACATCTAGGCACTCACAAACTTCACTCACAGCAGACTTGATTGTAGGTGCTCTTGGAAGCCCCATCAGAGTTTTGTGTTCTGCTTCTGCAGGAATAAGCGCATGGAAAATTGGATTTGTTCTGTGTGTAATTCCATCAATTTCGATTACTGGCTCTTGACGAATGTCATCGACTGTACCGGTAATATCGACATATGGACCTTCGTCATCATTCTCGGTAGTAATGCGGCCCCACATTGCATATTCTGCATTGGCTGGAACTTGAATCCCATTAGGAAGAGAGAGTAATTCCAGTGGCTTACCATACACCTTTTCGTGAAGTGCTGAAGCAATTGTTAACTCATCGATATTGGTGTCAAAGGACATAGCAGCAGCAAGAAGCACAACTGGGTCGGGAGCATTGATTATTGCTACATTTACTTCCTCTCCTGACGCCCTTGCTTCTGCAGTCATAGTGTGAAGATGTCTCGGAACTATTCGGGCTACTAGGTGATTATCATCTCGCAAAAATTGCCTGTGAAACGACATATTCCTAATGCCGCCGTATTCGGCAATAATCACGCTCGATGACATGTATCTACCTCTATCCTCTCTCCAGTGGTGTGGAATTGGTAACGCGGTCAATTTTGGAGTGGATTGTGGGTTTTCCAAGACAGGACCTGTTTCGACTATTTTTGGTTCGCTAGGATTCTCCATCGCCCATCCAAGAAGGTCAATAAAATCCTCCGGCTCAATCGACAGGGCTGCACAGAGACGAGGCCTTGTCAACAGATTGACAGCAATTTTATGACCTGGAGCTTCAATTAAATTCTCAAACAACAAAAGTCCATGACCTGTTGATTTAGATTTATCAAAAACCCCATGCAGTACACTTGTTAGTTCATTCACTACGGTGGCCGCACCTAGCAAATCACGGAATGCCATGATGCACTCGTGTAGGATTATAACCATGAACATTGGCACTAGATTTCGGCGGCTAGTGCATCATTTGACCTAGGTTTTACAATCGGCACCATGAAATAGGGGAGGTAGGTCGGCAAGTTGCTTCTCTGGAGTTTTTGACATGGGTCGTGGATTGTTCGCTGGAACTAAGATGGCAAAAGATCGCCAAAAGTTTAGATGGTCAGACCGCAGGTACAAGAAGCGCATGCTCAAGTCAAGGGCTAAGCACGACCCATTGGCAGGTTCAACTCAGGCCAAGGGTATCGTTATCGAAAAAGTCGGTATCGAAGCAAAGCAGCCTAACTCCGGAATCAGAAAGGCTGTGAAAATTTCACTAATCAAGAACGGAAACAAACTAACCGCTTTCGCACCTGGTGATGGTGCTATCAACTTCATCGACGAGCACGATGAAGTAATGGTCGAAGGTATCGGTGGACGCATGGGACGTTCATACGGAGATATTCCTGGTGTACGTTACAAGGTAATCCAAGTTAACGGAGTTTCATTGGATGAAATGGTCCGTGGACGAAAGGAGAAGCCTGTTCGATGAATTGGAGTGATTGTGATGAGTGACGATGTCGAAACACAAGAAGAAACCACTGTCGAAGAGGCAAAGCCAATCGCAGGTATTGGAACACTAGTATTCGGTAAGTATGATGCTGCTGAAGTTGTATGCCGTGACCCTGGACTAGCGCCTTACATCAATCTCTCAACTGTCGGAGTTCCACATACCGGTGGTCGACATGCAAACGCGTGGTTCGGAAAAGCTCGCCTGTCTGTCGTCGAGAGATTCACAAACAAACTAATGCGTACTGGAAAGTACACAGGGAAGAAGATGGGTGCTTTGAAAGCGTTCGAGAGCGCCCTTGATTCCATGGCTGCTAAGAGCGGTGAAAACCCTCTGCAAGCATTTGTTGACGCAATTTGCCATGCCGCTCCTATGGAAGAAATCACCAGAATCAAGTTCGGTGCAGTATCTCAACCAAAAGCTGTTGACAGTTCGCCATCAAGAAGACTAGATGTTGCTCTAGGAAACTTGGCAAAGGGTGCTCAGCAAGGCACATCCAAGTCCAAGAGAACCCTGACTCAGTGCATCATCAACGAGTTAACCAAAGCAAGCGTTGGAGACGTTACCTCTTTTGCTGTAGCAAAGAAGGAAGAAGTCCAGCGTATCGCAGCAAGCGCAAGATGATTGCAAAATCATCTAGTTTGTGACCATAGGACCCTAACAGTCAATAACGGCACTCAGAGCGAGCGCTGTATGACAGAATCCAATGCAGTCAAAATTAATTGGTTGAATTCAATTTTTTTATTCGCAACCCCAGTCTTTGCATTGATTGGAATTGTTTTGCATTGGATTTACTTTGGTCCACCAGGCCTGCTTGAATTGATTGTGTTTGTTGGCCTTTACTTCGCATGCGGCCTTTCAATAACTGTTGGATATCATAGACTATTTTCACATCGCTCACATAATGCAAAATGGCCCTTGGTACTATTCTATTCAATATTTGGCGCAGGGTCTTTTCAAAACTCCATTATCGAATGGTGTTCTGACCACAGAAGGCATCACAAACTGACCGACACAGAGGATGATCCATACAGCGCATCAAAGGGATTCTGGTATTCGCACATCGGATGGATATTATTGGAAGAAGAAAATTTCACCAATGATTTCTCAAACGTCAAGGACTTACAAAGAAGTAAAATCATAATGTGGCAGCACAGAAATGTCTTCTTGATAGGAGCACTTTCAGGTCTAATTTTACCTGCAGTAATCGGATTTGCAATAGGCGGATTATCTGGAGCAGTGGGATGTTTTGTTTGGGCAGGTCTAGCTAGAGTTGTTTTCGTTCATCATGGAACATTCTTGATAAACAGTGCCGCACATATTTGGGGGACACAACCGTACTCGGAAGAGAACTCGAGTAGAGATTCATTTTGGTTAGCTTTCCTAACCTTCGGAGAGGGATATCATAACTTCCACCACACATTCCAAGCAGATTACAGGAATGGACACAAGTGGTATCACATGGATCCTAGTAAGTGGTGGATTCAGTCATTCAAATATCTAGGATTGAATTCGGATTTGAAATCTACCCCAAAACATTCTATTGAGATTGCAAAAGTCAACATGCGTTTCAAAAAACGAGCAGACAGATTGCAACGAAGAAATGTGAACATTCACAGGTTCGAAGACCGCTTAACAAAATGTAAAGAAAATTTACGCGCTAAAATGTACGAAATTCAAAAGGCCAAGCGAGATATAAAAAAGATGGCTAAAGACTCAAAGATTGCCATGAAAAACAAGATTAGTGAATTGAAGGATTCAATAAAAATGGCAAAGGATGATCTAAGGCAATTATTCAAAGAAATGAATGCCGAATATAAGCAAGCAAAGACCACTGCATAAACAGGCTACAGCACACGATTTGCTTGGAATCTGCGTAGTCGATTTGATAAACCCCTT